>CAYFWJ010000156.1:0-4001 GCA_964346755.1 uncultured Ectothiorhodospiraceae bacterium
CGATGCGCATCGAACATGACAGCCTGGGGCCCGTCGAGGTGCCAGACGACGCCCTATACGGCGCCCAGACACAGCGGGCCGTTGAGAACTTCCGGTTCAGTCGACGGCGCCTCACTGGGGACCTCGTGCAGGCATTGGGCCGCATCAAGCAGGCCTGTGCCGAGGTCAATGGGGCCTGTGGGCGCCTGAGTTCGGCCCGCGCCGAGGCCATTGCCACGGCCGCTGCTGCGATCGCCGAGGGTGCGCACGCGGATCAGTTCCCCGTCGATATCTTTCAGACGGGTTCCGGGACCAGCTCGAATATGAACGTGAACGAGGTGGTGGCTCGCCTGGCGACGCACCACCTCGGGGAGCCCGTCCATCCCAACGATCACGTCAACTGCAGTCAGAGCTCGAACGATGTCTTTCCGAGTGCCCTGCGCATCGCCGTCGCGCGGCTGACGCGGCAGGAGTTGCTGCCCGCCCTGGAGGCCCTGGCGCAGCGCCTCGATGGGCTCGCCGCGGAACAGACCGATACCGTGAAGACAGGCCGCACCCACCTGATGGATGCCGTGCCGATTACCTTGGCCCAGGAGTGTTGGGCCTGGCGGGATCAGGTCTGTGGGGCGCGCGCGGCCATCGCCGCGGCCTGGGAGCCCCTGACGGCATTACCGCTCGGGGGCACAGCCGTCGGGACGGGTCTGAATGCCCCCGAGGATTTCGGTGCCCACTGCGCCGCTCGCCTGGCCGACTCGACGGGTGTCTCGTTCCGGGCGATGGACAATCCCTTCCTGGGCCTCGGCAACCTCGATGCATGGGTGGTATTCAGCGGGGCCTTGGCCGGGGCAGCGGCTTCGCTGCGCAAGATCGCCGAGGACCTGCGCTGGATGAACAGTGGACCCCACGCCGGTTTGGCGGAGGTTCAGCTGCCGGCGCTGCAACCGGGGAGCAGCATCATGCCCGGGAAGGTCAATCCGGTGATCCCCGAGGCGGTGGCCATGGCTGCCGTGCAGGTCATGGGGAACAACGGCGTCGTCGGGATGGCAGCGCAGTCGAGCCATTTTCAATTGAACGTCATGTTCCCGGTGGTTGCCTCCAACATCCTCGAGAGCGTTGAGTTGCTGACGGCCTCGAGCCGGGCCTTGGCCGACCAAGCCCTGGTCGGGCTGGAGGTCAACCGATCGCGGATGCGCGAGGCCCTGGAGCGCAATCCGATGCTTGTCACCGCCCTCACTCCAGTTATCGGCTACGACAAGGCCGCGGCCATCGCGCATCGCGCCGCCCAGGAGGAACGGAGTATCCGAGCTGTGGCGACGGAGGAAACGGAACTCGACGCGGCGACCCTCGATGGGCTTCTGGATCTCGACCGCTTGGCGCACGGCGGCCGGACGGACTCGAAGGCATGACCGGGCGTCGATCGGGGGTCGCGACTGGCCGGGCCCCGGGAGCCGGGGTGACCCGAGGCGACGGTTCGGCGTCCCAAGTCGCCGCCGTCACGGCGGTGGCGGCGGGGTTACGGGAGGATCTCGAACCCCAGGCGTGGGTCGCTGGGCCGGTGACCCACGTCTACCATCCCTTGCGCTATGCCTGGGCCCCGCATGCCGACTATCTGCAACGTTATGCGACGCATCGGCCCGAGGTGGTCCTGGTCGGCATGAACCCAGGCCCCTGGGGCATGGCCCAGACCGGGGTGCCGTTCGGGGACGTCCCCTCGGTGCGGGATTGGCTCGGGATCGAGGCACCCGTGAGGAAACCGGTGCCGGAACATCCACAACGGCCGGTCGAGGGATTCGCTTGCGCGCGCCGGGAAGGCAGTGGACGCCGCCTCTGGGCCTGGGCGCAGGCGCGCTTCGGTTCGCCTGAGGCCTTTTTTGCGCGGTTTCTGGTGGTGAACTACTGTCCTTTGTGTTTCCTCGAGGCCAGCGGCCGCAACCGCACCCCCGACAAACTCCCCGCCCCGGCTCGAACCCGCTTGTTCGCACGCTGTGATGCCGCCTTGGCGGAACTCCTCGGGCTGCTAAGGCCGCGATTGGCGCTGGGTATCGGGGCCTTCGCGGCGGCCCGCGTAGCCGAAGCCGTTGCGGGAGGCACGGCGACCCCAGGGCGCCTGTTGCATCCCAGTCCCGCTAACCCCCAGGCCAACCGAGACTGGGCGGGCGTGGTGGAACAGCAGCTCGCGGCGCTCGATATCGCCTTGCCGGATCCGTCCCCCGGCTCGCGGCCTTAGGTCACCGACGCGTACCGCGGGACGATTCGAGTCAGGGCGAACAGCGCGGTCGCGGTCAGGACGATGGCCGGCCCTGCCGGTAGGTTCCAAGTCCAGGAACCCCACAGACCGAGGCCCACGGCGAGGCAACCGATCCCGATGGCGGCCACCGCCATGACTTCGGGCGTACGCGCCCAGGGCCGAGCCACCGCGGGGGGGATGATCAACAAGGACGTGATCAGAAGGATCCCGACCAGCTTCATCGCCAAGGCGACCACGGCGGCGATGAGCAGCATAAAGACGAGCTCGATCAGCATCGCGGGGGTCCCTTCGGCCTGGGCCAGCTCCCGATGCAGGGTCAGGAGCAAGAGGCGGTTCCAGATCCCCGCGAGGATGGCGAGAACGGCCGCCCCGCCGGCCACGATCGCGTACAGATCCCCCGGGGCGACGGCGAGGATATCCCCGAACAGCAGGCCCAGGAGATCGGTCCGCAGCCCTTCGAGTTGGGCGATGACCACCATCCCGAGGGCCAAGCTCCCGTGGGCGAGGATCCCGAGCAGCGTATCGCGGGCAAGCCGTTCATCCCGTTGCCAGACCACGAGCAGACCCGCGACCGCCCCGCTGACGACGAACACCCCGAGGGTGGTCGGCAGCCCTAGCGCCAGGCCCAGGGCGACCCCCAGGAGGGCGGAGTGGGACAGGGCGGCCCCGAAGTAGGCCATGCGTCGCCAAAGGACGAAACTCCCGAGGGGGCCGGCGATGACAGCAATACTCATGCCTCCGATCACCGCCCGGACCATGAAATCCGGCAGGTTATCCAGCATGGTCTCGACTCCGGTCCGCCGTGGCAGAAGCCCGGTCCGCGTTCTCGGTCGTGTCGGGGATCACCTCGCCGTGGAGGTCATGATGATGGTCGTGGGCATGCACGTACACCCCGAGATTGTCGCTGGGATCAATGGCCAGCTGGCGGAATAGCCGCTGATATTCTGGGTGACGACTGACCGATTCCGGTGCCCCCTGACAGCAGACATGACGGTTCAGGCACAGGACGTGATCGCTGGCCGCCATCACGAGATGGAGGTCATGGGAGACCATGAGGATGCCGCAGCCGCGCTGGTCCCGAATCTGTTGCAGGAGTCGGTAGACCTCCGATTGACCGATGACGTCGACCCCCTGGGCCGGCTCGTCCAGCATCAGAAGACTCGGATCGCGGAGGAGGGCCCGTGCCAGGAGGGTCCGCTGCATCTCGCCGCCGGAGAGCGACTGCACGGGCGTATGCGGGCGATCGGGGATGCCGACCTCCGCGAGAACCGCGCGGCGGCGCCGGCGAGTCGTCGTCATGGCCAGCCCCAGGAGTCGGTCCACCGTGAGCGGCAACGTGGGATCGACGGCGAGGCGTTGGGGCATGTAACCCACACGCAACCGAGGGGCCCGCCAAACCCGACCGCCCGTGGGTTGCAGCAGACCGAGCAGGATGCGGAGCAGGGTGGTCTTACCGGCGCCGTTCGGCCCGATGACCGTCATGATCTCACCCTCGCGCAGGCTCAGGTCGACGCCGTGGAGGATGAGATGCGCGTGCCGGTGCAGCTCGATGTCCTCGGCTGCTAGCAAGCGGGCCTGGGAGTCGGATGGAGCCGTGCGCATGGTGGTCAGAGCCCTCGGGCTGAATTGGAACCGTGGGGGCGCAGCCGAATCGGTCGCGAAAACCGGTTCGCTTGACGATGACCCGGGGTCATTCATCCAACCGGTTGAGGATCGGAATCGTGCAATCGCCGTGTCGACCGCCGGATGAGGGGGAACGCCGACGGGCCCTCGA
>CAYFWJ010000156.1:4101-6103 GCA_964346755.1 uncultured Ectothiorhodospiraceae bacterium
TTGGTGGATGCCGAGCGCCAGTGGTTCAAGTCTCGGCAGGGGCTTGAGCTCGAGGCGACGCCCCGCGATGTCTCCTTCTGCGGCCACGCCATCCTTGAGCCCGGGCTCCTCGAAGTCCCGGATGCAAGGGTCGATGCCCGTTTTCGGGACAATCCCCGGGTCGTCGAGTCCGGGATTCGGGCCTACGTCGGGGCGCCCCTGAGGATGGCCAACGGCCATCGGGTCGGTACCCTGTGCGTCATCGATTACGTCCCCCGCCGGCTGGATGACACCCAACGGCGCATCCTGCGGGATCTCGCCGACGGCGTCCAGAGGGAGTTGGAATGCGAGTCCTTGAAACGGGCGACCCAGTCATTGCACGCCCAGAAGGCCCAATTGGAAGCGGTCTTCGATACCGCCGCGGAGGGGATCCTGACGCTCGATGAGACGGGACGGATCCTCAGCCACAACCCAGCTGCCGAACGACTGTTCGCGACCCCCGCGGCGGGGTTGGCCGACCAATCCGTGACGGATTGGGTCACCGATGCGGCCGGTCACGCGCTCGGTTTCACCGATTTGGTGGCCGAGACCCAGCGGGCGAGTGAGGTGAGTTGACCGGGACTGGAAGTGACCGGCTGGCGAGCGGAGGGCCGGTTCCCGGCCCAGATCAGCCTCGGTGCCCAAGATCATCATCCCCAGGTCGCCCACTATACCGCGATCGTACGGGAGGTCAGCGAATACCCTCGGGTCGAAGCGGCCCGACGCACCTTCGTCTCCATGGTCAGCCATGAGATGCGCACGCCCTTGACCTCGATCATGGGGGGCGTGCGCTTCGTCCGGCGGCGTGATGAGGACGTGCTCCCGCAACGGACCCGGGAGCTGTTGGAGATGGCCTACCGCAACAGCGAGCGCTTGACCACCCTGTTGAACGATATCCTGGATCAGGAACGGATCGAATCCGGTCAGATCGCCTTCGATTTCCAGCCAGTGGACCTCCAGTCGCTGGCCCGCATCGCGGTGGATGACAACGAAGGCTACGCCCAAGCCCAAGGCGTCCGGCTCGTCGTTGAGTCGGGGGTGGCGCAGGCCCCGGTCTGCGGCGATGCGCAACGCCTGTTGCAGGTCTTCGCCAACCTCTTGTCCAACGGGATCAAGCACTCGCCGGAGGGTGCGCCGATGACGGTGACCGTCCAGCCCCTCGCTGAGGTCGTGCGGGTCATCATCTGCGACCACGGGCCCGGGATACCCGCGGATCTGCGATCGCAACTCTTCACCCCATTCGCCCAAGGCCCCCAGCTCGGCCCCGATGCCCCCAGTGGCTCCGGGCCCGGGCTCCGCATCACCAAGGGCATCGTGGAACGCCATGGCGGCCGGATCGACTTGACCCGTGAGCGCGGTACGGGGACCTGCTTCTTCTTTGAGCTACCGGTGCGCTCGACGGCGAACCCCTGACGGCCCACCGGCGCCTTGAGCGAAACGCGCGGCGATCTGGATGGGTCGTTCGATCACGCGCATGACCCGTCGCACGGTGTCCTCGCAGCCTTGCCACCGCCGTTCACGGGTGACACGGCACCGCGCCACCCGCTTGCCTTCGCCCGGGTGCGCCCAGCGCCCATGACGCTCGGCGTCGTCGAGCCCCTCGTCTGGATTGCCCGGGCGTGGGTTCCATTGGATCAGCACGTCCACCGCTTCGCGCGGAGTCCATGCCGCGTTGTGCTCAACCACCCCATCGATGGGTTCCATCGGGTCATGGCCGCTATCCAACTGCAACCGCAAAGGCGGCCCCGTGATGGTACGCGCATCGCGCAGGCTTCGCCTCAATCGATCGGGCCTGCCCTTCTGGCAATGCGGCTTGCCTTCACGCATTCCAAACGCCAGGCAGTACCCTTCCGGTCCCAGGGTCACCGCCATGGGGGGCATAGCCATCCGTGCCCTTGTTGTTCTGGAGACGCCCTTTGAGCGGCTGCCCCGGTTATCGGCGGAGTGATGCAGCTTGACCCTGTTGCGCAACACACTACACTAG
>CAYFWJ010000157.1:0-2250 GCA_964346755.1 uncultured Ectothiorhodospiraceae bacterium
TTTTGGGTCATGGTGGGTATCCCCGTCTCGTTCATGGCCACCTTGTTCATCCTCTATTTCGCCGGCGGATCCATCAATATGATCAGCCTCTTCGCCCTGATCATGGCCCTAGGGATCATCGTCGACGATGCCATTGTGGTCGGGGAAGACGCTTTTACCCACTTCCAGCAGGGGGAGTCGCCCCTGTCCGCGGCGGAGGGGGGGGCGAATCGGATGCTCGGACCGGTCATGGCCTCCTCCCTGACCACCGTTGCGGCATTCGCGCCGCTGATGTTGGTCGGGGGCCCCATCGGGCTGATCATGTTTCAACTGCCCCTGGTCATCGTGTGCGTGGTCTTCGCCTCGTTGATTGAATCCTTCCTGGTGCTACCCGGCCATCTGCGCCATGCCTTTAACGGCCTGAATCGCGAGCAGGCACGCACGGGGCAGCGGGGCAGTCGCGTTCGACGGGGGTTGGAACAGGGATTCGAGCAATTCCGAGAGACCCGCTTCCGCCCCTTCGTGGCCCGCGCCGTGCGCCATCGCTGGACCACGCTGAGCACCGTGGTCGCCTTTCTCATCGTGGCCATCGGGCTGATCGCCGGCGGACGCCTGAACTTCGTGTTCTTTCCGAGTCCCGAAAGCGACGTGGTCTACGCCGATGTGGCCTTTACCGCGGGCACACCCCGGACGACGACCCAACAGTTCATGCGGGAGGTGGAACAGGCCCTCCAGGAGGCGGAGGCCGAACTCGGTGAACCCCTGGTCGTCACCCCCGTCACCCGGATCGGCATCGGCGCCCCGACGGGCGGGCCGGGTTCCAGCGGCGGCAATGGCAATCATTTCGGGTCCATGGTGGTCGAACTCGTCGATCCCGACGACCGCAGCGTGCGCAACCCCGAGCTACTCGAGACCTGGCGCAAGCATGTGGAACTCCCGCCGGGAATCGAGACCTTCACCCTGACCGCCCGCCGCGCAGGTCCCCCCGGTCGAGATATCAATGTCCGACTCCTCGGGGAGGACGCCGACGACCTCAAGGCCGCCGCGCTTGAGCTCAAGGAGTCCCTCCAGAATCGCCCCGGCGTCAGCGCGGTGGTCGACGACATGCCCTACGGCGAGGGCCAGTTGATCTACACCCTGACGCCCCGGGCTAAGGCCGCGGGGCTCACCGTCGCCGAGCTCGGCGATCAGATCCGCGCGGCCTACGAGGGGGCCCTCGCCCAGATCTACCAATCGGGCCGGGACGAGGTGGAGGTCCGGGTTATGCTCGCCGAGGACGAACGGGAGTCCCTCGACAGCCTCGACCGATTACCGATTCACCTGCCCAATGGCAACGCCGCTCCGCTCGGCAACCTCGTCGATTACGAATACCGGCGTGGCTTCGAGGCCCTGCGCCACGCCGACGGTCAACTTGCCGTCGAGGTCTCTGGCAACTTGGACAGCGATGTCACCAGCACCAATGAGATCACCACCGCCCTGGAGAAGGGCGTGTTGGCCGAGCTCCAGAGCCGCTACGGGCTGGAGTACACCTTGGAGGGGCGGGCTGCGGATCAGCGGGAGACCCTCGGCGATATGCGCCGCGGCCTGGTCTTCGCCCTCGTGCTCATCTACCTCATCCTGGCCTGGATCTTCTCGTCGTATGTTTGGCCCCTGTTGGTCATGTCCATCATCCCCTTCGGCATTGTCGGGGCGGTCCTCGGCCACTGGCTGATGGGGGTGGACTTGACCCTCCTCTCGCTCTTCGGGCTGTTCGGCCTCACGGGGATCCTGGTCAACGACTCCATCATCCTGGTGATCTTCTATAAGCACCTCCGGGAGGCAGGTATGGCCACCGAAGAGGCCGTCATCGAGGCGGCCTGCCAGCGCCTGCGCGCGGTGCTGCTGACCTCGTTGACGACCATCGCGGGCCTCACACCGCTGCTGTTCGAGACCTCACTGCAGGCCCAATTCCTGATCCCGATGGCGATCTCCATCTCCTTCGGGCTTGGCGTGGCCACCTTCTTGGTCCTGCTTATCATCCCGGCGCTCCTCCTGTCCTACGAGCAACGCTTCGGACGCCCCCTCGAAGCCGAAGCCCAACGCCATGCCGCCGAAGTCGCGGGCACGGCGTGAACCCAAGGAGACGCGCAGTTCGGATCGGAGGCGTGGACCGGTTGACCCCGGGTCGACCCTATGATTACCCTATGGGCCGGGACGCGATTTTCCGGCGGGCTATCCACCGATCCCGTCCCGGGCCCACGCGCGGGGGCGGGCGGCGGCCACGGCGCCCGC
>CAYFWJ010000157.1:2350-6038 GCA_964346755.1 uncultured Ectothiorhodospiraceae bacterium
CCGTTCGCCCATTCCAACCGACGTTCCTATGATGCGGGTCCCTGGGCTGATGGTGATCATGTTCGCGGGTATCGCCCAAGCCGAGCCCCCGAACTGGCATGTCGAAACCACCGCCGGCGAGCGCCCGACGGCCGAACGATGTGTCGTCGTCTCCGCGGAGAAACGGATCGATGACGGCTACACGACCACCCCCGTGCGCATCGAGGTCACCCGGGATCGAGTTCAGGTCATCACGGAGTCCCCCATCGATCCCGCCTACCCCGATCAGGGGCTCCAGGTGGACGCCTACGCGCCCATCGAGCCGGATGAGCCGTTTCCCGAGCGCGATACCACAGCCCGATTCCAGGAGGCCTTCGCGCAACTCCTCGAACAGTTCAAGCGCGGCTACGAACTCACGGTGTCACTGGGCTTTTGGCCGACCTGGCCGATGACCGAGACCCGATCCATCACCTTCAGTCTGCGCGGCTTCACCCGGGCGTATGAGACCTGCACCCGCGCCTAGGCGGGCCCAAGCCCGGCGCCGCTCGACAGGGCACACCGTGGCACGACCACCACACCGCCTCACGCCGAGCCCGTTCTCACCGGCCCGATCCGAATGACCTGGGGATGTCTCCATGGGACTCAGCATCAAATTCAACCTCGCCCTGCTCTTCACCTTTGCCCTCGGGCTGTCCGTCGCGGCCTATTTCGCCCATTGGATGCTGCAACGCAACGCCAGGGCAGAGGTATTGCACGATGCCGGTTTGATGATGGAAAGCGCCATGGCCATCCGCGAATACACCGTCACCGAGATCAACCCACTGCTCACCTTGCAGATGAAGCGTCAGTTCCTCCCGCAGTCGGTCCCTGCCTACGCCGCGACGACCAATATCCAGAATCTGCGGCAAGACTACCCGGCCTACAGCTACAAGGAGGCGACGCTCAATCCCACCAACCCGGCGGATCGCGCAACGGACTGGGAGGCCGACATCATCGAGTGGTTCCGAAACCACCCGGAAGAGGGCGAGATCGTTGGCCAACGCCAGGCGGCGACCGGGCCGACGTTGTACCTCGCACGGCCGATCCAGATCAGCGACCCGGATTGCCTGACCTGCCATGACACACCTCAACGCGCGCCCGATACGCTGATCGCCAAGTATGGCGATTCCAACGGATTCGGTTGGAAGCTGAACGAGATCGTCGGTGCCCAGGTGGTCACGGTGCCGATGTCGGTGCCCTTCGAACGGGCCAACCGGGCCTTCCTGACCTTCGTCAGCGGTCTGGCCGGGGCCTTTCTGCTGGTCGCCATCGTGATGAACATCTTCCTGCACTTCATTGTCATCCAGCCGGTCAACCGCATTGCGCGGGTGGCGAACGCGGTGAGTCGAGGGGATGAAACCGTCCCCGAGGTGAGCGTCGGCGGGAACGACCAGATCGCCTCGCTGGCCGCCTCTTTCAACCGCATGCGGCGGAGCCTGGGCAGCGCGATGCAGATGTTGGAGGACTCCTTCCACGAGGAAGAACAAGCCGATCGCTCGCGCCACGATCGCTCGTCTGACCGATGACCGATACCGTCCCGGCCCTCAAGGCGGTCGGCAAATACCGCCTCGATGCCGTGTTGGGTCGTGGGGGCATGGGGGTCGTGTACCGGGCGTTCGACACGTTGATCGAGCGGCCGGTCGCCCTCAAGACCATCCATCACCACCTGCTCGCCGGGGCAGACGGCGAAGATCTGCGGGCCCGTTTCCACCGGGAGGTGAAGGCCGCCGCGCGGTGTAATCATCCGAACATCATCACGATCTACGATTACGGGGAACACAACGCGGCGCCGTTCATCGTCATGGAGTTGATTGAAGGACGCGAGGTGCGGACCTGTCTCGCCGAGCGCGGCGCCTTCCCGCTCAACGATGCCACGGCCATCGTCCTGCAGGTCCTCGAGGCCTTGGACTTCGCCCATCAGGCGGGCGTCTTGCATCGGGATATCAAACCGTCCAATGTCCTACTCCTAGCGGAAGGGCGCCTGAAATTGACGGATTTCGGCGTGGCCCGTCTCGATGACCGCTCAGGGCAAACCCAGGTGGGGTCCATGGTCGGGACCCCCGCCTACATGGCCCCGGAGCAACTGCGGGGTGAGGCCACCGATGCCAGTGCCGATCTCTACGCCGTCGGGGTCATGCTGTTCGAAATGATCTCCGGCCTGCACCCCTCGCCGGGACGTACGTTCGAGACCTTGCAGGATTTCGCCGAAGGCCAGTGCGAGACCGGGGCGGATCCCGGGCAAGCCCTACCGAGTGGCCTGTACCGAGTCTTGGCGAAGGCCCTGGCGACCCGCCGAAAGGCCCGTTACCCCGATGCCAAGGCGTTCTCCGACGCCCTCCGGGCGGCCTTGGACGTGGGCAACCTCGAGACCCTGATCGGGACCACGACCTATTGTCGCGAGGTGTCCCCCGCCCGACCCCAGGACGAGCCGGTTCCGGACGGCTCATCGTATGCCTGGCCCGCCGAGACCTTGGACTGGATCGAGCGCGGCCTGGCGGAGTTCATGGGGCCGATGGCACGCATGCTGGTTCGGCAGCAGTCCCGCAAGGCCGAGGACCTCTCGACCCTCCTCGCCCGACTCGCGGGACATATCCCGGACGCTCAGGCACGTCGCGCCTTTCTCGGGGCCTTCGAGGCCCACGACTCGACCGGACACGCCGCTTCCGGTGGAGCCCCGGCCGCCTCCTCGGAGGTCGCCGCCGATCCTCTGCCCAGCGCGCTCCTCGCCGAGGCCGAGACCCGCCTGACGGAACATATCGGCCCCATGGCCAAGATGGCGCTGCGCAAGACAGCCCGACAGGCCACCGACAAAGCGGATCTGTATCAACGGCTTGCACGATTCATCACCGATCCCCAGGCGCGGGAGCGGTTCTTGGAGCAGGGTCGGGGATGAGGGACAGCGCACATTCTGGCGAGGGCGCATGATGAGCGAGCGCGACATTAACCAGGCGCTGATCGACACGGTTTTAACGGAGTACGCGGACGCCGGCCCCGTCACCCTACTCCTTTACGGCTGGGGCGAACGGATTTATGGCGACGAGCCCGAGCGCTGGGTCGAGCCGTTCCTGGAGGCCTTGAAGGTGGAATCCGATTGGAGCGAGGACCTCGCGGACGACGAGATCTGCGGGGTGTATCGAAACGCCAACGGTTTCTTCTATTGGGAAGACCGTTTCCATCGAACGTTCATCACCCATCTCGCAAACCTCGACGGCGACCGACAAAAGGCGCTTCTACCGCATATCGCCCAGCTGGGGCTGATGGCGCCCGATGAAGGCGAGCGGGGCCCGCGGCTCGAGGACTGTGTCGCCGAGGGCGAGGGGATTGGCCAAGGCCGCTGGTTGGTCGATGTCGAGGAAGACGTCGTAACCACCTACCGACTGATCTGGCGGGCCGAATCCGGCGGTGTCCCACGCGATCAGTGGTGGGACGCCTCGGGCCTCGATTGGCTCCTCGATTGCGCCGGGATGCGAGCCGACGACCTGGAGATCGAGGAAGCGATCGAGGACACCGCACCGGCCTCGGTACAGGCCGTCATCCTGCGGGTCAAGGCCGTTACATAACCGGCCGGGATACCCCCGCCGCTCCGGAACCCGCGGGCCGCCGACGCCCGCTCTCGAGGCTCAGCCCATCGGCCGTTGTACGGACGAACCGGCGCGACTGATGAGCGCGC
>CAYFWJ010000158.1:0-6037 GCA_964346755.1 uncultured Ectothiorhodospiraceae bacterium
ATGGAACAGCGACGCGCCGCCCGCCAACAACAAAGGCTCCGGGCGCGCTACACAGATTCCATCCGGTCTGCTGTGAGACAGGCCTGGCGTCAACCACCGGGTGTCCCGGGAGGGGCCTCGTGCGTCGTTCGCATCGAACAGTCACCCAGTGGGTTCGTCCGCCGGGTCGAGGTGACCCGATGCTCAGAAGGGACGGCCCTTCAGCGATCCGTCAAGGTTGCGGTCCGTCGTGCCTCACCGCTGCCCGAGCCGCCGACCGAGGCGATCTTCGAACCCGTGATCGAATTTGAATTCATCGTGGAGCGCTAGCCCTATGTCGCCAACTCGCCCGCGGTCTCGGGTCCACGGGATCGTATTGATCCTGCTCATGGGCTTCTTCCTCGTTTCGGCAAGCCAGGCGGTCCTGCGCATCGAGATCTCCGGGGGGGTCGAGGGGGCCCTGCCGATCGCCATTCTCCCGTTCAAGGCCCGTGCCGAGCGTCCCGCAGCCGATAGCCCCTCCGAGACCGAGATCGCCCGTATCATCAGAGCCGATCTCGCGCGCAGCGGGCGCTTCGAGGTCATCCCGTCCGAGCAGTGGCCCAGTCGCCCCGACATGGACGCCCAGGTGGATTTCGCCAAGTGGCGTCAAGCCGGGATCGAGAGCCTGGTCATCGGCCAGCTCCGCCCGGCCGCCGAAGGGCCGGGTTATCGAATCCGCTACCGCCTCCTCGACACCTTCAGCAGGAGTGAGCTCGAGGCCTTTGAACTGACGGTCCCCGCCGAGCAGTTCCGGCAGGCAGCCCATCGGATCAGCGACCGGGTCTACGAGACCTTGATCGGCGAACCCGGTGCATTCAACACGCGGATCGCCTATGTGAAGGTCGTGCAGCAAAGCGAGGGGACGCGTCGCTTCACGTTGTCCGTCGCCGATAGCGACGGACACAATCCCCGGCCCGTGCTGGAGTCAAATCACCCCATCCTATCGCCCGCGTGGAGCCCCGACGGGAAACGCCTTGCCTATGTGTCCTACGAGAATCGCCGCCCGGAAGTCTTCGTGCATACCCTCGCGAGCGGCAAGCGCCGGGCCGTTGCCGCCCATCCCGGAATCAACGGGGCGCCGGCCTGGTCGCCGGACGGTGAGCGCCTGGCCCTGGTCCTCTCGAAGGATGGTAGCCCGGACATTTATTTGCTGGATCTGGAAACGGATCGCTTGCAACGGCTGACGGATGCCCGCACGATCGAGACCGAGCCGGCGTGGCATCCCGAAGGGGAGCATCTGTACTTCACCTCGGACCGCAGCGGCCAGCCCCAGATCTATCGCATCCCGCGCCGCGGGGGTGCCGTTGAACGCATTACCTTCACGGGGGGTTACAACGTCAGCCCGGATATCTCGACGCGAAACGAGATGGCGTTGGTGCGTGGCGAGGGGGATCGATTTCGAATCCTTATCCACGATCTCGACACCCGTCTGACGCGGGTGATCTCCCAAGGGACCCTCGAGGAATCGCCGAGCTTCGCGCCCAATGGGCGGATGCTCATCTACGCAGGCCAAGCGGCCGAGGACGGGGTGCTCTTCGTGGCCAGCGCCGATGGCCGAGCCCGCCATCGACTCGTACTCGACGCGGGGAGCGTACGCGAACCGGCCTGGTCCCCCTATCCCGCCGATGGCAAACCCTAATAACGGAGGCAATGCTCATGAAACGTACCCATTGGATCATCGCGGTTCTCCTCGGGGGCGTGTTCCTCGCGATCGGATTCGGCTGCAGTCCCAAGGACGCGCAGAAGACCGAACCGCCGGAACCCGAACCCGCAGAGGAGCCCGCCGAAGAACCGCCCGAGACGGAGGAGCGGCCCGCCGAGGAGCAAGCCTCGGACGAGCCTGGGGCCGATGTCGCGGTCGGGCAGGTCGACGAGCAACCGGAGCTCCTGCTCGAGCAGATCACCGACCCGGAAAGCCTGTTATCGGAGCGCGTGGTGTATTTCGCGTTCGACAAGAGCCGCGTGCAGGATCAATATACCGATATGATCGGAGCCCATGCGGAGTTCCTACAGGCCCATCCCGAGGTCACCCTACGCCTCGAAGGCCATGCGGATGAGCGGGGATCCCGAGAATACAACATGGCCTTGGGCGAACGCCGGGCCGAGGCCGTGGCCGACCGACTGGTGCTGTTCGGAGCGGGTCGTGCTCAGATCGAGACGGTCAGCTACGGTGAAGAACGCCCCGTGGCACTCGGCCATAATGAAGAGGCCTGGTCTCAGAACCGCCGCGTCGAGTTTCGGTATGAAGGTATCGAGGGTGTCGAGGGGTGACCCGGCGAGGCATGGCCCCACTGGCGGCCCTGATCCTTGGTATCGGCTGTCTGGCCGCCACGAGCCCGAACGCCCAGACCACCTCGCGCTCCGGATCCTTGGAGGCGCGTGTCTCCCAACTGGAATCGGTGATCAGCGGTGGCGCCCTCGTCGATCTCCTGGATCGCCTGGAGACCCTCGAGTTGGATCTGCGCCGCTTACAGGGTCGCATCGAAACCACGGAGCATCGGTTGGACACCGTCCTGGAACGGCAGCGTTCGCTGTATCGCGAGCTGGACGAGCGCATGGTGGTTCTCGACGAACGCATCGAGGCGATGACGGCTGGTGATAACGGCACCATGAGCCTGCCCCGGCCCGATCTCGGCCCCGCCGCGTTATACCAGGACGGCCAAGACTATTTCGACGCCGGGCGCTACCGCCGGGCCGCCGCGCGATTCGCCGCCTTGGTGGCTCGGTATCCGGAACACACGCGAGCGGCCCAGGCCCAATACTGGTTGGGCGAATCCTACGTCGCCCAAGAGCGATTTGGGCCGGCTGCCCGGGCCTTCGAGGGTGTCCTAGCGGATTACCCGGACCACGCCAAGGTGCCGGCGGCGCGGCTCAAGCTTGGCTTGAGTCTTATCGAGCAAGGTGACAAAGCGGCCGGTCGCGCGGCCCTTCGCGAACTGCTCGAGACCGCCCCCCAAAGCACCGCCGCCCGCCAGGCCCGTGAGCGGCTCAGTCGCCTCGGCGACGCGGGTTCATCGGCCGCAGAATCCGAGCGCTAAACGGCGACACGCGCCCGCCGGGAGGGGATATGTCGGAACCACCAATCGACCGCGCGGATGTTCGCCGGATCTACGCGCGGGGCCTGAGGACCGTGCGCCGAGAACACAGCGACAGCCCGCTTGCCGGTGAGGTGCCCGCGGCGCTCCGCGGGACCCTTTATCGCAACGGCGGTGGGCGGTTCGAGCGTGGCGGCGAGCCCTACGGCCATAGCTTCGACGGCGACGGACACATCGTGCGGCTCCAATTCGCGGACGGCGGGGTACGCTACACCAACCGATTCGTCCGAACCGAGGGCTACCGCGCGGAAGAGGCCGCCGATCGGATCCTCTTCCGGGGCTTTGGGACCAACCGACCCGGCGGGATTCGCACGAATCTCCTGCGCATGCGCTTCAAGAACGCCGCCAATACCAACATCGTCTGGCAAGGCGGGAAGCTCTTGGCCCTGTGGGAAGGGGGTCTACCCTACCGACTCCATCCACAAACCCTGGCGACGCTCGGGACGGACGATTTCGGGGGACAACTGCAGAATCACTTCTCGCCCATCGACCGTCTGCTCAATCCCCATCTGCCCTTTTCGGCCCATCCCACACTGGACGGTGATGGATCCCTGTTCAATTTCGGCATCGCCCTCGGTGGCCGCACACGCCTCCTTCGCTACCGGGTGGATCCCGACGGACAGCTCGAGGCATTCCCGGTCTACCCGCTACAGCGGATGAGCTTCGTCCACGACGCTGTGGTGACGCCTCATTACTGGGTGTTTCTCCTGCCGCGTGCGGATTTCGACATTCCGCGCGCCCTGGCTGGTCTCAAGACACCCGTCGCCTCCCTGCAGCTCCACACAGAACACCCCATGGAGCTTTTGCTCATGCCCCGGTTCGGGGGGCCATCGCGCCGTATCCCCACCATTCCGGGGTTCGTCTTTCACTTTGCCCAGGGATTCGAAGATGATCACGGTCACGTGGTGCTCGACATCTGTCGGGCCCATGAACTGACCCCTCTGGACGATGTCGATGCCCTCGTGTCCGGCGACCCGAACCGCGTCGTGCCCCGTTTAGAACGGCTCACGGTCGACCCCACCACGGAGACCTTCGAACACACGCGGTGGAGCGACCGCGGCACCGAGCTGCCACGGGTCTTGCCGGGACCCATCGGCGTGGGGCGTCGGCTCATCTTCAGCGTCGGCTCCCCGCCCGACCGCCCCGTTCCACTCCTATCGACCGTGCAACGTCTGGATACTCACACAGGCGAACTCAGGGCCCGCGAATTCTTCCCCGAGTTACCGGGCGAGCCGATCCCGGTCGCCGATCCACAGGCCCCGGAAACCCCGCGCTGGTTACTGGTTCTGGTCTTCGAAGCCGATGAACCGCGAACCGATCTGCACGTGCTCGATGCGGACACCCTCGAGACTATCAGCCGATTGCCACTCCCGGAAGCCGTTCCGCCGGGGTTTCACGGCAACTGGGTCCCCGATGGGTAGGACGCGCTGAGGCGAGCCGACGCATCCGTTGACGATTGCCCGTCGGGATCGACGATCGCGGGTCCCGAGGGCGCCGAGGCACAAGGCGGTTTTTATTGGAGTGGGGGATCGCGCTTGGCGGGCACCTTAGCCCGGCCCCACCCAGGCTCGCTTGCGCTCAGCCCATCCGAGCTGAAGCCGGTGGATCGGCAGGGGCGGGGGCGGTCGCAAAACCCATGGCCCGTGCTCATGCCTCGCCGGGGAATGTCGGGGCGGGTAGGGAGAGATCGTCCCGCGCCGAGCGTCGCAACCGGGGGCCTGCTTCGGGATGCGTCGCCGACCAGGCCTCGGCTTGTTCGACATAGCGGCGTACCCCCGTCGTGAGGTAGAAGGCGGCTTGATCCCAGGTGACGATCGCTGGTTCACCAGCGAGCCGGATACTCGCGGCCTTCAGGACGCGCAGCATCAGCCGGGCGGCCTGGGGTCGCTCGAGGCGACACAATCGTTCCCACACACTCGGCTCGAAATACAGCCGGAGCACATCCGGGCGCTTCGCCGCGAGCCAGGTCACGCCGCGCCGTAGCGCGGCTTCGGACTCACGCCAATCGCCGACGAGCGACGACTCGAGCAGATACCGGAGCTCTTCGACCCCCTTTTCGGTCAACATCGCCAGTCCTCCACTTCGGGCTCCTGGGGTCCGCCAAAGAGTTGGGCCAACACCGCACGATCCGTGGGCGAATGCGCCAGGGTACGGGCCTCGGGCGGCCGACACCAGCGATACCGGACATGCTCTGCGGAGAGCCGAATCGGCACCGGGGCCGCAACCCGAATGGCGAAGGCGTACTCCCGATTGGTCTCGACGTCCGGCGCATACCGGGCTCGCCAGGGCCCGGCAATGGGAAAGCGGTGGCACAACCGAAGCCGGTAGGGACGAGCGCGGATGCCGGTTTCCTCGAACAGCTCGCGGCACGCCGCCTCGCTGGCCGTCTCCGACCATTCGAGACTGCCGGTCACCGACTGCCAAAAACCGGCAGGATCGCGACGTTGTAGCCGGAGGATGGCGCCGGTATCGGCGTAGATCACGACCAAGACCGACTCGGGGCGTTTAAAGGGCGCAGGACTCACGAAACAACCGCCACGGGCTGGGACGCCTCGGGGGAACCGGGGCGTCCGTTCAATCGATGGGCTAGTGAGCCCCACCGGCGTCGCCTTCTGTCGTCCCATCGCGGGTGTCGGGATCGGTCCCGCGGCCCCGCGAATCGTCTTCGGGCCGGACTGAGCAAACCGGGAGGATTCGTCATGGCGCTCAACGTGACCATGGTTTGAATTGACTTCACCGAAGGAGGGCAGCCGATCGAGTCGGTGATCCAACGCCTCCACGACGATCATCAGCTTCCCGGTCTGACGGTGTTCCGTGGCATCACCGGATTCGGTCGTTTGGGGGCCTTACACCAAACCAACCTCCTCAGCCTGTCCTTCGATCAGCCCGTTTTTGCCGAATTCTTCCTGCCCCCGGACCAG
>CAYFWJ010000159.1:0-2571 GCA_964346755.1 uncultured Ectothiorhodospiraceae bacterium
CACGACCGTTTCATGAGGCGATCCCTTGCCTCCCATGGAACGCCGTAGCGCCAGACCCGCGATCCGCTACCGACCTCACTGGACCGGTCCCGTTGATGTGCCGCTAATCACCCGAAGCGATCGCTATATCGGCGCGCAAGTCGTGCGCGCGACGGTCCTGACGCTCGTGACGTTCACGCTTATCGACGGCCTGTTCGATTTCGCGAGCGAGCTGGAGGATATCGGCCAGGGCCGGTACGATATTCTAGGCGTGTCGATCTATACGGCCCTGACCTTGCCCGGACGCCTGAGCGAATGGGTCGAGGTCGCGGTGTTATTCGGCGGATTGCTGGGGCTCGGGGGGCTCGCCAGCCACCGGGAATTGATCGCCTTGCAGACGGGCGGGGTGTCGATCGTACGGATCGGGGCAGCGGCGGGAGGCGCCGTCCTGCTGCTGACCCTCAGCACCAGCCTGGTGGAGGAATGGGTCGCGCCGGCGGCGGAACGCAGCGCCTTACAACTCCGTGCCCGGGCCCAGGCGGACCAACCGGTGGCCCCCCTCGGCGAGGATATCTGGCTGCGCGACGGGAACCGGTTCATGCAGGTGGGCGAATTGATCGGCCCTCACTACGGCCGAGACGTGACGATCTACGAATTCGATCGCGACCGGCGCCTGACCCGCGTGATCCAGGCCCAGGGCCTCGTCCGACAGGCCGAGACGTGGGCGATCCGCGAGGCGCGGGTCCTCAAACTGACCGACGAGCGCGTCGAGCGCAGCCGGCACGCGCGCTTGCAACTCCCCAGCCAGACGCGACCGGATGTCTTTCGCTTGATGGCCGTCGAACCGGATGCCATGGCAATGCGCGAGCTCTGGGGGTATGTCCGCTATCTGGAGACGCACCAGCTTGCCTCGACCCCCTATCGGCTGGCCCTGTGGATCGAGGCCTTCAAACCGCTGTCCGCCCTGACCGCTATCCTGTTGTGCCTCCCGTTCGTGATCGGGCCGCTGCGGAGCGGGGGGATGGGGAAGCGCATCGCCCTTGGCCTTCTGCTCGGCTTGGTCTATCTGTTGATCGCCCGCTTCTCGACCGCGGCGGGTCAGGTGCTCGGCCTGCCCCCCGTCGCGAGCGCAGGCCTGCCCCCCGCCGCCCTGGGCGGCGCGGCCCTGGTCCTATTGGCCCGGATACGCTGATGGTGGAACGCAACCCCACAACGGTCCCCGTTCGCCGACTCATCGGCCAACACCCCTTGGCCGGACCGCTGCGCTCCCTCGCGCGGATGGAGCGGGTGCTCGCGCGCCAGTTGCCCCAGTGGTTCCCGGAGCGCGTCCGGGTGGCCGCCGTCCAAAAGGACACCCTCATCTTGGTGGCTCCGTCCGGCGGTCATGCGCTGCAACCCCGGTTCGGGCATCAACTCATCCTGCGGATCCTGCAAGACCAGCTGGGTCGTCGCGATATCCGGCGCCTGCATATCCGGATCGATCCCGGGGATGGCCCCCACTCGCCGCGGCCACACCCCCCATCCCGGCCGCGACGCCCGAACCCACAGGTTACGCGCGGTATGGCGACGGCCGCCGAGGATCTGGCCGACCCGGCGCTCCGCGCGGCCTGGATGCGGCTGTGCCGGAGCTTGGCTCGACACGACGACGTTGAGTTCGAACGTTGGGATGGACCACGCACTCCGCCGGACCGATCCGATCAGCGATCTCGATGACGAGGCAACCATGGTGTGGAACACACGAGCCGAGCGATTTCAGCCCCTCCGAAGCCGCGGGCCCCGCAGGCAACCGGGGCTCCTGTTGACACAACTCCTGGCTGGGGTGCTGCTCGCCGGAAGCGGCATGGCCCTGGGTGCGGTACAGGACTCCAGCGGCCTGCGGACCCTCGGCGCCTTCAGCGATCGGGCCATGGTCCAACGCCATGGGATCGACTGGACCACCTGCCGCAGCCCCGATGGCACGCGCGAGCCCTCCGCCATCGCCGCGGACCCGGGGCGGTTCAATCCCGTCCGCATCCAGGTGCGCATCCATCAAGGCGACGAGCACAGCGTCCGACGGCGCTCGTGGAGCAACCTCAAACGCGACGCGCCCCGCGAACTCGGGGGGGGCCGGCTGTTGGGCTTGAGCGCGGTACCGTATGTCGTTGATACCGACGGGCGAGCCTTCCCCTTGATCCCGCAACCGCCGGAGGCCGGCGGGTTTGAGCGCTATTTCATCGCCTGTGAACCGGAGCAATCGGTCCAGCCCTACCCGGATCTCTACCCCTCGGTCCTCGTCAATCCCGACACCCCCGAGACCCGCGAGCGCTTGGCGGACCACCTCGATGACCCGCCACGGAGCGAACTCCTGGCCGAGCCCCAGCGGGTTTCGGCCCGATTCGTGACCGTGAACGGGGAGGTCGTCCTGCGTTCCGGTGAGGGCGGCGACGGGGAACCGATACGCCATCTCAACCCCCTTCTGCGCCCCGTCCTCAAGGCGGAAAACCCCGTCGCCTTCCTCCAGGGCTGGACGGAACAAGCCTGGGTGTCCCTGCTCGGTTTTGAACCCAAACTCCCGATCGACCGCTACCGACCGGCGGACTGGCCCGAGCCCCC
>CAYFWJ010000159.1:2671-6023 GCA_964346755.1 uncultured Ectothiorhodospiraceae bacterium
CCGAGCCCCCCGCCGCGGCGAGACCGACGGGCCCAACGCCCCCCCGTGAGGCCGCGACGTCCGACAAACCGGCCAAGCCAACGGGCCCCACGGTCACTGCGGCGGAGGCGGTCACCCTACGTTGGCCCGCGTCCTGGGATCAGCCGACGGAGGTCTCGGGCTGTACCCGACACCAGTCCGACGCCGGCCAACTGCGCTGCCGCCGGGCCGATCCCGAGACGACGATTCGACTGGACTGGGGGCCTGGCTGGGCAACGATCGCGGTCCAACCCAACGCGGTCGCCCGCGGCGAGGCCCTGGCCCTCGAGGATCGGCTCCGACCCCGCTGGCCGAGCCGATCGGATGATCCCCTGCTCGCCTGCCGCGACTCGTTCGACGCGTGCTACCTGCCCTACCGGCTGAGCTATTGCTTCGGCAGCCCGGCCTCGACCGAGGACTGTTGCGGTCGCCGGGCCTACTACCCGGAGATCGACCCCCTGCCGAGCCTGGCGGAGCTCGAGTGTCCGACCCATCGCGGACTGCCGCAACAGATCCGGGTCCGCTTGAACCCGGTCCGCGGAACGGCGGGCAGCTCGGGACAGCCTCCCAGCCTCGCCTGGAACCCGAACACCCTACCGGAGGCACCGGTGGCCCTGGAGGACTATCGAGTGGACCCGGATTCCCGGTGAACGACCTCGCTCGTGGGCCGGGGACCGGGGGGACGACCCGCCCGTCCGAGGCCGTGCGCGTCATCCTCGTCGAGACCTCCCACCCGGGGAACATCGGGGCGACGGCGCGGGCCATGAAGACCATGGGTCTGACCCGGTTGGTCCTCGTGGCCCCGCGCACACCCGTCGACGAAACCGCCTGGGCCATGGCCTCGGGGGCGAGCGATATCCTGGACGAACGAATGACCGTCGACGACTTGGAGTCGGCCATCGCCGATTGCCATTGGGTCATCGCCACCAGCGCCCGGGCACGACAGCTCCAATGGCCGGAGCACACCCCTCGCGAGGCAGCCCAAGAAACGGCCCGACGCGCCGCTCAGGGGGAACGCATCGGCTGGGTATTCGGTCCGGAACGGACCGGGCTGACCAACGCCGACCTCGCCCGGTGCCAACGCCTGGTCCGCATCCCGGCCAATCCTGAGTACCCCTCCTTGAATCTGGCCGCGAGCGTCCAGATCCTCGCCTATGAACGCCGGTGTGCGATGCCCGCTTCCCCGGAACCCGCGATGCCCCCAGCGGAGGACGCCGATCCGCCCGCCACGGCCGCGGAGGTCGCCGGACTCATCGAGCATGCCGAACGCGTGTTGATTCAAATCGAGTTCCTCGACCCGACCCACCCTGGCCACTTGATGCGCCGCCTCTGGCGCCTTTGCCATCGCATCGAGCCGAGCCGCAACGAGGTGCGTATCCTCCGCGGCCTCTTATCGGCGATCGATCGCTCACGACCTCGCAAGCCGGAATGACGCCGCCAGGCGCCACCGATCGGCTCGCCGCCTTGCCGGCGTCGAGCCGCGCCAACTGACCAGGAGCGCCGCGATGCTATGCGACTTCTTGAACGATCTGAACAGTGTCTATCGGCGGGATCCCGCCGCGCGCAACCACTTCGAGCTCATCACGCTCTACCCCGGCGTCCAGGCCCTGTTCGTTCACCGGGTCAGCCATCGGTTGTGGGGCTGGGGCCTGAAATGGCTGGCCCGCCTCGTGGCGAACCTGGGTCGCTGGATCACCGGGATCGAGATCCATCCGGCGGCCCGGATCGGACGCCGATTCTTCATCGATCACGGCATGGGGGTAGTGATCGGGGAGACCGCCGAGATCGGCGATGATTGCACGCTCTACCACGGGGTCACCCTCGGCGGCACCTCCTGGGAACAAGGCAAGCGCCACCCCACCCTCGAGGACGACGTGGTCATCGGGGCCGGGGCGAAGATCCTCGGACCGATCCACATCGGTCGCGGGGCCCGAATCGGCTCCAACGCCGTCGTGGTAAAAGAGGTCCCTGCGGGCAGCACGGTCGTCGGCGTACCGGGGCGGGTCGTGCAATCACAGGCAGAACGCGACGCCCGCCAACAGCGACGCGACCGGATGGCTGAACGCATCGGCTTCGACGCCTACGGCGCCACCCGGGATATGCCGGACCCCATCGCCCATGCGATCAATTGCATGCTGGACCACATGCATGGCACCGACGAACGCATGGCGCAGCTGTGTGAGCGGATTCGGGAACTCGGGGGCGAGGTGGATGAGGTGGATGAGGTGGAACTGACACCGCTGGAGGGCTGTAAGATCCCAGACGCCACCGCCGAGGGCAACGATGACGGGACCTCCGATAGAACTTGATTGGATTGATCGGGCATAGCTATACTCCAGGGTACATCTTGACCCCAGGCGCTCGACCGGTCCCATGAAACTGACGACCAAAGGCCGCTATGCCGTCACCGCGATGCTCGATCTCGCCCTGCACAACCCGCACGGCCCGATCACCCTCGCGGATATCTCCTACCGACAGGGGATCTCCCTGTCGTACCTCGAACAGCTCTTCGCCCGGCTGCGCAAGCAAGGGCTCGTCGCAAGCACGCGGGGCCCCGGCGGTGGCTACTCCCTCAGCCGGCCAGCCGACGCGATCTATGTCGGCGAAGTGATCACCGCCGTGGATGAGCGGGTGGATACCACCCGGTGCGGGGGGATGCAGAACTGTCAAAACGATCAGCCCTGCCTGACCCACGATCTCTGGGCGGATCTGAGTCGCCAGATCCAAGACTTCTTGAACGGGATCAGCCTGGCGGATCTCACGGCGCGACGCGGGGTCCGCGAGGTCGCCGCTCGCCAAGATCGATTCCTCCAACACCCGAGCATCCATCCCCTCGAGCGAGTCAGCCTCGACGAGACCTGAAGGCGGTCGACGGTCGTCGGGGGGCCGGAGACCCGTGCTAGGATGACGGGATTCGAATCCGCCGCCAGGACACCCAACGCCATGCCCGCGAGCCCCGACACCCTACTGCCCGCCGTGACCCGCCTCGCCGAGGGTGCGGGCACCGCCATCCTCGAGATCTACAACACGGATTTCGAGGTCTCGGAGAAGGCCGACACCTCCCCGCTGACCGCCGCCGATCTGGCGGCCCACCGCCATATCGTCGCGGGACTGCACGAGATCACCCCCGATATCCCGATCCTCTCGGAGGAATCCAACGCGATCGCCTTCAGCGAACGGAGTCGCTGGGGCCGGTACTGGCTGGTCGACCCCCTGGATGGCACCAAGGAATTCGTCAAACGCAACGGGGAATTCACCGTCAATATTGCGCTGATCGACGAACACCGCCCCGTGCTCGGGGTCGTGCACGCCCCCGTGCTGGGGCTGACCTACC
>CAYFWJ010000160.1:0-5942 GCA_964346755.1 uncultured Ectothiorhodospiraceae bacterium
TGTGAATCGGTTCATCGATCTTCACGACATCGGTGATGCCTTGACCCGCGCGGGTTTCGCCGATCCAGTGATGGATCGAGAGGATGTGGTCATGACCTATGACCGGGTGGGTGCCCTCTTCGCGGACCTCAAGGGCATCGGGGCTCGGAACGCGCTCCGCGGGCGCCCCCGGGGCTTGACGGGTAAGCGACGCTACCGCGCGCTCGAGGCCCGCTACGAGACGCTTCGCGACGCAGGACGGCTGCCCGCGACCTACGAGATCGTCTACGGGCACGCCTGGGGGCCGCGGGCGGGTTTGACCCAGGCAAGCCAGGATGGGGAGGCACGGGTCTCGATCGAGAGTCTGCGCTCCGGGCTGCGCGGCGGCTCGGGGCCGTCCTCGGGCCGCGCTTGACACGCATTTTCTGCCCTCCCTAGCATTCACCCGACGTGCCGCCGAGGTCATAAGTCCGATGGAGATATCAACGGTCCGCGAATTGGTCGCGGACGATCTCGATCAAGTCAACGCCATCATCCGTCGCCGGCTGGCCTCCGATGTGGTGTTGATCAACGAGGTGGGTCGCCACATCATCGATGGGGGCGGCAAGCGCCTGCGGCCGATCGTTCTGTTGCTCGCGGCACGGGCCTGCGGCTACACGGGGCGCGCCCATTACGATCTCGCGGCGGTCATCGAATTCATCCACACGGCGACCCTGTTGCACGATGATGTGGTGGATGCCTCGGAACTGCGGCGGGGGCAGGAGACGGCGAATCACCTGTTCGGCAATGAGGCCAGCGTCCTGGTCGGTGACTTCTTGTATTCGCGGGCCTTCCAGATGATGGTCGATGTGGACAGCATGCGGGTGATGCGGGTCCTGGCCGACGCCACCAATGTCATCGCCGAAGGCGAGGTGATGCAGCT
The DNA here is from genome assembly GCA_964346755.1 of uncultured Ectothiorhodospiraceae bacterium. Taxonomy (GTDB): domain Bacteria; phylum Pseudomonadota; class Gammaproteobacteria; order CAYFWJ01; family CAYFWJ01; genus CAYFWJ01. The sequence continues at coordinate 902 of CAYFWJ010000160.1, forward strand.
GCTGAACTGTCACGACCCGGATATCTCCGAGGATCGCTATTTGCAAACCATTCGCTCCAAGACCGCCAAGCTGTTCGAGGCGGCGGCGCAGCTGGGGGGCATCCTCGGGGATCAGCGGGAGCCCGTGGAGCGAGGACTCATCGAATACGGGGCGCGGCTCGGCACCGCCTTCCAATTGGTGGACGACGTACTGGATTACAGCGCGGATACGGCGGCCTTCGGCAAGAACATCGGGGATGATCTCGCTGAGGGTAAGCCGACCCTGCCGTTGATCCATACCATGAAGACGGGGGGCCCGGACGAGGTCGAGGTGGTTCGCCGTTCCCTCGAGGACGGGGATCGGAGCGGCATCGAAACCGTGGTGCGGGCCATTGAGTCCAGTGGTGCAATCGCGTATACTCAATATCTTGCGGAAGACGAGGTCGCTGCGGCACAACGGGCCCTTGAGCCCCTTCCTGCGGGTGTTGCGCGCGATGCCCTCATCGCCCTTGCCGACTTCGCGGTCCGCCGGACACACTAAAGCACTCGATGAGACGCGACGCACCCCGACGCGGGTGCGTCGCCGAATGATCCCACGGGGTGTAGCTCAGCTTGGTAGAGCACTGTCTTCGGGAGGCAGGCGTCGCTGGTTCGAATCCAGTCACCCCGACCACTCTATAGCGGATGGGTCATACGGCCCGTTCCCGCCCCATCGCTCGTACCCCCTTTGTGCGGCGGTCGTGGTGAACACCCCCGCGACCAAGCCGGGATCGACCCGGACCCATTGTTTGCCGCCAAGGGCCATCGATCCGGCCGCCTTCTTGCCGGCATTTCCATGCGGGGTCCGCGTGTGCAAGCGCGCGGTCGGCCGTGTTTTCGACCCGCCTCCAGGAGAAGGCCATGTTTCGGCGAAGTCTCGTTTGGCTGTTTGCAGGCATCGCAGCGACCGCGTGTGCGGGTGCCGGCGGACCGGATCTCAACGATCCCGTGGTTGATGAGCCCGATTCGGCCCGTGTGGCCCCGGTGCCGGTCGCGGCCTTGATGACCGATGCGTCACCGGGGGCCGACTCGGCGTCGCAGACGTCGTCGGCCGACGAGGTGGTGGCCGCGACGGACTTCGAGGCCTGGAAACAGCAGCGTCAGGAGGCGGCCGGGGATCGCCAAGCGGGCTTCGAGGCCTTCAAAGAGGCCGAGCTAGCCGAGTTCGCGGCCTACAAGAAGGCGTACCTCGAGGAGTTCGAGGCCTACACGAAGCGCATCCGCGAGCAGTGGGATGAGGCCAGGATGACCGGCCCCTCCACCTGGGTCGAATATGACCCCGACTATTCCGCTCGGCGCGAGGTCGATTACGAGGCGAACGAGATCCGGGTGACGGTCAAGGAACAGCCCGATCGCAACGTCAATCGCGCCCTCCTCGATCAACTCCAGACGCTCTTGGCCACCGATGTGGCAACCGCTTATGAGCGGGATCCGTTGGCGGCCAATGTCGAGAAGAAGTTACCGAAGACGCCCGACACCGAGACGGGCGAACCGGACCAGGAGCCGGTGCTGAAGGAGGTCTTCGACGAGGCCGATCCCGGGTCGGAGGCGGTCAAGGAAAAGACCAAGGCGCTCGCGAAGAAAGGCGCGTTACAGCGGGTCAAGGCCAAGTCCGCCGAGACGGCGCAGGCGTCCGACGAATACGCCATCCAGCTGACCATCCCCTTGCCCGAGGCGCGGATCCTCAACAAGGCCAAGGAGTATCTACCCCGAGTGGCCGAGCAAGCGGAGAAGTGGCAGATCGAGCAGGCGCTGATCCTCGCGATCACCCATGCGGAGAGTCACTTCAATCCCATGGCGAAGTCGCATATCCCGGCCTACGGTCTGATGCAGATCGTGCCGAAGTCGGCGGGTCTGGACGCGAGCCGGAAGATCTATGGCAAGTCCAAGCTCCTGACCCCCTCCTATCTGTACACCGCCGATAAGAACATCCAGGTGGGGGCGGCCTATCTGAATGTCCTCTTCTACAGTTATTTGGACGATATCGAGGATCTGGAGAGTCGGCTGTATTGCGCCATCGCCGCCTACAACACCGGTGCCGGCAATGTCGCCAAGGCCTTCACCGGTCAAATGAGCGTGAGTCGGGCGGCGGAGCGGATCAACCGGATGGATCCTCAAGCGGTCTATGCGCATCTCGTGAAGAACCTGCCCTACGACGAAACGAAGAACTACCTCAAAAAGGTGACCAAGCGGATTCAGGCCTACCGTGAGATGCTCTGAGGGGAGTCACGCCATGGCCTCCGCCCGGGGGATCCGTCCGATTGCTGGGTTGCTCCTTGCCGGTGGACTCGTTGTCGGATGTCACCCGCTCAAGCCCAACGGGGAACCCGAGCCATCGACCTCGAAGACCCCGCCCTGTTGGTATTATCAGCCGGTGACCGCTGAGTATCGGGGGGCCTATGGGATCGCCGGTCCACCCGTCGACGGGCAACGGAGCTCGCGGATCCGCACGGCCAAGCAACGCGCGTATCGAGCGCTGGCGAATTCCGTCGGGTTGGAGCGCGCCGAGCTGGAGGAACGGGATGAGCGCATCGAGGCGGACACGGAGACGGTCCCGCTGCGATCCCGCGAGGTGCGGTTCATCGATGCCTGGTGGGATCGCGGGCGATACCATGAAGACTTTTATCAATACGCGGTGCTCGATGCCCCCGCCGGGCTGCGGGCCGGCGACCTGCGTCGGGGCTGTGCCCGAACCTGCCAGCCGAAGGTCTGCGAGCCGGCTTGGTTGTGCCAAGCGATGGGGTCCGAGCATGCCGGTTTCCTGGGCGTCAGTTGGGAGGCGATGAGTCGAACTGACCAACAGCAGGCGGCCATCGATAATGCCATCGAGCAATTGCAGTTCCTCTATGGGGTCCGGGCGCAATCGGATGAGCGCTATGTCAGCAGCAGCACCGGGCTTCGGCTTCGGATCCGTTCCAGCCGTGTCGAAGGGCGGGTTGGACCCGGTGGCGAGGTTTCAGTCCTCGTGACCGATGCGTGCGAGCAATCGCGCCGATTGTTCGTCCGAGTCGTCGCCTACAGCGACGCGATCCCGCCACTCGAACTACCGGCGGCGGGGCAGGTCACGTCGGGTCAACCGCCCCCGTGGTATCGACGGCTCGAGCAGGCAGCGCGTGGCGAGTCGGCGAGTTCGACGGGCCATGCCGATCTGGTCTCGACGGGACGGCTCTCGGATCAGCTCCAGTTGGCGGTGAAGCGGGCCATGATTGGACTTGCGCGGATTCAGGGTGCTAAGGTTCGAGACGAAACGGTCGTGGTCAGTAGTCGGGGAAGTGGGCGCTTCATCCTACAGGACACGCGAGTTCAGACGGATGAGATCGTTTCGGGGCGTGTCGCGGGGATCTACATCGAGCCGATGGAAACGGGCGATCGTCTTCGAGCCCATGTGTGGGTGCTCGAGGATTCCATTTAAGTCAACCTATTCGGTCGAAGGAGCAAGCGTGTGACTCTGTCGAAATGGTTTCTGAGTGCGGCGGTTGCCGTGGGGCTGACGCTCGGTGGGTGCGCTTCAACGCCGACCCAGCCCGAAAAACCCCAGCTGGATCTGCCCTCCTGGGTGTTGAATCCGTCTGTCGAGGATGGTGTTGCCACGGCCGAGTGCGTCAAGTGGAGCGGTAACATGGGCCTCGACAAGGCCGAGGCCGAAGCGAAGGCCCGGGCCAATCTGGCCAAGCAATTGGAAGTCAAGGTTCAGGCTATGGATAAGGCCTATGCCCGGAAGGTGCAAGCGGGCGGCGAGACGAACGTCGGCTCCACGTTCGAGACCGTCAGCAAGCAGTTGGCCGAGCAGACCCTGAGCGGGGCGCGCATCCTGAAGATGGACGTGGTGCCGATCCAAGGGGAACAATACCTGTGTGCCCAGATGGCCATGGGCGTTTCCGCCAAGAAATTCGTCGATCAGTTGGTCAATGAGAGTGGTCGCGAGGTCGACGCCCAGGACGAGAAATTCCTCTACGAGGAGTTCAAGGCGCACAAGGCCCAGCAAGCGCTCGAGCAGGAAATGGCGAACATGTAACACGCCCTGTGTTGTGGTCCGCGGCCCCGCCAAACGGTCGGGCCTGCGGACCGACGGGCACGAGCTCTGGATTGAATTCCCTGTCCGACGGTGCACGTCACGCCCTTTCCCGCCCCTGCCTGGACTCCTCTAGCCATTCGTCCCCGTGATCGCCTCCTGGCCCGCCGCGGTTTTCACGGCCCGGTGAAACGGCCTCAGCGATGGCCCGATCCCTCACCCATCCGAAACCCCACCGGAATCGTAGCCACTCCGCGTTCCGAGTCGACGCGACGGCGCCTCGCATGCCGCCTCGGGGATCGGCCCCGACGGGGTCAACGCCTGGAAGGGCCTCGGTTGTCTCGGGTGAGCCGGGTTGGGGTGTCCTTCGTCCATCCCGCAAACGGCTCATCACCTTCTCGAACCTCGGCAAGGTAATTGCTTTCGTCGTCCGTGCGTTCGTCGGGTTCGAACGCGGGGGTCCGTCGTGCGGGACCGCGTTTGGCTGGAGCCCGAGATGGGATTGGCTTCCACGGCCTGAATCGAGCCTCTGATTCTCCCCCCCACCCCGGCGAGTTTGACGGTCCGAGTGGGTTCGTCTAGAGTAGCTTTAAATTTGTCCTGATATCTGGGGCTTCGGCGATGTTTTTAATAAATTACTTCAAGAAAGAACTCGGGATCCTGTGGTCTCATCCCCTGTCGCTCGCTGCGATGACATTTGTCGTGACCGCCGGGTTTCTCTTGAGTGTCGCCGGGGCCCTGACTGGGCCGAACGATAGGGGACCCTCAGCGACGCCGGAGGGCGCGATGGCCACGGTCGCGGGGTCGGATTCGGTGGCGTTATCGGTCGAACCCGAGGGTGATACGCCCCAGCGTGGGTCGACCGAACCGGATGCCGATACTATAGCGGAACCATCGGAATCGATGCAGCCCCTCGCCCTGTCCGGGACTTCCGGGGGGTCGGTATCCCCCGATGCGCCGGTCCCGGCCGCGTCCCTGAAGGCCTCAGGGCAGACCGAGGGGCAGGCGGAG
>CAYFWJ010000161.1:0-5903 GCA_964346755.1 uncultured Ectothiorhodospiraceae bacterium
CTAGATCTCAGTCCTGTTCACCAACACAGCCCGGAATCGAACTCGATGGAAACGGAGTGTCGATAGCGGCCGACAACGCGTCGAACCCCGGAACAGTCGGCCGGATAACGCCAACCTCGATAAAACGCGACGTTTGCTTTTGCCAATCAAACAGGAACTGGGCGCGCCGATCGCCGGGGTCAATCTGATGGTCCTAGCCGGTCATGTGGCCCTGGAGTTCATGCTAAGGGAAGCCCGAGCGTTTTGGCCGAGCGCTGACCGGCGGTCCGCACCCGGAGCCGACAGATCGACCGACCTAACCGGGATCCGACCGGCGAGGACGTGCGGAGCGCCGCCCCTTCCCCCATCCCCCCCGGCGCTCGAACCGTCACCGGCCCGGCCCCCCAGAACCACGGGACCGAGTCGGGCTGCGTCCCGCGCCCGCGATCCCAATCCCCCGATGCCTCCCGGCTTGCGGTATGATTGATCGGGAGTGGTAGGGCCAAGGCAACGACCCGGTCACCCGTTTTCTACCGCTCGGCTGAACCGATGACACACAATCCAGCGCCGCGGATCCCGGGCAATTCGCCGGTTCCGTTTGAGGGGGTATTCGATGGTGGGTGCGATGCGGTTTCCGACCCTGGCGGGTCTTGCATGGCTGGCGTGGGTGGGGCTGGGACTACCCGTGACCGCGCTCGGCGATGGGCCGAGCTTCGATTGCGATCGGGCGAGTCGGCCGATCGAGCATCTCATCTGTGCGGATCCCAAGCTGGCCACGCAGGATCAGGTGATGGTGACCTTGTATGCCGCGGCCCGCACCGCGGGATCCGAGACCGAGGCCCGTCGGATCCTGAACGAACAACGCACCTGGCTGCGCGAGCGCAATCGCGCCTGCGCCCTGTCGGAGCGGGCGTTGAATCAGGCGGAGCCGCGCCAAACGGCCATCGAGTGCCTGCGCACGCGCTACGCGCGCCGGATCCAAGCCCTGCGGGCCCAGGTGGATCGGCCGTTGCGGCTCGTCGGCCAGCCCGAGGTCAAAGGCCAGGGGGCGGTCCCTCAGGTGTGTTTGACCTTCGATGCCCGGCTGGACACCTCGGGGTCGATCCCCCTCGCGGACTTCGTCGCCACGGTGCCCGAGGCGGATCTCGTGGCCCGGGTCGATGGCCATCGGCTCTGCCTCGAAGGCTGGTCCCATGGCACCCGCTATCGGGTGGGATTGCGGAGTGGATTGCCGGGGATCGGGGCGACCTTGCCGGCGCGCCGGGACCTGACGGTGACCCTGCCGGACCGAGCGCCGCAGCTGCGCTTCGCGACCACCGGACACATCCTGCCGATCGAGGGCAGTGCTGGCCTCCCCATCGAGACGGTGAACCACGAGGCGGTCCGGGTGGTGTTGCTGCGGATCACCGATCAGGATCTCCTGGAGACCCTCGGCCGACGCCCCGCTCGCGCCTCGGCCAGTTTCTACCGGCTCGGGCGATTGCTGACCCGTCAGGGCGAGGTCGTCTGGCAGGGCACGGTGCCCATCGAGGGCCCGGCGAACCGGGTGATCACCACCGCGCTCCCGATCACGACGATGTTGCCGGAACGCCGGCCCGGCGCCTATCTGGCGGCCCTGCGCAGCGACCCGGCAACGGGCGGCGATCTCAACGCCTTCCACTGGTTCGTGGTCTCCGATGTGGGATTGACGGCCTACGAAGGGGCCGATGGGCTCACCGTCCAAGCCCGCTCGGTCACGAAGGCGACCCCACAAACGGGCATCCGTTTGGAACTGCGGGCAGCGGACAATCGCGTGCTGACCACGGCGAGTACCGGCACGGATGGGCTCGCGACCCTGGATCCCGGCTATCTCCGCGGCCGCAACGAACGGCGGCCAGCGTTGCTGTATGCCTACGGCCCGGCGGGCGACTTCGTCTACCTAGAGCTCGAACGCAGCGGGCTGGATCTAACCGATCGCGGTGTCGGGGGCCGCCCCGCGCCGGGGCCCCTCGATGCCTTCCTGACCCCGGAACGAGGGGTGTACCGACCCGGCGGGACGGTCCATCTGACCGCCCTGCTGCGGGACGATCGGGCCCGAGCGGTCACGGATCTGCCGTTGACCCTGGCGGTCACCCGCTCCGACGGGGTCGAGGTCCTCCGCCGACGGCTTCGGTCCGTGGGCCAGGGCGGCTATGAGACGCGGGTGGATCTGGCCCCGAACGCGGCCACGGGACGCTGGCGCGTCGCGGCGCACATCGCCGGCCAGAGCGCGGCGGTGGGCGCCACGGATTTCCTGGTGGAGGACTTCGTGCCGCCACGCATCGCGGTCGACCTCGCCGCCGATCCGAGCGTCGCGTCCCCCAACGGCCCGGTGGATGTGACCGTGACCGCCGATTTCCTCTACGGCGCCCCGGCGGCCGACCTGGCGGGGGAGCTGGCCGTCCTCCTGCAGCCGGATCGGACGCCCCCCGCCCCGGCGAGCGGCTATCATTTCGGCCTGGCCCAGGATCCCGCCCCGGCCCCGGTGCAACTCACCCCGCAAACCTTCCGCACGGGGCCGGATGGCCGCCACACGGTCGCCCTGCGGCTTCGCGGGGTGCCCGACACCTCGCATCCACTGGAGGCGGAGCTGCGGGCCAGCGTCTTCGATGTGGGCGGACGCCCCCTGAGCCAGACCGTGACACTGCCGGTGGCCAACCAACCCGTGCGGATCGGCATCCGACCCGGCTTCGTCGGCGAGCGCGTCGCGACGGACCACCCCGTCACCTTCGACGTCCTTGCCCTGCAGCCGTCGGGGGAGCCCCTGGCGGGCCGGGAACTCACTTGGCGGGTGGTCCGGGAGCACGTGGATTACCTCTGGTATCGCGCCCATGGCCGCTGGTCCCACGAGACGGTCCACAGTGACCGGGGTACCGTCGCCGCCGGACGCCTCACAACCCCCGAGGCGGGGGCGGCCCCGATCACCGCCACGATCGCGGATTGGGGCGCCCATCGCCTGGAGGTCACGGATGCGGCAACGGGCACGGCGAGCAGTCTGCGCTTCCGCAGCGGCTGGGGGCAGGCGGACCCGAGTGCGGCCGAAGGGGCCCCGGATCGGGTCGCCGTGCAGGTTGCGCCGGGGCCCAAGCAGCCGGGGGAGACCGCCGAGGTGCGCATCGAACCACCTTTCCCGGCCCAGGTGCAGGTCGTGGTGGCGGATCGCCGCGTCCACAGCACCCGGAACCTGACCATCGGACCCGAGGGCGAGACGGTCACCGTGCCCCTCCCCGAGGAGGCAGGCGCCGGGGTCTATGTCCTCACCCATGCCGTGGCGGCCCCGGACGGGGTCCACACCCAGGCCCCGGCCCGCGCCGTCGGCGTCGCTTGGATCCCCTACGCGAGGGAAGCGGGCACCATCCGGCTCGCCCTGGACACCCCCGAACGCGTGAGCCCCGATCAGCCGCTTCGGGTTCGGCTCACGGGCCACGGTCTCGGCGCGGAGGACCCCGCCTTCGTGCAATTGGCCGCCGTCGACGCCGGGGTCCTGCAACTCACGGGGTTCGAACCGCCGGATCCCCTGGGGCACTACTATGGCCAACGTCGCCTCGGTATCAGCCTCCGGGACAGCTACGGCGCCTTCATCGATGCCGCCGGAGCGAGTCGGGGCCGGGTCCGCAGCGGGGGCGACAGCGCGGCGGCGCTGCCCTCCGGGCAGCTCAGCCGGTTGCCGACCAAGACCCGGGAGGTGGTCGCCCGAGTGAGCGGCATCCAATCCCTGCCGCCAGCGGGGGACAATGGGACCCGATCGATCACCCTCCCCGTGGATCTCCCGGACTTCGACGGCCGCTTGCGGCTCATGGCCCTGGCCTGGAGCGCCGAGCGGCTCGGGGCCGCCGACGCCCCTGTCACCGTGCGCCGCCCGCTCATCGCCGATCTCCGCCTGCCCCGCTTCCTCGCGCCCGGTGACACGGCCGAGGCGACGATCGATCTCCACAATTTGGATCGCCCCGCCGGGACCTATCGGGCGGTGCTCACCACCGACGGCCCGGTCCGGATCGCCGGGGCGAACATCCTCGAACGAGACCTGACCCCCGGGGAACGGCACAGCACCCCCATCCGGCTGGAGGCCACCGGCCCCGGTGAGGCCACCCTGCGCCTCACGGTAACCGGGCCGACCGGGAAGCGGCTCAAGCGGGCCTGGCCGCTCAGCGTGCGCTCCGGTAACGCCCTGGAGACCCGGCGGGTCACGACCCCCCTTGGCCCGGGCGAAACCCTCACCGCCGAGGCCAGCCGACTCGAGGGACTGTATCCCGACAGCACCGAGATCACCCTCGGCCTCAACCCCCTCCCGGCCCTGGATCTGCCCAATGTGCTGCGCCGGCTTGCCCGCTACCCCTACGGCTGCGCCGAACAGGTCACCAGCACCAGCACGCCGCTGCTCTACACCGAGGCCCTGGCGGAACGCTTGGGCCTGGGTGACCTAGCCCCCGACGCCGCCGGGCTGGCGGCCGGCCTCGACAAACTCCTCGCCTACCAGACCCCCCGCGGCGGGTTCGGGACCTGGTCGGCCCAAACCGAGGACACCCCTTGGGCCACGGCCTACGCCATGGATCTGCTGGTTCGTGCCCGGCAGGCCGGGCACAACGTGCCCGAGGGTGCCTTGCAGCGCGGGCTGGGGCGCCTCGCCCAACTCGCCGTCGACCCGAACAACAGCGACCGGGCCCTGGTCGCCGCCGCCTACGCCTACGACGTGCTGACCCTCGCCGAATCGGTGCAACCGGCCCAGCTGCGGCGCTTCCACCAGGTACGCTTCGACCGGCTGCCCACCGCCACGGCCAAGGCCCAGGTTGCCGCGGCGCTGGCCCGCATTGGCGATGTCGTCCCAGCGCGCCAGGCGTTCGAAGCCGCCCGAGCGGCCCTGCCAAGCGGCGACTACTATCGCCACAGCGACTACGGCACGATCCTCCGGGAACACGCCGCCCTCGTCGCCGCCATGGGCGAGAGCGGCGTGGTCCCTGGAGCCGAGCTGCTCGACGCCGCCGAGACCCTCGCGACCCGCGTCGCCGATGAACCCCACCGCTCCACCCAGGAGCTCGCGTGGCTGGTCCGGGCCGCCCACGCCCTGGCGGATTCCGCTGGCTCGGGGATCCGGATCCTGCGCGACGACACCGCCCAGACCCTCCAGGCCGGCGAGGCCTTCTACGCTACCGCCACAGGCTCGCGCCTGGCCGACCTGCCGCGGCTCGCCAACGCCAGCGATCGCCCGCTGTACGGGGTCATCACCGTCACGGGGGTGCCCGAGGGCACCGCACCCCCCGCCCGCAACGGGTTCACCATCCGCCGGACCGTCTACGACCGGTTCGGGCAGCCCGCTGATCTAAGCCGCCTCGCCCAGAACGACACGGTCGTGGTCGTACTGGAGGGACAGCTGGACCGCCGAACCCGCGCCCGCAGCCTCATCGTCGACTACCTCCCGGCCGGACTCGAGCTCGAGAACGCCAATCTGCGCGGCGGGGACACCCAAGGACTCGCCTGGCTCCAGGACCTAACCCCCACCGAACACGTGGAGCTCCGGGACGATCGCTTCATCGCCGCACGGGAACTCGACGCGAGCGGACGATCCCAGGAAACCCGCACGTTTCGAATCGCCTACCTGGCCCGAGCGGTGACCCCCGGCCGCTTCCAATACGCCGGGCCGTACATCGAGGCGATGTACCAGCCCGAATACTTCGCCCGCGGCCAAGCCACCGAGATCACCATCCGCTAGACACCCCGGCCCCCACCCCACACGGCACGGAAGCCTCCAAGGGAAGGGCATCCCGCAGCACACGGCTAATGGGTATCCCCCATCCCACGCCCCCGATCACCCGGCATCCTACGCCGCGTAGGATGTGCCGACGAAGGAGGCGCATCGGTCACCCAACCCCAACACGGCGCAGGCAAACCAACCGACAACCGATGCGCTT
>CAYFWJ010000162.1:0-5835 GCA_964346755.1 uncultured Ectothiorhodospiraceae bacterium
GGGGCAAGCGATGCTATCCTGCCAATACCCCTGCCATGAAACGTCAACACGCCCTGGGAAAAATCGGACGACGAAGTATGGATGCTGACGCTTTACCACAAGTCGGAGCGCTCCACGATTCCAGGGCATGCTCTGAGGCAGATAGCGGAGGCGATTAAAGATGAGTGATCGTGATATTGGGGCCGAGATACTCGATGGCCTGAATGAGATTAAAGAGTTCAAAAAGGGTAAAGCTGAGCTTACAACACGTCAGCTTTCAGAGCCGTCATCTCCATACGAGATCAGGCTTAAACTTAAACTATCGCAGTCGGCATTCGCTGCGCTTATGGGTGTTAGCGTACGGACGTTGCAGGATTGGGAGCAGGGGCGAAGGGAGCCGCAAGGTCCGGCCCTGGCCTTGTTGCGGATCGCTGAGCAGCATCCGGAGGTGTTCAGTGAACTTCATTGAGGGAGGTGTAACCAGCGGCTCTACGGCGACCGCCTTTCCGGCGCTGTGCGCCTCCAAACCGGCGCGTAAGCCTTGCCATCAGTAAACCGCCGAGTTCCGGTTCGTCCCGCAGTGCTTCGAGGATGCCCGGCGGATCTCCGCCAGCCGTCGCACGGGTTCGCCAAGTCGGCCAGCCAGCACTTTGGCTATCCCGACGGCAGCCATTCGAGGCTACCTCGACGTGACAGACCGTCGGGAGGTCCTCCGAGCGCGGCGGTACATCGCTCGATGGGGCGGAGTGGCCCACTAGGGCGCGGCGCGTTGGGGTCGTCGCCGGCCTCGGCCCGATGGCCCGAACTGGGTCAACAAGACCCCCACGGTAACGATCCCGAGGCCAATGACATCGGTGAGCCGCAGCGCGTCGCCGAAGGCTAACCAGCCCATCACGGCCGTCACCGGCGGGCCGAGGTAGAAGAGACTGGCGACCCGGGTCGCATCGATGCGCGCGATGAGCATCCACATCAAGCCGTAGGCCATGAGGGAGACGCCGATGATCAGCCAGGCCATCACCGCGACGAAATCGACCGTCCACTCGGTTCGCAATCCTTCGAAGATCAACGCCGGGAGACTCACCACAACGGCGGTGCCGAGGCTTTGGTAGAACAGGTCGAGATCCAGAGGGAGGCGGTGTATCGAGCGACGGACCGTCAGGCGTCGTTGCACAAGACTCGCGATGGTGATCGCAACCACCGAGCCGAAGGGCCAGAGATAACCCAAGCGTTCGTCCAGATCGGCTCCATCCATTCGGGCCACGACGGCCGTGGCGACGCCGAGGAAACCGATGCCGAGGCCGACCCACCGCATCGGCGGCGTTGGCTCACCGACGACCGGTCCGGATAATGCGCCGATGGCCATCGGCTGGATTGCAACGACCAGGGCGACGATCCCGGCGGGAACCCCGTTGCCGAGCGCGACGAGCACGCAGCCCAACCAGACCCCGTGGGCGAGGAGGCCGACGAAGCCGGCGGTGGACGCCGATTGCAGTCCGGGCCAGCGGAGGTGGCCGCGCAGGTAAAGGTAGAGTCCAATCAGCAGGGTGAGCGCCCAATAGCGCCAGAACAACAGGGTGAGGGGCTCGGTTTGGGGTAGCGCATACTCGGCGCCGATAAAGCCCGAGTTCCAAAAGAGTACGAAAGCGATGGCGAGGATCAATGGCGTTTGGATGGGACACCTCCGGTCATGACGAGTTGGAGAATCTATGATGGTGCGCGGCGCTTATCCCAACAGGGGCGCTCCAGGGGCCGCGCCCGACGCGGTTAGCCGGATTGCGGTAGGATGCCTGCGTCTTAGTGCAAGTGCGAGGCCGAAACGTGGACGCCACTGACCTCAATCTCGAGCTCCTGGGGATCGTGGGGCTATTCGTGGGCTCGGCGATCGTCATCGGGGGGGTCGGGGTGCGCCTGGCTCGCCTGGCGGACCGGTTGGCGGACGCGACCGGCTTAGGCGAGGCCCTTTTCGGTGCCGTGCTCCTCGGCGGGGCGACCTCCCTGCCGGGCATCGTGACCTCGGTGAGCGCCGCCGGCGAAGGGTATCCGGTGCTCGCCTTCAATAACGCCGTTGGCGGGATCGCCGTCCAGACCACGTTCCTCGCCATTGCGGATCTCGCCTATCGGCGAAGCAACCTCGAGCACGCCGCCGCCTCGTTGGAGAACCTGCTGCAAGGCGCCTTGCTCGGCCTCCTCCTGGCCCTGCCTTTACTGGCCATGGCCGGGCCGGCCTGGGGAGTGATGGGGATCCACCCCATCTCCCTCGCCCTCTTCGCCCTGTATCTCTTCGGTCTACGGCTGATTCGACGGTCAGGGGTGGATGGACCCTGGTATCCGCGGGCGACGTTGCAGACCGTCTTGGATCATCCCCCGCGCGGCGCTGCCTCCCCGGGCCCCCCGGGGAGACGACTGTGGCTCGGCTTCGCGGCGGCTGCCCTCGTCGTCGCCCTGGCGGGCTACGGCATCACCCGTTCCGCCGTCTTTCTCGTCGAGCAAACCGGTTTGGCGGAGACCTTCGTTGGCAGCCTCATGACGGCGGTATCCACCTCATTGCCGGAGCTCGTGACCACCCTCGCGGCGATCCGCTACGGGGCACTCACCCTGGCCGTCGGGGGGATCATCGGGGGCAACAGCTTCGATGTGTTGTTTCTGGCCTTCGCCGACGTGGCCTATCGCCCGGGCTCGCTCTACCACCACGTGCCCCTGGACGAGGCCTTCATCCTCCCCTTGGCCCTGGTCTTGAACGGGGTCTTGCTCCTCGGTCTCCTGCGCCGTGAACGGCAGGGGATCGCCAACATCGGCTTCGAGAGCCTTCTTGTCCTGTTGATCTATGCCTTCGGCGTTTGGGTGCTGGTTTCCGGCTAGTGTCGATCGCCGGTTCGAAGGGGGACGACGCGTTGATGGATTACCCCGTCAACCGGTACGCTAATACCGCTTGGCAAAAGGCTTGAATGGACGAGTACGCGCTTTACCCCATGGCTCAAACCGCAAAGACATTGACCGTGCGTGGGTCCGTGTTGCCGTCCGTTTCCTTTCCGATGCGCCTGGCGCGCCTCGCGCAGGGGTTCCCGCCTCGACGCCCCAGGGGTCTTCGATGATCGCCCACGGAGGGGAACGCCGTCGTATGGCGCAACGCTTCGGAGATGACCCCGAGGCCTGGCTCGATCTCTCCACGGGCATCAATCCGTGGGCCTGGCCGGATCCCGCCCCCCTGCCGGGACCGCCGCCCGAGGCATGGCAACGCCTCCCGGAAACCGAGGATGGGCTGGAGGCCGCCGCCCGGGCCTATTACGGCACGGAACACCTGCTGGCGGTCCCCGGTTCTCAGGCTGCGATCGCGGTCCTGCCGTTCTTACGGGGCCCGAGCCGCGTTACCATCTTGAGCCCCACCTACGGCGAACACGCGGCGGCTTGGCAGCGCGCCGGCCACGCCGTCCAGCGCGTCAGCGCGGCTGCCATCCAGGCCGGACCGTCCGTGTCGTCTCGCCGCTGGGACGTGCTTATCGTGACCAACCCCAACAACCCCACCGGCGAGCGCTTCGATCCCGACTGCCTGGCCCGCTGGCATGCCGATCTCGCAACCCGGGGCGGGTGGCTGATCGTCGATGAGGCCTTCGCCGATCTCACGCCGACGGACAGCACGGCGGATCGAACCAGTCAGTCCGGCTGGATCGTCCTGCGCTCGTTCGGGAAGTTCTTCGGGCTCGCGGGAGCCCGGGTGGGTTTTGTGCTCGCCGAACCAGGTCTCCGCCAGCGATTGGCCGAGCAGATCGGGCCATGGCCGGTCGCGGGTCCGAGTCGCTGGCTGGCCCGACAGGCCTTGGCAGATACCGCCTGGCAGGCGCAGATGCGCGCGCGGCTCAGCGCCGCCCGGGAACGGCTTAACGGCGTATTGACGCGCCATGGGCTCGAACCAGCCGGGGGCACGGACCTATTCCGTTGGGTGAATCACGAGTCCCCGATGGCGTGCGCCGAAGCACTCGCGGGCCATCGCATCCTCGTGCGGACGTTCCAATACCCGCTAGGGCTGCGCTTCGGGTTTCCGGGCGCGGCCCGCGATTGGGAACGGCTCGACGCCGCGCTCGAGGCGGCCCGCGACGATCCCGCGTCTCGCCCCGCGGCGCCCGCTCGGGCGAGGGCCTCAGCTCCACCGACGCCGACCCTGATGATCCAAGGGACGCAATCGGATGCCGGCAAGAGCACCCTGGTCGCGGGCCTGGGCCGCGCCCTTCGGCGGCGCGGTGTGGACGTTGCCCCCTTCAAGCCCCAAAACATGGCCCTCAACAGCGCCGTTACCCCGACCGGTGGTGAGATCGGTCGGGCCCAAGCCGTTCAGGCCCGGGCCTGCGGACTCGATGCGACCCCGGACATGAACCCCGTGCTGATCAAGCCCAACACCGAGACCGGTGCCCAAGTCATCGTCGACGGGCGCGCCATCGGGAATCGAGAGGCTCGGGATTTCAGCGCCTACCGCCAGGAGGTCCGCGGGGCGGTCTTCGCCGCCTACGAACGGTTGGCCGCCGGCCATGAGTGTATCCTGGTCGAGGGGGCCGGTAGTCCGGCTGAGGTCAATCTCCGGGCCCACGACATCGCCAACATGGGGTTTGCCGAGGCGGTGGATTGCCCGGTCGTTCTCGTCGGGGACATCGACCGGGGCGGGGTCTTCGCGCAGTTGGTCGGGACCGTCAGCGTCCTCGCGCCGAGCGAACAGGCCCGGATTCGCGGGCTGGTGATCAATCGCTTCCGGGGCGAGCAGGCGTTGCTCCAGCCAGGCCTCGATTGGCTCGAGGATCGCCTCGCTCGCCCGGTACTCGGGGTCCTGCCCTATCTCACCGATCTCCATCTGGAGGCGGAGGATGCGGTGGACCCTCGCCAAGTCAGCAAGGGATCCTTACGGGTCCGGGTCCCGGTCACGCCGCGCCTCAGCAACCACACCGACTTCGACCCCCTGCGTCTTCATCCGCAGGTGGATCTCCGGTATGTCAGGGCGGGTGAGGCCCTCGAGCCGGCCGATCTGATCATCCTCGGCGGCTCCAAATCCGTCATTGCCGATCTGGCCTGGCTCCGCGCCCAAGGCTTCGACGAGGCCATCCACCGCCACCTTGCCGAGGGCGGTCGCGTCCTCGGGATCTGTGGGGGCTGGCAGATGCTCGGCGATACGTTGGAGGATCCCGATGGGCTGGAGGGCCCCGCCGGGACCGCGGAAGGCCTCGGGCTGCTGGAGGTCACGACGCGACTCGCCCCGGAGAAGATCCTCGGTCAGGTCGAGGGCCGGCTCACCGTGGCGGGTGAGCCGGTCGCCGTCGGCTATGAGATCCACGCCGGAGCGACCCAGGGGCGCGCCTGCCAAAGGCCGTTGATCCAACGGGGCGATGGCCTGCACGACGGGGCCCGCAGCCCCGATGACCGGGTCATGGGGACCTATCTCCACGGGCTCTTCGAGGGCCCGGAGGCGATCGCGGCCCTGTTGCACTGGGCGGGACTGTCCCAGCCGGACACGGGCTTCGATTACCGGCAGGAACGGGATCGGGCCCTGGATCGCTTGGCTGATGCCATCGATGCCCATCTCGACGTCGATCGACTGCTCGGGATCGCCCGCGGGGGCTGAGGTCCGGATCGTGGCCGCGTCCGTCGGCTGTCGAGTCCATCGATCGCTTTTTTTTTACGGTGTCGGTTCTGTCTCCATTCGGTTTCAGAGCGAGCGTTTGGCCGCCCGCGTTTGATACGGTCCATCTGAGGGCGCAAAGCGTCCTCGCGGGACTTGAGGTTGGGATTCGTCTCCGGGAAGGATCATGCGTGGCAACGGAGCACAAACCTGGTTCATGCAAGAGCATTGGACTGGGATCGGTCGATACGCGCGCG
>CAYFWJ010000163.1:0-5589 GCA_964346755.1 uncultured Ectothiorhodospiraceae bacterium
GGTCGATCGGGAAAACTACGCGCCGATCGAGGACAACCCGGTCAAGCGGACCGCGGAATCCCCCGTCTCGACCTTCTCCGTCGATGTCGACACCGGGGCCTATGCCAACGTCCGGCGCTTGCTGGATGAAGGCCGTCTCCCGCCGGAGGATGCGGTGCGGATCGAGGAGATGATCAACTACTTCGACTACGCCTACGCACCCCCCGCCGATCGCGATCCGCCCTTCACGCTGCACACCGAGCTCGGACCCAGTCCCTGGAACCCAGAAACGCAGCTCCTCAGCCTCGGCCTTCAGGGCTACGAGGTGCCTGCGGCGGAGCGGCCCGCGGCCAATCTCGTGTTCTTGATCGACGTCTCCGGCTCCATGCAGTCCCCCAACAAGCTGCCCTTGCTGAGACGCGCCCTCGAGCTCTTGAGCCAGCAACTCGATGCCGAGGATTCCGTCGCCATCGCCGTGTATGCCGGGGCCTCGGGGCAGGTCCTCGCCCCGACCCCCGGCGATCAGCGAGGCGCCATCGCCAACGCCTTACAGGGGCTGCGCGCCGGCGGCTCGACCAACGGGGGGGCGGGCATCGAGCTCGCCTACGCCCTCGCGGAACAGGCCCGCATCCCAGGAGGCATCAACCGGGTCATCCTCGCCACCGATGGGGATTTCAATGTCGGCACCACGGATTTCGAGGCCCTGATCGACCGGATCGAGCGCAAGCGGGCAAGTGGAATCGCCCTGACCACCCTCGGTTTCGGGACCGGCAACTACAACGATCGGCTCATGGAGCAGTTGGCCGATGCCGGGAACGGGAACTACGCCTATATCGATCGGTTCGCCGAGGCCCGCAAGGCCCTGGTCGAGGAGTTGGGGTCGACCCTCATGACGATCGCCAAGGACGTCAAAATCCAGGTGGAGTTCAATCCGGCCGTGGTCGCCGAATACCGCCGCATCGGCTACGTCAATCGCACCCTCCGGCGCGAGGACTTCAACAATGACCGGGTGGATGCCGGGGAGATCGGCGCCGGACACACCGTAACGGCCCTCTACGAGCTGGTCCCGGCCGGCACCGACGCCGGTTGGCTCGATCCGCTGCGCTACGGCGAGGGGGAGCCCGCCGTGCCGGACCCGGCCAGCGACCCCCTGGCCCAGGAACTGGCCTTTCTGCGGCTGCGCTACAAGGCCCCGGATGGTGAGACGAGCCAGCTTATCGAGCAGCCCATCCCAGCCGCAAGCGCCCAGGCGGATCTCGCCAGCACGAGTGACGACTTCCGGTTCGCCGCTGCCGTCGCGGCTCTGGGTCAGATCCTGCGGGGCGGGCGCTACACCGGCGGGTTCTCCGCCGAGGCGGCAGCAACCCTCGCCCAAGCCGCGAAAGGGGACGACCCCCGTGGCTACCGCGGCGAGTTCATCGGCCTCGCCCGCACGGCCGCCGCCCTGATGCCAGAAAAAGCCTCGGGTCGCGACGGCGATTCGGCGGCCGTCACCCCGAGCCCCTGAATCAGGGGTTATGTGATTGACACGGCAAGCAAAATGGCATGCGATGACGCCCGGAGCCGTACCGGCATTCATAGAATCTCGCCCAGAGGTGGCCGCTCGATGGTTGGTGGAACGAACGGGCGGGCTGCCAAACCGCCGTCACTCGGGCGGCCAATCGCTCAGCGGTGACTCCGTCGGGCCGGTGTCGAGGATGGGGATGCCGTAGAGCTCCTCCAGCTCCCCCAACGCCGGGAGCTTCTGGTTCGGGCTCTGCAACTGGCCCAGATGGAAGATGGCATCCCCCTCGTTGACGAGGGGCTGCGTCGTGCGCCCGAGCACCACCCCCGAGATGGGGGCGGTAACGGTCCGTTCCCGCTCCCCGAACGGATCGGCGAGGATGGCGATGGGCTGGCCTCGGGTCACCTGCTGACCGAGGGCGATCGGAGTCTGCAGCATCCCGCTCTCCGGGGTGCGGACCCAGTGGCTGCTGCCGCAGCGCACCGAGGTTGCCGCCTTCGACGACGGGCGTTGGCCCCGGGTACGCGGCAACATGCCGAGCCCCCGAAGCACGTTCAACACCCCGCGTATGCCGATGCGAATGGCCATCTCATCGATGCGCAGGGCCTCGCCGGCCTCGTACAGCAGCGTCGGGATCCCCTGTTCCCCCGCGGCCTGGCGCAAGGAACCGTCCCGAAACGGCGCATGGAGGATGACCGGGGCATCGAAATCCTCGGCCAGGGCGGCGAGGGTGGTGTCGTTCAGGTCCCCCCGGATCTGGGGCAAGTTGCCGCGGTGGATGGCCCCGGTGTGGAGATCGATGCCGTAATCGCAACGCTCTACGATCTCGGTCATGAACCGATAGGCCAGTCGGGCCGTCAACGAACCGCTCTCGGATCCAGGAAAGTTACGGTTCAGATCCCGGCGATCCGGCAGGTAGCGGGAGCGTTGGATGAAGCCGTGGATGTTGACCACCGGAACGGCGATCAAGACGCCCCGGAGGCGTTTCAGGGCGGGCTGTTTCAACAACCGACGGATGATCTCGACGCCATTCAGCTCGTCCCCGTGGACCGCGGCGCTAACGAACA
This sequence comes from uncultured Ectothiorhodospiraceae bacterium, assembly GCA_964346755.1. Taxonomy (GTDB): domain Bacteria; phylum Pseudomonadota; class Gammaproteobacteria; order CAYFWJ01; family CAYFWJ01; genus CAYFWJ01. The sequence goes on from CAYFWJ010000163.1 coordinate 2,551, forward strand.
AACGCTTGCCAGGCCGCCGGCCGGTCAGGACATGGACCGGCATCGCCATCGAGGTATGGGTGTACAGTCGCGTGACCGGCAGATCGACGATGCGTCGCTCGCCGTAACTGATGGCCTCCCCGTTAATATCGATGGCGGTCTCAGCCATTAGCCCTTGCCTCGGGTCCGCGTTCGATCGGGCCGCGCCCGCTTCTCGATGAAGGCCACCATCTCGCCGGCGATGTCCCGCCCGGTGGACCACTCGATGCCTTCCAAGCCGGGTGAGGCGTTGACCTCCAGGACCACCGGCCCCCGCTCGGTCCGCAGGAGATCCACCCCGGCCACGTTCAGCCCCATGGTGTTCGCGGCGCGGACCGCCGTGGCGCGCTCCGTAGGCGACAGGCGCACCGGGAAGCTCTCGCCGCCGCGATGCAGGTTGGAGCGAAAATCCCCGGCGCGGGCGCGGCGCATCATGGCCCCGACGACCCGGTCCCCGACGATGAAACAGCGGATATCCGTGCCGGCCGCCTCGCGGATGAACTCCTGGACCAGGAAATCCGCCCCCAGCTCGCGAAAGGCATCGATCACGCTCTCGGCGGCGCTCTGGGTTTCAGCGAGGACGATGCCCTTGCCTTGGGAGCCGGACAGCAACTTGACCACCACTGGCGGGCCACCGACCAGGGCAATGAGATCCTGGGTGTTCTCCACGTCGTGGGCGAATCCGGTCGTCGGCAGATTCACATCCTTCCGGGCGAGCAGCTGCAGGGATCGGAGCTTATCCCGACTGCGCCCGATCGCCACGGACTCATTGAGCGGATACACACCCATCATCTCCAGTTGGCGCAGGACCGCCGACCCATAGAAGGTGATCGAGGTGGCGATGCGGGGGATGACGGCATCGAACCCCTCGAGCTGTTCCCCGCGGTAGAAAACCCGGGGCCGCCGACTCGTGATATCCATGTAGCACTGCAACGGATCCACGACGGTCATCACGTGATCTCGGGCCTGTCCGGCCGCGACCAGGCGTTTCGTGGAGTAGAGCTCCGCATTGCGTGACAAGATAACGATCTTCATAACGGCCTGAAAACCGGCCTCGGGAACACTCGGCGATCGGGGAGGCTCCCGCAGCGATCCAGTTGACGGCCGCGAGGTGCCGAGGGTGCCGTCGGCATGAACGACACGGACGGTGACAACGAAGACGATGGGTTCAAGAAGTGGCAGGGCCGGGCCAATCGAGGGGGCTCAGGAACTCGATCACCGGGAGTGCCCGAGCCCCGGCGATGACCCCCTGAAACATCCCCTCCGTTGAAAAGCCACTCGCAAAACGCCCGTCCCGGTCCAGAACGATCACCCCGCCGTAGCCCTGGACCCGGGCCGCCAAGTGGTCGAGACCCGCCTGCACCGCGGCTCGGGCGTCGCATCCGCGAAAACGGATCTGCTCGGCGATGTGCTTCGCAAGAACGGTGCGGATAAAATCCTCGCCGCGGCCCGTGGCGGAGACCGCGCACAGCCCATCCTCCGCATAGGTCCCGGCCCCGATCACGGCACTATCGCTCACCCGCCCGTAGGCCTTGCACACCAGACCGCCCGTCGAGGTGGCCGCGGCCAGATGCCCCCGACCATCGCGCGCGATCGCCCCGACGGTGCCGAGGGCCTCGCCGGCGGCCTGTCCCGCGGTCCCGGTATCGTGATCCAGACCCGATGCCCCGGATCCGTTGGCACGCTGCCATTGCCGATAGCGCCTCTCCGTGCGCAACGCGCTCAAGGGCGCCGGGGCGATCCCATGCTCGAGGCCGAAATCCTCCGCCGCCGGCCCGCTCAACAAGACCTGGGGCGAATGGGTCAGAACCGCCCGCGCCAAATCGATCGGGTGATGAACCCGTACCCCAGCGACCGCCCCGGCCGCGAGATCCGATCCGCACATCAACGCCGCATCCATCCGGATGTCCCCGCGGGCATCCAAGACCGACCCCCGGCCCGCGTTCAACTCCGGACAGGCCTCCAGGGCGCGCACCGCCCCTTGCACCACATCCAAGGCCGAATCCCCGGCCAACAACCGCTCACGACCCTGTTGAAGCGCCCCACTGAGACACTCGGTGACTGCGGTTTGCGTCGCGGGTGTGCTCCGGGCAATCGCCCCGGCCCCCCCATGGACGGCGAGCTGCACATCAGTCATGGTCATTCGAGATCAGGCGATCGCAGCGGGCGGATGAAGGTCGTAAAGACGATACCCTATCCTGTAGCCCCCCCTCGCACCGGTCAAGTCACCGGCCCTCGACACCGTCACGGGAACCCCTCATGCCGATACGAACGATCCCCTGCATCGTGCCACTTGTCCTCGGGCTGCTCAGCGGCTGCAGCGGCGGCGGATCGTCGAGCCCCGTCACCCTGCAGCTCGCCGACCTCGTCCGCTTCGCCCCCCAATACGATGGGCAACGGGTCCGGACCACCGGTACCGTGCGCACCCACCCGGATCCGCGCCATTACTGGATCGAAGCCAACGAACGCACCCGGGTCGCCGTGGAACCCAACCCCGAGGTTGCCCCCTGGTCCGGGCAAACGGTCCAAGTCATCGGCCGGTTCGAATACTCCGGGGCGACGGGCCGGCGGATCCAGGCCGAGACGATCCAGGCGGTCGCGCCCTAAGGGCCGTCCGCGGACTGAGGGCCTCGCTTCGAACCCGTTCGTCTGCCTGCCCAACGGACGGTCGATCCCCGGATGCAAGAGCAGAAGCAGTCGGCACGATCCCGGTTGCCGATCCTCCGGACGAACGGAGAGTCCCTGCGCGCCATCACGCGGCGGGACCCGGTGGCCTGGGTTATGACTGACGGCCCCACTCATCAAGCGGAGTGACGTGGGATCGCCGCTTGCGCACGACAAGTATCCCTTGACCGCGGGCAAGCGGCCGAACGGTATTAAACATGATTCTGAGTCGACCGCTTGAATGCCGCGTCCTGCAATGGGCGTGGGTGGCCGGAACACGCGGGATGCAAATCGGGCGACCTGGGCTCGAGTCAAGTTGCTGGCGGATCGCAGGCACGGCGATTTTGTCCTGTTCGT
>CAYFWJ010000164.1:0-5564 GCA_964346755.1 uncultured Ectothiorhodospiraceae bacterium
TTAAGGCTGGGTTCGCGTATATGCGGGGTCTTAATCCCTTTTCATTCAGGGCATGATTCAGGCGTCAAGCCGAGTCAAATGACCATAGAGGCAACCTGTCTTAATCCCTTTTCATTCAGGGCATGATTCAGGCACGTCGATACCGTAGAGGTTCGGACTCGCTCCGTTGTCTTAATCCCTTTTCATTCAGGGCATGATTCAGGCGGCCTGGCGATGCATCGTGGGAAGAGATCGATCGGTTTGTCTTAATCCCTTTTCATTCAGGGCATGATTCAGGCTGCAGTCGCCGATAACCGATTTTTAATCAGTGGGTTACAAAGGGGCTTATGGCATTCAGCGAGTGTTCTCATGTTGCGAGTCATTCTCATCGCGCTCAAGCCGTAATCCCTCCAAAATTAGCCCCTCCGGAATGGGTTCCACACCTTGAAAGGTTATCGTTGCGCTGTCCCGGAGGCAATAGATGCGGATGTCGTCGACTCGCTCATCGATGAGGCCCTGCAGCGCGCGTTGCAGGCGGCGCTGCCCCTGGGGGCGGAGGCGGCAGTAGAAGACGCTGTATTGGAGGGGGAGGCCCCATTCCCGCATACAGCGATGGACCCGACGCAGCCGGTCGGGATCCCGGATGTCGTAGCAGACAAGGTAGGGGCGAGGGCGGCGATCGGGCATTGACTCACGCCTCCCGGAAGGCGTATGTATGGTATTCGTGGGCGAGGGCGGCGAGGTGTCGGTGGAGTTGATTCGGCAGCGGGGCAACGCTCTGCAGCTCGAAGAACCCGATGAGCGCACGGTCTTCGAGTTGACTCGGTTGCTGGTGGCGCCAACGCACGTAGGCCCAATGCAGGGGGAGCGCGAGGCACTCCTGAAGGATGCGGGTCAGGTCGCCCCCTTGACTGGCAACGGCCTGCAGCACGGGTCGAAACCCCTGTCGATCCAGTTCGGCCTGGAGCCAGGCGTGGAGCTGCCCGTTGAGCTGGGCCATCTCCCAGTCGATGGGAAGGCCGATGGCGCGGTTGGCAAGGTAGCGCTGCAGCCGTTGATGCGCCTGCTCGAAGTCCCCCGTGGGTCCGCGCCGGAAGACGAGGCTCCAGGCGTGGCGTTGCTGGGCGTCGCACCACCAGTGGAAGGGGCCAAGCCCACCGTGCGCCTGGATGGCACCGGCCAGTTCCCGGGTCGCGCGGGTGCTGGAGGGTTGCGGATGTTGGAGCACCGCGTTCATGGTGCCGTCGGATCCCTCGAAATGGACACAGCCGCCGCGGGCAACGATGGCGAGGCAGGCGGCGAGCAGCCCGGAATCGCCGCCCCGTATCACCGCCCGCCCGACGCGGTGGAGGGGGATGCGGTAGACGGCCTGTTCGGGTTGGAGCACGCGCAGGCCCTCGCCATCGACCTGGATGTCGGCCCGCTCGGCGTTGACATAGAGGGTTTTGGCCTCAGCCATGGTTACTCCGCCTCCGGGGGTTTGGCATCGGCTCCCTGGTCGCTGCAGGCCCGGGCGAAGGTTTGGGCCGCGCGCCGCAGCCATCGGCGATGGACCGGTGCATGGCGTTCGTAGGCCCGGAAGAAGGCGCTCCGCGCCGATTTCTTGAGCAGTACCGCCGAGCCGTGCGTGGCGAAGTCCTTGGCGGTGAGGGTCTGTTCCGCGAACAGACGCCAGACTCGATATTCCGCCGGGGCCCGCCCGAGCTCGGTGAGATCACAGGCGAGGGAGTCGCGGCCATAAGTCGGCTCATGGAGGACCCCCAGGGTGGTTTCGAGACCGGCGCTCGCCGCGGCCCGCAGGGCGTCTCCATGGACCAGGGTATAAGCGAGGGACAACACGGCGTTGACCGGATCCCGGGGCGGGCGGCGATTCCGGCCGGTGAACCCGAGCGACTCCGGAAACAGATGATGGTAGCCGCGGAAGAAGGCCGCCGTGGCCGCCCCTTCCCGTCCCCGCAGGCGGGCCAGATCGAGCGCCTCGTCGCGTAGCCCGGTCCGGGCAGCCTGGAGCGCGTTCCGCGCGGCCGTCAGCGGCCGACGTTGATCGGGCCGGGCGGTGAGTCCGGCGGCCAAGACCCGCTCCTGCCCGGCGAGTCGCAGCCGCACGAGCCGTCGCGCCCAGGCGCGCTGCTGCGCCGGATCATGGAGGAGCCGGTATTGCCCAAGCCGGCGCGCCGCATCTCCGTGTCCGTAGCCCTGGAGGAAGCTCCCGCGGTCCTGGCCCCGGCCCGGGAGGATCATCACGCTGGTCCCGTTAGCCGCCAGGTGGCTCAACAGCCGGGCGCTCACTTGGCTGTTCCCGATGATGACGAGGCGGTCCACGAGATTCAGCGGGACGCTGCGGGGTAGTCCATCGGGCTCCTGGATCCGCAGGGCACCCCGGTCGAAGTCGAGTCGCGTACCGCGGCGGTCGATGGTGACGGTTCCCATGGCGGTTCCTCCGATTAACCGATGTAGAAGAATTCGGGGTCCGTGGGTTGGACCGCGACCCCGAGGGTGGCCACGGGGCGTCGCGGCTCCAGCGGGATGAGGGCGAAGGCATCCGCCGCCGGGTCGAGAACCCCAGCCATCGCGCGGTGTACTGCTTGGCGTTCACCGTCCGTCAGCCAACACTCGTAGGCCGATTTCTGCCCACCGCTCGCGTAGCCCTTGATGACTCGTAGGGCCTGGGCCAAGCGGGCGGGGTCGCGCACATCGTAGGCGGCGAGGAACAGGCGTCGACGGGGGCGGTTGGTCATGGGCCAGTGCGCCGGGCGTCCCAAGGACGATGGCCGTCACAGTAACCGGGTGGAGGGGACCCGCGCGGGGTTCGCAAGCTTGCCGCGGGACCGGCCGGGGGGGCGAGGTAGCTCAAGGCCTGGCGTGCCCGAGGCTCGCGGGTTGACCCGAGGTGCCCAAACGACCATGCTTACCGTGCAGATAAGTCGTCCATTCGCTGGGCGGCGGCGTGTGGACGTGCCATCCACGGAAAGCTTGCACGAGCGACGAGGCAGAACGTGGGGCGCTAATGTGGCCCTCCTCACACGGAGCTGGATGCCTTATGACTCAACCTCACCCTAATACCCTCCTCGCCATCACTGGCCTGACGCCGCAGGTCATTACCGAGACCGTCTACGCCCTCGCGCAGGAAGGTTCAGGGTTCGCCGACGGGATCCCGGACCGGATCGAGGTCATCACCACCACCGAGGGACGGCGCCGCATTCAGTTGGCCTTGTTCGCCGAGGGCGGCGGCCAGGGGTATTTCGATCGCTTGTGTGCCGACTTTGGGATCGATCGGGACGCCATCGCCTTCAACGAGGACAGCATCCATGTCATCCGGGACGCCGCGGGCGAACCGCTCCCGGATATCGTGAAGGAGGCGGACAACGCCGCGGCCGCCGATCTCATCAATGACCGCATCCGCGCGCTGACCCAAGCCCCCGAGACGCGCTTGCATGTCTCCCTCGCCGGCGGGCGCAAGACCATGGGGTTTTATGCGGGTTACGCCCTGTCGCTGTACGGCCGGGCCCAAGATCGGCTGACCCATGTCCTGATCAACCCGCCGTTCGAGTCCCATCCGAACTTCTACTACCCCCCGCCGACGCCGGTCACCGTGCAGCTCCCCGGCCGCAACGACCTGGCGAGCACCGCCGATGCCCGGGTGCAGCTCGCCGAGATCCCCATCGTGCGGCTGCGCCATGGGTTGGACCAAACCCTGCTGGAGGGCGAGCTCCGCTTCAGTGAGGCCGTGGCGCGCGCCCAACAGGTCTTGGAACCCCCGCTGCTGGCGATCGACCTGGCCGAGCGCAGCGTCCATCTGCAGGGCCAGCCCACCCCGTTAACCGATCTTGAGTTCCTGTGGCTTACGTGGTTGGCAGAACGGGCCCAGCGTGGGGAGCCCGCGATCCCCTTCGACGAGGCCGCCGGCGCGGAATTGGCCGCGGTCCTGGACCGGCTGGAGGGCACCGGCGCCTCGCCGCTGCGGGACGGGCTCGAGTCAGGGCTGGAGGAGCTGCGTTCGAGCGGCCGGACGAACTATTTCGACCGCACCCGCAGTCGCCTCAACAAGGCCTTGAGCGAGAAGAGCGCCCTGCACCCGGCCGCCGCGGCGCGCTATCAGGTGCATTCGTTTGGCAAGCGCCCCTACACCCGTTATGGCCTGCGGCTACAGCCCGCCGAGATCCGCCTGGTGGGCGAGCCCTGATCCCGGAAGTTTTCACGTTGGCCGTCGCCGCCAACGGAGCGCTAGAGTGAAACCCGTCGGGCCGGCCACGGGCCGGCACCCGTTGAACCCATATGCACGGGAGGCTCTCCGCATGGCCTTGGCCCAGCGGCAATTTACCATCCATTTTCTCACGCCTGCGTTCCTGGGCAATGCCCATCAGGATGCCGCCTGGCGAACCCCGCCATTCAAGTCCGAGCTGCGGCGCTGGTGGCGGGCTGCCATGGCGGCCCGCGGATGGGAGGTGGCCGCGATTCGGGATGTAGAAGGGACGCTTTTCGGAGAGGCGGCGGATGGCCAGTCCCGCCGGAGTCGAGTGCGGCTGCGCTTCGAGCGGTGGCAGTCCTATCCGGGACAAGCCTGGGAGGCCGCCGCGGAGCGTTCCCGGTTACGTGCCACCGGGCAGCAATTGGATGCCGCCGGCTATCTGGGCTACGGTCGGGTCGCCCCGCCGGGCGCGAAAAACAGCGCCATCCCCCCCAAACGGGCCCAGGGGGTCACCTGGCGCCTGGCCTGGCCCACCGATCGATTCGGGGACGGGGTCATGGAGGAGGTCCTGGGGCTGATGGACCGTTTTGGGACCGTCGGCGGGCGAAGCCGCAACGGCTGGGGGTCGTACGCCCTCGAGCCCGCCGACACCGGTGCCGCCCTGCCAAGCCCGCGCCTCGCGGACTATCGGGTGGATTGGCGGGAAGCGGTCACCCACCATCCGTGGGCCCGCGGGTTGGGCTGGGACACCCATGGCCCGTTGCTCTGGCAGACCCAAGGCCAAGCGCGCTGGGAAGATGCCCTGCGTGAGCTAGGGGTGATCCGCAAGGCCCTGTGTCAGGCCGCTGACAACCAGCGCTGCCTGCTTTCCTATCCGGTAACCGATCGGCGCCAACCCCGCTGGGGTCCCAGCGACCGTGTCCCCAACACGTTGCGTTTCAAGATCCGGTCCGCGGGGCGTGACGAGACCGGCTATGTTGGACAGATCGCCCACTTTCCCTGCCGACCGGCCGACCGCCTGTGGCAGGAGCTGACGGCCGCCGACCAACGACGCTTCCCGGCCTTGTGGGAGCGGCTGCACGACACACTGGACCACTGGACCACCCTGGAGCGCGTGAGCGCATGAACGCGATGGACGAATCCCCCGATCCCCTCCAACCCAACGACCCGGGGCTCGCCCAGGCGAAGCTCCACGCCCGTCTCCACGATCCGGCGGAGAAGGCGCTGGTGCTGCTCCGGGACCCGGCCGGCCACGAGGGCGGGACGACCCGAAGCCTGCGCGCTGAGCTCTTCGGGGCGAGCCGACCGGCCGCCGAGGTGGAGGCGGCGATCCGCAAGGCCGACCACTGGGCCTCGGCTGCGGACCGGCCGCAATTCCCCCGGGACCCCCGAGACG
>CAYFWJ010000165.1:0-5563 GCA_964346755.1 uncultured Ectothiorhodospiraceae bacterium
TCCTCGAGCGGCTGCAGACGTTTCGCCACGCCTGGAATCAGTGGTTGTAGGCCCGCGCCCAGGCGCTCGCTCCGACAGCCACCCGGCGCGCTTTCTCGGCGCGGTGGCTCGTGCCTGCTGCGTTGGGGGGGATCGCCCGGTTTGCCCCGCGACAACCAGGCGCGGAACTCGCGCCAGCGCAGGTCCTCGGTCTGGGTGTACCAGCGATGATCCTGGTGGATGGCCTGGGCCAGGTGACGCGGGGCCGTCGGCAGATGGGGTTCCATGGGCACGCCCGTGGTGGCGTGACGGCCGATGCGGCGACGGGCCGAGTCGCGGGTGGGACCGTAGGAGATCCGACTGGATTGGGTGGCCAGGTTTTCGGCCCGGGTCGCGAAGCGGATGAAGCGCTCCGCCAGCGCCTTCTGGGGGGTGCCGGCGGGGATGGCCCAGGTGGTGTAATCCAGGAGCTGGCTGTCCCAGATCACCGTCAGCGGGGCATTGTCGACCACCTGGGCGTGGAAGGCGCGCCCGTTGTAGGCGCTCGCCATGGCCACCTCGCCCGCGCGGAGCTGTTCGATGGGCTCGGCGCCCGTCTCCCACCAGGTGAGGACTGGGCGGATCCGGTCGAGCTGCCGGAAGGCGAGGTCGAAACCGCGCCGGGTGCTCAGGAGATCGTAGATCTGGCGGCGCGGGACCCCGTAGGCGCGCAAGGCCCATTCGAACAGCCCCACCGGGGCGCGGCGCAGGGCGCGGCGGCCGGGGAAGCGCTCCGTATCAAAGAAATCCGCGAGGGTCTGGGGCTTTTCGCCGGGGAAGGCCCGGTCATCGTAGACGATCACCGTGGAGAAGATGAGCTGGGCGACGGCGCAGTCCATTACCGCCCCTTCGACGAAATCCTCGGCAGCGGGTGTCCCCTCCGGCGCGGGGGCCAGGATGGCCGGATCGAAGGGCTCGAGCAGGTCGCGCTCGCAGGCGGTTCGGGCGTCGGCCCGCAACAGGTCGATCACGTCCCATTCCGGCTGCGGATGGGCCGCCTGGTGAGCGGCGAGCGCGGCGACACCCCCGTCATAACGGACGATCTCGATCGGCACGCCGGTTGCTTCCGTGAAGGGCTCGAAATAGGCGACCCGCTGACTGGCCTCGTAGCTCCCCCCCCAGGTCACCACGGTGAGGGGCTCCGCCGCGGCCGCGACCCCGGTCAGCGCCAGGGCCCCGAGTAGCCCGGCCCCGGCGGGCCCGTGCCGGGGCCTAGGCGCTCGCGTTTTCTTCCCGCCGCAGATCATGCACGGCCTCCAGATAGGCCTCGATGACCGCCCCCTCGGAGACCACCCCGAGCAAGCGTTGATCCGGTTGGCGCACCACCGGCACGGCCTCGCCGACGAAGGCCCGCATCCGGTTCATCGCCGTCCAGATCGAGGTGGTCTCGTCGAAGGTCATCGCCCCGGTGTCCATGAACGGCTCGATGGGACTCGCCGGTGAGACCCCCTGCAGGGCCGACAAGGCCACCAGCCCGTGGTACCGTCCGGCGCCATCGACCACCACCGCCTCGCCGCGCTCGGCCGCGGTGGCCGCCGCGATCGCGGTGCCGACGGGCGTCTGCGGGGCGAGGCGGACCTCCGGCTCGCTCGCGTGGGCGGCCACCGGCATCGCCCCAAGGATGGCCTTGTCCCGCCCGAAGGACAGGTCGAAGCCCGCCCGGGCCAGCTGCTGATCGAATAGCGACGGCCCGAAGACCCGGTAGGCTACCAGGTTGGAGAAGACCACCGCCACCATCGCCGCGATGGTCAGATCATAGTTCCGGGTCAGCTCGAAGACGATCAGGATCATCGTCAGGGGCGCCCCGATGATCGGGCTCGCGACGGCCATCATCCCGCTGATGGCATAGACCACCAAGCCGGATTGGGGCAAGGACACCCCCTGACTCAACACCAGGCTGTACAGCGCCCCGGCCAGGATGCCGATCAACAGGGCCGGGCTGAACACGCCGCCGACGAACCCGAAGCCGATGCACACCGCGGTCAGCATCACCTTGGCGGCGACGATCCCCGCCAGCTCGCCGGCGCCGAAGGCCCCCTCGATGGTCGCGAACCGGAGCGTCTCCTTGCCGATGCCCAGGACTTCTGGGACGGCCAAGGCACAGGCGCCGAGGACCAGGCCGGCGAGGGCCGGTCGGACCGCACCCGGGACCGGCAGGGCCCGCGCCCAGCCGCCTGCTAGCCGGATCAACCCCATGAAGGCCCCGGCGAGGCCCGCGGCGAGCACCCCTTCGACGGCGAAGAACAGGAACTCGTGGCTATGGGCGACCCCGGCGAAATCCACCCGGAAGAGGGGTTGGCGCTCGAAGATCACGTTGGCGAAGACATAGCCGGTGGCCGAGGCCACGGTGATGGGGGCGAAGGCCAGCAGGGAATAATGGCGCAGGATGACCTCGTGGGCGAAGACGAGACCGGCGATCGGGGCGTTGAAGGCGGTGGCGATGGCCGCGGCGACCCCGCAGCCGATGGCAATCGCCTGGAGGTCCTGAAGCGGGAGTCGCAGGCGGGCCGCGAGGCCGCCAAAGAAGGCCCCGAGGTAGACCAGCGGTCCGTATTGGCCCACCGACGCCCCACAGCCGAGGGAGATCAGGGCGGCGAGGGTTGAGGCGAGGCTCGCCCGCAGCCCGGGCAGTGGCTGCCGGGTCTGCACCGCCAGGATGGCATCCGGGGGGCCGAGCCCCCGCCGGACCGCGATGAGGCGATGGACGAGGAGACCAACCGCAAGCCCCCCGAGCGTTGGGACCAGGACCGTCGCCGCCGCCACCAGCAGCGACTGCTGCTCGAACTGGATCCGGGCATAGGGCGAGATCAGTAAGGCCTGGTTCAGCCAGAGCACGGCCTCGACGAAGGCGATGGCACTCAAGGAAGCGGCCCCGCCGATCCCGAGACCGAGCAGCGAGACCAGGCCGATGCGCATCGGGCCGTGGATCCCCGAATGGTTCATGGCGGCGTCTCCCTTGGGGGCTTCAGCTCAAAGGTGGTGCCGATGGACCAGGGGGTCCGCCGGAGCCTGGGGTCGGCCGCCCGGGTCAACCGCGGGCAAAGTCGTGGGGGCGTTTCGGCGGGTGGCCGCAGGACATTGAGCAAAAGATTCGCAAGGCTGGCGAGGCCAGGCCCCGGGCGACTTCGAGTTGTCGCAGGACCCCGTTCATGGAGGGGCCACGCCCCGACGCCGTCATCCCCGCGGGAAGCGGGTAGACGACGCGCCGAGGCGCGTCGCGCTGAACGGGTCGCCTCGATGTCGGAGCGTTGGGAAACCCTTTAAAAGTAGGCGTCCATCGAGACGTATAGGGCCTGAAAATCCCCTTCTCCGGCCTGGCCCGTGGAGCCGATGAAGCCGTCCTGATAAAGGTATTCCAAATAGATCCAGCCGGGGCCATAGCTATACCGGATCCCCGGCACATAGGCGGAGATGGTATCGGCATTGTTCCCGTCCGTGTTCGGTAAGGCCCAAGTGGCGTCCAAATAGTAGAAGAGCTTGTCCATCGTGTAGCCGAATTCCAGGCCGATGCGGGAGTTTTCGATTTCAGCCCCACCGAGATCCTCGGGCAACTCCCGTTGCATATCGATGAACTCGGCCTTGGCGTAGGCGGGACCGAAGGTGCCGTGGTACCAAAGCGCCCAGGCGTAATGATCACCGTCTACCTCATCCTCGGAGTCAACGGGGGTTTCTCCGGCGCTCGTCAGGTCTTGTAGTCGCCCGTATTGTACGGATGCGGCGAGGGTTTGATTGGGAATGATGTCATACTCGAGATTGGCGACGCCCGTTTGGACCTTGCGATACGTGCTCGAGCTACCCCAGTGCCCGTTGTCGTCAACCGTATCGGTGCTTCGCTCGCCCCAATCGTCGGCGTGGTAGTAGGCCAGGTCGTAATCGAAGCGCTCGTAATCCCCCGAGAGCTTGATGCCGACGTCCATTTGGTCTCCATAGCCGGCTTGAAACATATCCCCTGGCCAGAAATTGGATGTCTTCCAGGCAAAGGGTACTTGGCTCTTCCCGATTCGTACTGATGTGGTGTCGGTCAGGTTGTAGCCGAACCAGGCCTTGTGGAGCGTGAAGTTGTCACCGGTGTTGTTGTTGAATGGATCCGTAAAACTGCCCGGGCCGAATCGCATCTCGCCGGAGTAAAACCAGCCGCTCTCCTTATGATCCCCATCGACGTAGAGAATCAGGGCCTCGCCATCGATGTCGCCGAAGGTCTCGTCGTCCCGCTCATCGGCATTGCTGAAGTCGGTATCCATGACATAACGGTAGACGGCCCATAGTCCTCCGGAGATATCCGGTGACGCCATTGCCGTCGCGCTGTAGTTTAGGCCAACGAGGGCGATGATTGCGGTCGTTATGCGAGTTTTCATGGTTGCTCCGTTGGTTTGGGTTGAGTTCTCATAGGCATTGGTTCCGGGTTTCCTTTCCCTTCGATACGATTCACGTTTAGCGGCTGTGGTTGTAACCCCTTTTTCCCCTAGAACGGTACCCGGGAAGTCGCTGAACGCCATGGGTTGCTGTTTCGTCCCCGAGGGGTTGTGGCGTGGGTCGATCGGGCAGAGGTGATGATGGGATCGAGAAAACTCATAGCGAATACGTGTGTCTCTACTAAGACAAAGGACGCTGCGCCTAATAAATAGATAAAAACGATGGAAAATTAGGCTTTAATTGTTTTAAGCAATTAAGTAGCCGGCTTACGGCGGAGGTGCTCGGTTAATGATCCGATCCAGCACCCAGGTCAGTTGTTTGCCGCGTTCCTCGCGAGCCACCCTCGGGATAGCGTTTACGTGGTGCGGCCGATATCGCTGCGCCGAGCCACTGCTCAAGTCGCTCATCCGAAACACCGGTCGATGCAACCGAGCACCGATCGTCATTATCGGTGGCACAACACCTCCAACCTTGAGGGAGCGTCCAAGAGGGATCGGCCCCCCCGGCCGTGATCCATGATTCATCGGTGGCGTCCATTCCGGAGCCGATGCGAAGGCGAACAAGCCCGGCACAGGGTGCCTTAGCGGTCGGGATTGAAGAACCCTCGAAAAACGGTCGCTTGATGGATCAACACAAAGTTCCGAGCCCCGACCAAAAGCAGACCCAAGGGCCGGCGTTCCGGCCAAGCTGTAGGGTGTGAACCGTCTTCAATGGGGAAGGTGGTGATCGTTTGCGTCCCGGCGCATGAACCCCATGTTCCTGTTCGGTGGATCCGTCACCAGGCGCGAATTCGGGGCGATCCCCTACGAGAGGCCGGTCCCTTATTTCGGGTTATCAATGAGTACTAAAAAACCGAGCCAACCCGACGCGCTTCATGGGCGCCCCTGACCACTGACGGTTTCCTATTTGCGACGTACGGGGTCCGGGGCTCAATGCCCTTGGCTCGTGTTCAAGGCGCGCGTCCTCTTTGGCTACACGGAGTGCCATCGAGTCCAGCTGCACCCATGGGACATCTCCGTTCTACCCTGGCCTCGACGCGCGATTTCGGCGGCCCGGAGATGGACCGCCGCTTGAGGAGGGCTAGGCGGGCCTACAGCTCCGCGCTCACCCAGTAGTCGATCCGATCGGCATG
>CAYFWJ010000166.1:0-5517 GCA_964346755.1 uncultured Ectothiorhodospiraceae bacterium
GGGGTACGGGCCTGGGTTGAGCGCCTGGAAGGGCTGGTGGAGTGGCTGGTATCCGAACTCGGCGGCCCGACGTTGCCCCTGGAGCGACGCGCCGATGCGCCGGGGGTTTACCTGGCCGGTCGTAAGCTCGCTTCGGTCGGGCTGCGCGTGCGCCGGGGGCGTGCCTATCATGGGGTCAGCATCAATATTGCCATGGACTTGGAGCCCTTCGCGCGGATCGACCCCTGCGGCTATCCCGGTCAAACGATGACTCAGTTGGCGGATTGGTTGGGGCCGCTGCCGCTCCGTGGGGTTGCCGAGCGGTTGAGCGCGGGAATCCAGTCCGGTTGGCTCAATCAGCCCCCCGAATCGGGTCGGTCCCGGGGCTGAGCGGGCGCCCGGTCCCTCGGCGTCGGCTCGGAGCCCCCGCGTATCGGCCCAATCCCGTTGTTCGTCGAGGTGCGTTATGCCCTTTTTACAAATCACCACCAACCTTGCTCTGGATGCCGATCAGGAAGCGACCGTGAGTACGGCCGCGAGTCGAGCAGTCGCTGAGGCACTCGGCAAGCCCGAGCGCCTGGTGATGGTCCACGTGCTGGCGCGCCAACGGCTGATCTTTGGTGCCACGGATGAGCCGGCCGCCTTGCTGATGTTGAAGAGCATCGCCTTGCCGACCGATCAGACCGCCACGCTGAGCCGGCATCTCTGTGACTTCCTCGAAGCCCAGCTTAGGATTCCACCGCAGCGGGTGTTCATCGAATTCACGGACGTCGCCCGGCCTCTCTGGGGCTGGAACGGCGGCACCTTCGAGCAATCCTCCTGAATCGCGACCACAAGGCAAGGCTATCCCCATGCGCGTATCCCAGTTTCCTCTGTTGACTCTCAAGGAGACCCCGGCGGACGCCGAGACCGTGAGCCATCGGCTGATGCTGCGGGCGGGGTTGGTGCGCCGTCTGGCGGCCGGGCTCTACACCTGGCTGCCCTTGGGGCTGCGGGTCCTTCGCCGGGTCGAAACGGTGATTCGCGAGGAGATGGAGCGGGCCGGGGCCCTGGAGGTCCTGATGCCCATGGTCCAACCGGCGGAGCTGTGGCAGGAATCCGGTCGTTGGGAGGCCTATGGCCCGGAGCTGCTCCGTCTCAAGGATCGCCATCAGCGGGATTTCTGCCTCGGGCCGACCCACGAGGAGGTGATCACCGATCTCTTCCGCCGAGAGATTCGGAGCTACCGCCAATTGCCCCTCAATCTCTACCAGATCCAGACCAAGTTTCGCGACGAGGTCCGGCCCCGGTTCGGG
Organism: uncultured Ectothiorhodospiraceae bacterium; assembly: GCA_964346755.1. Lineage (GTDB taxonomy): Bacteria > Pseudomonadota > Gammaproteobacteria > CAYFWJ01 > CAYFWJ01 > CAYFWJ01. The sequence goes on from CAYFWJ010000166.1 coordinate 1,275, forward strand.
GTGATGCGCGCGCGCGAATTCGTGATGAAAGACGCCTATTCGTTCCATCTCGATCCGGCATCCCTGCACCAGACCTACGAAACCATGCATCAGACCTATTGCCGCATCTTCGAGCGATTGGGCCTAGACTTTCGGGCGGTGGAGGCGGATACCGGTTCCATCGGGGGGCAGGTGTCTCACGAATTTCATGTCCTGGCTAGCTCCGGTGAAGACGCGATCGCCTTCTCCGCGGACGGTGCCTATGCCGCCAACGTGGAGCTGGCCGCTGCGGCGCCCCCACGGGACCCCCGGCCCGCCCCGGAGCAGGCGATGACCGAGGTTGCAACCCCGGATCAGCGCACGATCGCCGACGTCGCGACCTTCCTGGAGGTGCCCGCGTCACACTGCCTCAAGACCCTGGTCGTGGCCGGCGCCGAAGCCGATGCCGTGGCCTTGGTGCTGCGTGGCGATCATACCCTGAACGACATCAAGGCGATTCGCCATCCCGCGGTCGCCGAGCCGCTGCGGCTGCTCGACGCCGATCAGGTGCGGGATCGAATCGGTTGTGACCTCGGTTCCATCGGGCCCGTCGGGCTGTCCGTGCCGGTGGTGGTGGACCACGCCGCGGCTCAGATGGCCGACTTCGTCTGCGGAGCGAATCGCGCCGATCATCACCTCGTCGGCGTCAATTGGGGGCGCGATCTTCCCGAGCCGGAGACCGCCGATCTCCGCGAGGTAGTCGAGGGGGACGAAGGCCCCGATGGTCACGGCCGACTCTCGATCGCCCGGGGGATCGAGGTGGGACACATCTTCCAGCTCGGGCAGAAGTACAGCGTGGCGCTCGGGGCCCACGTCCTCGATGAATCGGGGCGCGAGCCGACCGTCACCATGGGCTGCTACGGCATCGGCGTCTCCCGGGTCGTGGCGGCGGCCATCGAGCAGAATCATGATGAATCCGGTATCTGTTGGCCCGAGACCATGGCCCCGTTCGACGTCGCCCTCGTGGGGATCAATGCCCATCGTTCCGAGACGGTGGCGAACGCCGTGGATGGCCTCTACGAAGAGCTCCGGGGGCTCGGGTTCGAGGTCCTCTGGGATGATCGGGCCGCCCGTCCGGGCGTGATCTTCGCCGATCTCGACCTGGTCGGTATCCCGTGGCGGGTCGTCGTCAGTGAACGTGGCCTGGCGGCGGGAACGATCGAGCTCAAGGATCGCCGGCGCGGGGAGAGCCGGGATATCCCCCGCGAGACCCTTGTCGAGACCCTGCGCCCGGGTTGAGGGGCCTGGCCGCTGCAGTATGTGCGCGTGGCCCGGCGGTGCGGCATACGTCACCGTGGCTTGCAGTCTACACGGTGCGTGTTACTCTATCGGGCTTTCCGCCGCTCGGGGTGAGCCCTCGAGCGCTCACTCCTTGCCCCGACCTCGGGGCCGAAGTCCAGAAGGAGCTCCCGATGCTAGCCCGACATTACGAAATCGTCTTTCTCGTTCACCCGGACCAGAGTGAACAGGTCCCAGCCATGGTCGACCGTTATCGCAGTATCATCGAGAACGAGGGCGGTCAGATCCACCGACTCGAGGATTGGGGGCGTCGCCAGCTGGCCTATCCTATTCAGAAGATGCTCAAGGCGCACTACGTCTTGATGAATGTCGAATGCAGTCAAGAGGCGATCGATGAGTTGGAGTCCTCGTTCCGGTTCAACGACGCGGTGCTGCGGAATCTGATCCTGCGGCGAGACGAGGCCGTCACGGAGGCCTCGCCCCTGTCCCGGGAGAAGGTCGAGGCCAGCGAGGCATCCTCCTAGCCAACACCGCATTCGAGCAGTACAACCGGCATGGGCGTCGATGTGAGCTGGAACGAGACGCGGGTCACCGGGCAGCTATTGAGCGTGCCCCAACTGTCCTGGACCCCGGCGCGGGTGCCGATCGTTCAGTTCTGGCTCGAGCATCGCTCCCGGGCCGAAGAGGCCGGGCAGGAGCGCGATGTCTTTTGCCGCATCCCGGTGTACGTGGTCGGTGAAGCCTTGTCCTACCAGGCGAAGGCGCTGGGTGCCGGCGAAGCCGTGGAGATCGTTGGTTTCCTCAGTCAGCCCCGGTCGCGTCGCAAGCCACCGCCCCTTGAGCTTCACGCCCAATCGCTGCGTTCATTGGTCCCCTCGTCGGACCCTTGACCCCCACACTCGGTCGCATCGAGCGGTTCGCGACCCGTGCGAATCGAACAGTTCAGGAGATCCCATGGCCCGATTCTTCCGCCGCAAGAAGTTTTGTCGTTTTACCGCCGAGGGTGTTAAAGAGATCGATTATAAAGATCTCGCAACACTCAAGAACTACGTGTCCGAGACGGGCAAGATTGTGCCGAGCCGGATCACCGGTACCCGGGCGCGCTATCAGCGCCAATTGGCGCGTGCTGTCAAACGGGCTCGTTTCCTGGCCTTGTTGCCTTATACGGATCGCCATCAATGAGCGTGGGTCCTACGCCCGCCTCGCGGATCGGGTAAGTCATCGTGGTCGGCGTTGCCCGTTTGACCATGGCCGGCCCTTGGCGGGCCACATCGGTTGCCCTGCTAGCCGCCCTGTTGCCGCTGATCGGTTGGTTTAGCGGGGCCGTTATCACCCTGGTGGTCCTCCAGGTCGGCATCCGCCAGGGGTTGCGCGTCGCGGCGACGGCCGGGGCCATCGGCGTGGCCCTGATCGCCCTACTCAGCGGCGGGCAGTTCGGCCCGGCCGTGGTTCCCTTCCTACTCTGGATCCCGACGCTGTTGATCGCGGCCTACCTCCGCTATACCGGTCAGTTGACCGGGGCGATCCGTCTGGCGACTGGAATCGGGATGCTGGTCGTCGTCGGTTTTTATGGGCTGCTCGCCGATCCGACGGTCTTTTGGGAGAATCTGATTCAGGAGCGGTTCGGGCCGTTGCTGGAACAATCGGATCCGAATATCGATTGGGAGAGCTTCACTCAGGCAGTTGCCGAGCTGATGACCGGTGTGGTCGGAAGTTTTCTCGTCGTCGCCCTGATCTTAGGGACCTTGCTCGGCCGCCTGGGCCACATCGGCTTGTTGGACGAGGCTGCTCAGGGCGGGCGCGCCCTCTCCCCGAGCGCGACGGGTCCCGGGCAAGTGTTCAACACGATCCGGTTGGATCAACGCACGACGCTGCTGGCATTGGCGGTCGTGGCGGGGGCCCTCACCACCCAGGCGACGGTGTTCGTACACCTGGTGATGGTCTTGGTCGCCGGTTTTTGGTTTGCCGGCCTGGCCCTGACCCACGGCATCGTCAATCAGTCCGGGCTGAGTCGCGGCTGGTTGATTGCCTTGTATGTGCTCCACGGCATCGGTTTGTTCGAGATGATGACCCTGCTCGCCATGCTCGCGCTGGTCGATAGCTGGGCGGATTTCCGTGGGCGCCTCCGACGCGGCCGAGGCGAGTGAGGTCGCCTCGGCACTCGGGGCGGCTCCTATCGCATGGTTCCGATTCAATAGGTCAATGACGATGGAAGTGATACTGCTCGAAAAAGTCAATAAACTGGGAAACTTGGGCGACAAGGTCCGAGTGCGCCCCGGATTCGCCCGGAACTACCTGCTTCCCCAGGGCAAGGCCAAGATGGCGACCCCGGAGAATTTGGCCGAGTTCGAGGCCAAACGGGCCGAGTTGGAGCGTAAGGCCCTGGAAGCTCAAGTGGCCGCCGAGTCACGGCGCGGGGCCCTCGCCGATACCCATGTGGTGGTGCAGGCCAAGGCCGGCGTCGAGGGCAAGCTGTTCGGTTCGGTTGCGGCCGGTGATATCGCCGAGGCGATCTCCGCCTCTGGCGTCGAGGTTGCCCGCCGGGAGATCCAGTTGCCCGACGGGCCGCTCCGAGCCGTCGGGGAGTACGAGATCGAGGTCCATCTCGCCCAGGGGGTTACGGCGACGGTGAAGGTGACGGTCGAGCCTCAGACGTGAGCGGCCGCGAACCGTTGCGTCCACGCCCATGCCCTCATCGATGACCGAGGCATCGATCAAGACGCCGCCTCATTCCATCGAGGCGGAGCAGGCGGTGTTGGGCGCCTTGATGCTCGACAATCAGGCCTGGGAGATCGTCTCCGGACTGCTGACCGAACAGGATTTTTATCGCCGCGATCATCGCCGGATCTATCGTGGCATTGCCGAGTTGGCGCAGCGCGAACAGCCCTGTGATGCCGTCACGCTCGCGGAGTGGCTGGAACACCGAGGCGAGGCCGAGGCGGTGGGTGGACTCGCCTACCTCGGCATGCTGGCCCGGGATACGCCC
>CAYFWJ010000167.1:0-5495 GCA_964346755.1 uncultured Ectothiorhodospiraceae bacterium
GGGCCTTGTTGCTTCGTAGGATGCGCTGAGTCCGCGAAGCGCATCGGGTGCCGGGTCCTGGCCGCGGCGTCCGTTCAACGCGCGAGGGAACGATGCGCCTCCTGCGTCGGCACATCCTACGATGGCAACGATGACCGCGATGTATCCGTCGGGCCATCCGCCGATGGCCTGGGTGTCGTCGGATGGGCTGAGCCTGGGGCGAAGCGCATCGGTTGCCTAGAAACGGGAGCCGGGTTTGAGATTGCGGCCGTAGAAGATCTCGGCCATCTCTTGGCGCAATAGGGATTCGATCTCGGCGAGCTCGTCCTCGTTGTAGTCCTCCTTGCCGACCCCGAAGAGGTAGTCGTCGATGTCGAAGTGGTTCAGGATCATCTTGGTGTGGAAGATGCTTTCCTGATACACGTTGACGTCGAGCATGCGGTAGCGCTCGGCGGTGTCTTCCGAAAGGTAGTTCTGGATCGAGGTGATCGTGTGATCGATGAAGTGCTTGCGCCCGTGGACATCCCGGGTGAAGCCCCGCACCCGGTAGTCGATCGTCACGATATCCGATTCGAAGCTGTGGATGAGGTAGTTCAGGGCCTTGAGCGGTGAGATCCGCCCGCAGGTCGAGACGTCGATATCCGCCCGAAAGGTACTGATTCCCTTGTAGGGGTGGCTCTCCGGGTAGGTGTGCACCGTGATGTGGCTCTTGTCGAGATGGCCCGCCACGCTCTCCGGCAGCGGACCCGGTGCCTCGTTACCCGCCGAGAGTTGCTCCCATGAGATCACCGGCTCTTCGGAGATCAGCATGGTGACACTCGCCCCCTGGGGGTCGTAGTCCTGGTGCGCGACATTCAAGACGTTCGCGCCGATGATGTTCGCGACGTCGGTCAGAATCTGGGTGAGTCGCTCGGCGTTGTACGCCTCGTCGATGTAGGCGATGTACTCCTGCGTATGCTCGCGGGTCGCCGCGTAGCAAATGTCATAGATGCAGAAGCTCAAGCTCTTGCTCAGATTATTGAACCCGTGCAGCTTGAGGCGGTTGTCTTGGGTACCTTCGGACAATTCACTTCCCCCGCTCCGCTGAAACAAAAAAACCCGCCGGCGGCGGGGTTGGTTATGGGCTTCGTTCGAGAGGCGACCGTGGGGAGGGCCGGGTCGCCGCGGATGGCCTTTGACGCGGGCCTCACGTCTCCGGGTCGGGTTGACTCGGCTCCGGATTGAGCTCGTATTCGTGGGTCAGCTCGACGCTTGTCTTGAGCATCTGCGAGACCGAACAGTACTTCTCGGCGGACAAGTCGACGGCCTTGCGAACCCACGCCTCGCTCAGTCCTTCGCCGTAGACCCGATAGCGGAGATGGATCCGGGTGAAGACCTTGGGCACCTCGTCGGCGCGTTCGGCCTCCAATTCCACCTCGCAGTCCATGACGGGCTGCCGAGCGCGCTTCAGGATATACACGACGTCGAAAGCCGTGCAACCCCCCAAGCCGAGCAGGACCATCTCCATGGGGCGGGTGCCGAGATCGCGGCCGCCGGCGTCGGGCGCACCATCCATCACCACCGAGTGGCCGCTCGGCGACTCACCCACGAAACTCATGTGATCGAGCCACTTGACGCGTGCCTTCATGTCCCACCCCTATCGGTTGCACCGGCCAACGAGTCCGGATGTCTCAGTTGTGATCTCCGATTCGATCCCGTGAGTCTAGCCTGTTCCCGCCTCAGGCCGAAATGATCGCTGCCTGCCCGCCCGCGCCGTCGTCAACTCGGTGTTAGCCCACGCGTCGGGGTCCAACCCGCCCTACGGGTCGATCGCCAGCCGGTGGTGGATGATGGGGGCGCCGGATCCGACGGCGAGGCAGCCGACGAACCCAGCCGGGCCATCCGTTAGGTCGAGGCAATACCAATCCGCTGCGTTTAGCCGAAACGGTCCGGATCGATTGCGACCGGCGAGGCCTGCCAAGGCGGCATCCTGTGCGGCATTGGGACGCGTGGCACCGAGTCCGGTTCCCGTCGCCTTCAAAAGCGCCTCGTAATGGGTCCAAGCCCGGCAGAAAGCGGCCGTTTGGTCGGGTACGGGCCGCTGGGCGAGCGCCTCGACGGCCGGGGCGTCCCAAAGCCGTTCGGCGATATCGAGGGCGTTGCTGATCGGACGGATCGCCTCCAAATCAATCCCCACGGGGTGATCGCGGGTCAGGGCGATAATCGCCTGATCGCCGCTGTCGGTCACGTTGAAATGGATCGGTACGCCCTCCAGGTAGGGTTTACCGGCGGGGCCATAGCCGAATGCCAAGGCCCGTGGGTCGCAATCGCAGAGCTGGGCGAGGCGTAAGCGCAGGGCGGCGCGACGTCCGATGAAGCGCCGCCGCGCGCTGGCGACGCGGAACCGCTCGGCCCGCCCTTGCTCGGCGGGGCTGAGCCATCGTCGACGCCGTTCCAGGGTTGCGGCCGAGACCTCGAGCTCGACCCAGGTGAGCTCCACCTGCCCCGGTGCCGGGCAGGGATCGCCTAGGCCAGGTCGTCCTGTCACGGGCGCTCCGGCCAGCCGTCCGGCATACCCCGCTCGGATCCTCGAAGCACCGCGGGCGTTGTCGAGCGTCGCGCCCGGGCCCTCGGATCATGGGCGTTTGTGCATTGTCCTATCCATGTCTTATACCCGAAGGCGCGGTGCCGTCGGGCACGATCGACCTTACGGGCCCGCCGGGGCCCGGAGGCGTTTATCCGTTTCCTGGGAGGCCTTTCCACCATGGCGAGCTTGACCACGTTGAAACAGGCGGGCCAATCCCTTTGGCTCGATTACATCGACCGCGATCTCATCGAGAACGGCGGTCTCAAACAGTTGGTCGATTCCGGATTGGGCGGGGTCACGAGCAATCCAACGATCTTTTATAAGGCGATCGCACAACGAGACGACTACGATGGCGCGATCCGCGAACTCATCCAGGCCGATCCAGAGATCGATGCCGCCCATTTGTACCACTGGCTGACCCTCCAGGACATCCAGCATGCGGCCGATCAGCTCCGGGGCGTCTACGACGCGACCCAGGGTTGTGATGGTTTCGTCAGTATCGAGGTCTCGCCCCATCTGGCCTACGATGCCGCGGGCACCGTCGAGGCCGCGCGCCATCTCTGGGCGGCTGTCCACCGCCCTAACGTGATGATCAAGGTACCCGGCACCCAACCGGGGCTGGCGGCGATCCAGCAGCTCCTCGGCGAGGGGCTCAACGTGAACATCACGCTGTTGTTCTCGGTGCAGCGTTATCGCGAAGTGCTCGAGGCCTTTCAGCGAGGGGTCTCCGTGCATCCCGAACCGGGTCGGGTTGCCTCCGTGGCCTCCTTCTTCGTCAGCCGCGTGGACCAGAAGGTGGATGCCCGCTTGGACGCGATCGGCACCCCCGAGGCGAAACGCCTCAAGGGCAAGGCGGCCCTGGCCAACGCCCGACTCGCCTACGAGGTCTTCAAGACTGCCACCAGCGTCCCGCCGTTCACCGAACAGCGCGCCCGCGGGGCTCAATACCAGCGGCCGCTGTGGGCGAGCACCTCGAGTAAGAATCCGGAGTACGCAGATCTCATCTACGTGGATCAGTTGGTGGCCCCGCATACGGTCAACACGGTCCCGCCCGCGACCCTGGATGCCTTCACCGATCACGGCGAGGTGCATCCGTTCGGTGATGAGGCCATTGCGGAGGCCCATGCGACCGTCCAAGCACTCAATCGGCTTGGGATCGATCTGGAGGCGGTGGCCGAGGAGCTCGAGCGGGAAGGCGTTGACGCCTTCAATAAATCCTACGACGATCTGATCACACTGCTTGATCAGAAGCGTGTGACCGTCACCCGGGACTTTGCTGCCGGCTGACCGCCGGCTGCGGATCCGGCTCCCCGGAGCCCCGATACAACAACCGACAACAACCCAGGAGAATGGCACGATGGCCGGCGCGAGCGGCGAATACCACGAACCCTTCGATCAATTGCGCGACGATACTAAGGATCTTCACCGGGCCCTGGTCTCCCTTCAGGAGGAATTGGAGGCCGTCGATTGGTATCAGCAACGTGTCGACGCAGCCCAAGACCCCGAGCTCAAGCGTATCCTCGCCCATAATCGAGACGAGGAGAAGGAACATGCCATGATGGTGCTGGAGTGGCTTCGCCGCCACGATCCCACCTTCGATGAACACATGCGGACCTACCTCTTTACCTCCGGCGATATCACCGCGCTCGAAGAAGCCGAGACCGGCGGTGAGACGGGGAATGCCGCGTCTTCCACGCCGCGATCTGGGTTGACCATCGGCGGTCTCACCCGTGACGAAGGAGGTGCCGTATGAGTGCGATTGCCCCCTTCCTCGACCGCGAATCCGTGGCGCTCACGGACGACCAATGGTTGGCGATCGATACCGCCGTCGAAGCGACCGCTCGACGCGTGCTGATCGGGCGGCGGCTGCTACCGATCTATGGCCCCCTCGGCCCGGGCGCCCAGACCGTTCCATTGGATGTCTACACCGGGGCCTATGAAGGCCAGGCCGATCTGACCGGCGAGGCCGATTGCGGGTTGCTGCGAAGCTCGGGTACGCGGTTCGTGCCGATCCCCATCCTGCACAAGGATTTCCAGCTGAATTGGCGTCAGGTGGCCGCTGCCCAAGACGGGATCCCGCTGGACCTGGCGCCGGCCACGACCGCCGCCGCCTATACGGCCCGCAAAGAGGATGACCTGATCTTTAATGGCGACACGGCGCTTGGCCTCGAAGGCATCTTGACGGCCGCGGGGCGGACCGTGCAGCGCCTGGGCGATTGGCAAGCCACCGGTCAGGCCTATAGCGATATCGTTGCGGCCACCGAAACCCTCAATGGCAAGGGGTTCTTTGGCCCCTATGCCCTCGTGACCTCGCCTGGGCAATACGCCCTGATGCATCGGGTTCAGGAGCGGACCGGGGTCCTTGAGTGGCGCAATGTGCAGGAGCTCGTCACGGCGGGCATCTATTCGAGCCCGGTGATCGCCCCGGGGCAGGTCGCGGTGGTCTCGGTCGGGATGCAGCACATGGACCTGGCCTTGGCCCAGGACATGGTCGTGGCCGCCATGGGCCCCGAGAAGATGAATCCGCAATTGCGGGTTCTGGAGAGCGTGGTCCCGCGGATCAAGCGGCCCGATGCCATCGTTACCTTGGAGGCCGAGGCCTGAGGCGAGCCCGGAGGTCGCGTGCCCAGCGGGTCGAGGGGGCGGATGGTCCCCCGAGCCGCTCGGCGCGATTCGGTCCCTCCCGTCGGGTGCGCGCCGAACCCCCGCGATGCGCTAGGAACCGGCCACCGGTGGCGCGCGATCCAGCGCGCCCGTGAGGGCACGAGGCGAACCGGGGGACTCGGCGGCGGTGAGTACCGTGTCCTGGGCCTGATCCGGATCCGCCTCCGGGTGGTCCGCGTTGAAATGCAGACCGCGACTCTCCTGTCGACGTCGGGCGGATTCGGCGATCAACCACGCGGTCTCGATCAGGTGACCGGTCTCCTGCTGGTAGGGATCCGGTTGGGCC
>CAYFWJ010000168.1:0-5480 GCA_964346755.1 uncultured Ectothiorhodospiraceae bacterium
TGCCGCGTCCATGCCGCCGCTGTCCGTCGTCATCCCCTTCTATGACGAAGAGGCGAATGTGGTCCCGCTGTTGGAGGCCATGCACGCGAGCCTGTCCACCTATCCCCAGTGGGAGCTGATCCTCGTCGATGATGGGAGCCGCGACGGAACGCTCCGGGCCCTCGCTGCGGGGCGGGCCGAGTTCGGCGCCCATGTGCGCGTCGTCGCCCTGCGCCGCAATTTTGGGCAAAGCGCCGCCATGCAGGCGGGGATCGACGCCGCCCGGGGCGAGGTTGTGGTGACCCTCGATGGCGACCTGCAGAACGATCCGGCGGACATCCCCGCGATGGTCCGGCAGCTCCAGGACGAGGATCTGGATCTCCTGGTGGGTTGGCGGCGTGAGCGCCGCGATACCCGGTGGTTGCGGCGGTTCCCCTCGTGGGTCGCGAATCAACTCATCGGGCGCGTGACGGGGGTTCGGCTCCACGACTACGGTTGCAGCCTCAAGGTCTATCGGGCCGAGGTCCTTCACCATGTGCGCTTGTACGGGGAGATGCATCGCTTCATTCCGGCTTGGATGGCCAAGTACACCGCGCCCGAGCGGATCCAGGAACGGGTGGTCCGGCATCACCCGCGTCGCCACGGTCAATCGAAATACGGGTTGAGCCGCACCTTGCGCGTGCTGCTGGATCTTCTGGCCATGCTCTTTTTCCTGCGCTACAGCGCCCGCCCGGGGCATTTCTTCGGGGGTTTGGGGGTCGTGCTCGGGGGCATCGGCGGGGCCCTGTTGGGCTATCTCCTGGTGCTCAAGATCGGGGGGGCGGATATCGGCGACCGGCCGATGTTGCTGACCGGGATCCTGCTGGTGCTGATGGGGGTGCAGCTGCTCACGACCGGGGTGTTGGGCGAGCTCCTCGCCCGGACGTACTACGAGTCGAATCGTGCCGAAGGGCGGGCCTATACCCTGATTCATGCCCCGGAGCGGGATGCCCCGGGCCCCTGGCGCCTGTCTCAGGGGGTGTCCTCGGATGACGAGGTCAACCAGGCGTAGCGAGCCCAATCCCGCGGGCGTTCGATCGAGTCGCCGCGGGCGATGGCCCGGGCGTTGTCGGCGGATCGAGGCCGGTTACCCGGGGCTCGGTGCGGTGACCGGAGGCGCCCCCCGTTGTCGCTGGAGCTCATAGAGGAGGATCCCCGTGGCCACCGAGACATTGAGGCTGGAGACCGTGCCCCGCATCGGCAGCCGAATCCGGTAGTCGCAGTGGGCCGCGGTCAGACGCCGCAGCCCGCGTCCCTCACTGCCCATGACCACGGCGGCCGGACCGGTGAGGTCCGTGGCATAGAGATCATCCGCCCCGGTGTCCGCCGTACCATAGATCCAGATCCCGGCCTGTTTCAACTGCGCAAGGGTTCGGGCGAGATTGGTCACGGGGATCAGCGGGAGGCGTTCTGCGGCCCCGCTGGCGACCTTGCGGGCCGCAGGCGTGAGCTGAGCGCTGCGATCGCGGGGGATGATAACGGCATGGACACCGGCAGCGTCGGCGGTCCGCAGACACGCGCCGAGGTTATGCGGGTCTTGGATGGAATCGAGGACGAGCAGGAGGCTCTCGGCCCCGTGTTGCGCGACCACGGCAAGCGGGTCGATGGGGGGCGCGGCCGCCGCCGGCGGCGCGGCGCACTGGGCGAGCACCCCTTGATGGACTCGATCCCCCGAACGGCGGTCGAGGGCGGCGCGGGTGACCCGCTGCACCGAGAGCCCGAAGGCCTGGGCACGTTCGTCAATCGCTGCGATGCGGCGATCCCGGCGGTCGCGATCCAACCAGAGGGTTCGAATCCGTTCCGGGTGGTGCTCGAGGAGGGCCTCGACGGCGTGCAGCCCCCCGATCCACTCCTCATGGCTCATTGCGGTCGATCCGTCTAGGATTGCTGTGGCGAGGTGTCGGCCTCCGCCCCGCTATTCGTGCGTTTGGGCTTACGGCGGCGGCGCTTGCGGCGGCTGGAGCGACTCTTGCTCGACGGGTCCTCGCCGTTCGTCTTCGCCTCGGCCTCCGCCGTGGCGCCTTGTTTGCTTGCGGGCTTTCTTTGGGGCTTGCGCCGACGCTTGTCTTGGCGGTCGGCCTGGGTACCGGCCGGGACGAGGTCGATCTTGCGGTCGTCCACGCTGACCCGCGCGACTTGGACCTCCATCGTGTCCGCTAGGCGAAACACGCGGCCGGTCCGGGCCCCGTGGAGACGCTGTCCGAGCGGATCGAAGTGGTAGAAATCCCCGTCCAGGGCGGAGATGTGTACCAGGCCATCCACGTAGACGCCGTCGAGGCGCACGAATAGGCCGAAGGAGGTGACCGAGACGATCAGTCCCTGGTATTCCTCCCCGACCTTGTCGAGCATGTATTCGCACTTCAGCCAGTCAGTCGCATCCCGGGTCGCCTCGTCGGCCCGGCGCTCCTTAACGGAGCAATGATCCCCGAGGCTGACCATATCCTCTTTGGAGTAGGGGGAATCGGCGGGCTTACCCCCTTGGATGATATGGCGGATGGCGCGGTGGACCAGCAGATCCGGGTAGCGGCGAATGGGGGAGGTGAAGTGGGTGTAGTTCTCCAGGGCGAGCCCGAAGTGCCCGGCGTTGTCCGGGTGGTAGACCGCTTGCGTCAGGGACCGCAGCAGTACCGTCTGGATGAGATGGAAATCGGGGCGTTCCCGGATCGTATCCAGCAAGGCCGCGTAGTCCTCGGCACGGGGTTTTTCCCCCCCGCCGAGACTCAGTCCAAGCTCACCCAAGAATTGACGGAGATCCTCCAGCTTCTGCGAATCCGGCCCCTCGTGGACCCGATACAGCGCGGGCATGCGATGCCGGCGTAGGAAACGGGCGGCACAGATGTTCGCCGCGATCATGCATTCCTCGATGAGCCGGTGGGCGTCGTTGCGCTCCACCGGGACGATGCGGGCGATCTTTTGTTCCGGGCCGAATTCGATGCGGGTCTCGGTGGTATCGAAGTCGATGGTCCCGCGGGCGCGGCGGGCCTGGGCCAGGGCCTTGTAGAGCTGGTGCAGCCGCTCCAGGTGGGGGACGAGCCGCTGATGGCGTTTGCGCAGGCTGGCCCGTTGCTCTTCGACGATGGCCGAGACCTCGGTATAGGTCAGCCGGGCATGGGAGCGCATCACCGCGTCGTAGAAACGCGATCGCTCGATCTTGCCCTGCGTGTCGACGAGCATCTCGCAGACCAGACACAACCGATCGACCCGCGGGTTCAGTGAGCAGAGCCCGTTGGAGAGGGCTTCCGGAAGCATGGGGATGACCCGACCCGGGAAGTACACGGAGGTCGCGCGCTTCTGGGCCTCCTCATCCAGGGGTTCGCTGGGTTGGACGTAGTGGGAGACATCGGCGATGGCGACCCATAGCTTCCAACCGCGACCCTTGGCGCGTTCCTCACAGTAAACGGCGTCGTCGAAATCCTTGGCGTCTTCACCGTCGATGGTCACCAACGGCAGGCGGCGCAGATCGGTTCGTTCATCTTTAGCGGTCTTCGGCACCCGGTTGCCGAGGCCCTCGGCTGCCTGGGACGCGGCTTCGGGCCACTCCACGGGGATGCCGTGGGCGTTGATCGCGAGGTCGATCTCCATGCCGGGGGCCATGCGATCGCCGAGGACCTCTGTGACCCGTCCGATGGGTTGCCGGTGGCCTTTGGGCTGACGGATCAGCTCCACCTTGACCATCTGGCCGTCGCGGGCGTCGGCGGTTTGATCCGGCGGGATCAGCACGTCGAGATGCAGGCGCTTGTTATCGGGCTGCACGAAGCTGATGCCGTGCTCCTGCTGAAAGCGCCCTAGGACCCGTTCGTTGGCGCGCTCCAGGATCTCGACCAGGGAGCCCTCGCGACGGCCCTTGCGATCGATCCCGGAGACCTGCATGACGACGCGATCCCCGTGGAGCAGGGTGCGCATCTCGCGGGCCGGTATGTAGAGGTCTTCCGAGCCGTCGTCGGGTACCAGGAACCCGAAACCGTCGGCATGGCCGATGACACGGCCCCGGATCAGATCCTTCTGATTGACTGCTAGGTAAGCCCCCTTACGGTTGCTGATCAGTTGGCCGTCCCGTTCCATCGCTTTGAGCCGTCGGCGAAGCGCCTCGGCCTGATCGGGCACTTCGGCGTACTGGAACCGCGCGATCAGCTCATCCAGGGTGGTGGGGGATCCGATCTCCGCGAGTGTCGAGAGGATGTAATCTCGACTGACGATCGGGTTGTCATACTTCGTGGCTTCTCGCTCGGCGTTGGGATCGCCGTCGTTTGATTTCTTCGGGCGGTTGCGAGCCATGATCTTACATACCCTGTTCGCTACGGACCGGTATGCAGGCCAGTGCGCGTGCTGCTCGCGGGCCTTGCGTCGGCGTTAAACGCATGGTGTATCTCATGCTGGCGAGTGACCCGACGGACGCGTCGGGATGTCGATCCGGCAAGTGGATTCTCATTGACTGGCTCCGATGGACGCCCGTGCCTTCTGCCGAGGCGGCGTACGTCGGCTGGTTGCGGTTGGCAACGGCCTAGCTGAGCCGCTGAGCGCCGTGCCACGTGGGGCCGTTGGCCCGAGTCAGAGGGATCCGTGATTGCCGGTGGTGCACGGTCCTCCGGGCCGGAATCGGGTGGATGATCAACGCGGATCAAGCCGCTCCTGGCCCAGATGACGCGGTTGGCCGGGGTTGATGCCTCGGGTACGAACACAGGCTCAACCAACAATGCCTTAAGGTAACATGGGGTGCAAAGCCAGAGAAAATCCCGTGGTTCGATCGGGATGGTGGCGTCCGTTTGACGGAGATTGGTTCTTGAGATACATTGACGCGCCTTATGATCGACCACCAAAGCCGAGGTGGCGGAATTGGTAGACGCGCTAGTTTCAGGTACTAGTGGGGGAAACCCCGTGGAGGTTCAAGTCCTCTCCTCGGCACCAGTCCTTGATCGCCCGCCTTCGCTCGCCTACACCGGAAAACCTCAGCGCTAAGGTCCGACCAACCTCCCCTCGAGCGATTTTGAATCACGCTTGAAAACGCCCTTTCGGCTGGACCACAACCCAACCCAGCCTCACCGATCCCGCTCCCGGGGACGGCACTTAGGGGTGCACCGTCTCCAGGATATCGTGCTTCCCAGGCCCCTCCGACCGAACGCATCCGGTCCTCGATCCTGAGTCTCCCGTTCCGGCCGGTGTCTTCTCGCCCCGGTCTACAGAAGTCCCCGCAATATTCCATGGCCGTTGACGATTTGGCGCCGAGCCCGATGAAGCCAGCGCATGAGACGGGAGCTTCGGCTAACCAGCACGTAGTAGCCCGCGAAGACCGCCAGGAAGGCATAGAATTGCAGCGGCCCCGGGATATCGAGCCAAACCCCGGCCAGCCCGACTAGGACCAACAGGCCATGCCCCAGAAGCAGGATCACCAGCGTGGTGTTGACTCTCAGCCGGGCCCGGCAGAGGAGGTGATGGAGATGATGGCGATCGGCGGAGAAGGGGGA
>CAYFWJ010000169.1:0-5439 GCA_964346755.1 uncultured Ectothiorhodospiraceae bacterium
GCATCGTAGGATGCGCTGAGTCCGCGAAGCGCATCGGTTGCTTGAGGCGAGTACAACCCGGCAAGCCGAAACGCATGCCCATCGAAGACCGTCCGCCGGCTCAGACCCGCGTCGTGGGCGGGAGGCACCGGGTTGGACGAGCCCGGCCCAATCCCTAGCCCCTGGGTTCCGGCCGCCCTCTCCGGAACGACGCAGGGGGAAGGCTCGGGAGGTTTGAGACGTCCAACCGGCCCCCGACGCTGCCGTAGCCGCCGTTCACGTGTTGGATGAAACAGGCCCACCGCTTCAACGCGCCGGAATCCGCCCAACGCCGTCAGGGCGTCGCGGTTGGCGCTTCGGGAGACGATCTCCCTACCGCGATGACGGGCCCTCCGAATCTTTCGCCGCGCATGTCGAACAGCGGCCCAGCAGCTCCACGATCGAACGCTCAAGGGTAAAGCCCTGTCCCGCCGCGGCTTCCTCCACCCCCGTCGCCAGTGCTCGATCCATCACCTCGCGGGTGTCTCCGCAGTCTGTGCATATCAGGAATTGGCTCCGGTGAGTCTGGCCCGGCTGAGGGCATACGATGAAGGCCTGCAAGGTCTCCACACGGTGTGCAAAGCCCTGGGCCACAGCAAAATCGAGGGCTCGATAGACGGTCGGCGGTGCCGGGTGCCACCCGTCATCCCCCAAATCCCGAAGCAAGGTGTAGGCGGAGACCGGTCGTCCCCGGAGGTAGAGCGTTCGCAAGACGGTTCGACGGGATGGAGTCAGCCGAAGCCCACGTTCCCGACAGCGTAGTTCCACTTCTTCGATCCACGGCTCGACCTGATCAGTGGAGATCTTCGGGATCACGCTCCTATTCGATCGGGGGGGAAGTGGCATGGGCAGCATCTCGCACAATTGTCGCCTGGACCGAGTGCACGGGGTCGGATCCCGCCCCGCAGGCTAACCTGGGAGCCCAAAGGGGGTTCGCATGTTCTATTGAACTCGTTTACTTCGACTTCTTTACTTCATGTTATGAAATGGTATAACATCTATTTTCGTAGAACCATACCTGTTCGGCCTCCGGATGCCGCACCCCCCATGCTGCGAGACGTCGGCATAACTCAGGCCATGGTGGTCAGACGACCCGCGATCACCCTGCTGATCCTCGCACTGATCCTTGGGCAATGGTTGTTGATCGGGCACGAAGCCCATCACGGGGTTCTTGAGCCCGACGAATCCTGTCTGATCTGTCTGCAGGCCCAGTCGAGCGCCCCCGCCATCGAAACGGCCACGCCGACCATCCAGGCAGATCATCCGCAACCGGAGCAGCTCAGGGCCAGCGCCGCCCCCTTGGCACCGCGTCTCCCGCCCTATCATCCCCGCGCCCCGCCCGCAACTCCGCTCGCGCCGAGTCCCTGAGTCGCTAATCCATCGCCACGGGAATCCGGCTCCCGGCGCTTCGACCGAGGGCGATCGTCGCGTTGTGCGTAGCCGCCTGAGTGTCCGCGGTCTCCGTCAACGGCAATCATCCTCGATCGCCCTGTGCCCGGATTCCCCTGAGGCGACGGGGCTCTACGGCTCGGCCCCATGCATCCCTGCCCTCTTGAATGCATTGCCTCGATTGCGGAGGACGCCCTATCGATGTCTAAAAGTCACCACGCCTTTCGTTTTGCCAGCGGCCTGCTCATGCTCGCTGCGGCCCTTCCCAGCCTCGCCCAGTCACTGCCGGGGAGCGATGTCACCCGTTCTACAACGGACTCGGGGGCCCTTGATCTCAGTCCCCTGGTCGTTACTGGTACGACGGGTCCTAAGGACCCGCGATTCACCCCGGCCGACGTCGATGTATTGGCCGGCGCGGAAAAACGCAGCCGCCAGACGCCGTCTCTTGGGGGCACCCTCGAGGCCCTGCCCGGGGTCACTTCGATCGGCACGGGCAGTCAGGTCGGCAAACCCGTCATCCGGGGGTTCTCCGGGAATCGAATCCGGATCCTCTCGAACAATGTGGGGCTCGATTTTCAACAATACGGGGTCCGACATCCGCCCAACCTGGACCCCTTCATTGCTGACCGGATCGAGGTGGTCCGTGGCGCCTCGAGTCTGCTCTACGGCTCCGATGCAATTGGCGGGGCGGTGAACATCCTACCGGCTACCCCACCGCGCAGCCCATCCGGCGAGTTCGAGTGGTCGGGGCGAGCGACCGCCGGTTACGCCTCGGCCTATCGTGAGACAACCGGTGCCCTCGATCTCGAAGCCGCCCACGGTCCCTTCGGGCTGAGTACCACGCTGGTGGGACGGGATGCCGACGGACTCGTGGTCCCCGACGAACCGACGGCCCTCGAGACCGGCGAGGCCACCGATCCCCTCGTCACTGGCGAGGTCCCCTTCAGCGATTACCGGCAGATCAACGGGGATCTCAACCTCGGTTATACCACCGACGCGGGTGCCGTGGTCGCCCGTTGGGAGGCCTACCGCAGTGAGCAGAACTTTGTCGTCCCCGATCCTCCGCCACCGGATGGCGATCCCCTGCAAGCTGGGGGTATCGGGCAGAACCTCGAGAACGATATCGTCCAAATCCGCGGCGATTTCGGCTACCGTGGTCCGGTGACCTGGCAGCCCAGCCTCACCTACGTTCGCAATCTCCGGGAGGCCAACCCCGGTGCCCCGGAACCACAGCCCCGTACGGAACTGCCGGAAGCGATTGTGATCGACATCGAGCGGGAGCAATGGACAGCCCGCCTGGACGCGCTCCACGGGCCGATGGTCGCCGGTATCGAGGGGCGATTCGGAGCGGAAGTCATGCGGGCGGACCAGGAATCGCGAGGGGATGTCGGTTTGACCCCCGGGGGGCGAGTGACGAATGTCGCTCTGTTCGGATTGGAGGGAAGGGACTTCGGGCCGTGGACCGTCAACCTCGGGGGGCGCATCGACTATCGGCGTACCGAGGCCGACCCGGACAAGACGGCCGATCCTGAGCTACTCGCCGGCGTCGCTGCCGAGGATCTTGACCATGACTACGTGATCGCCACGGGATCCCTCGGGGCGGTTTATCGGGTGACACCCCGGTTGGCCGTTGCCGGCAACCTGGGGCGGGGTTTTCGGGCCCCGAGCCTCTTTGACCTCTACGTGAATGGGGTTCACGGAGGGGTTGCCGCGTTCCAGCGGGGCAATCCGGATCTCGACCCCGAGACCTCCTTCAATGCCGATCTTTCGTTGCGGTGGCAGACGCCTCGATGGCGGATGAAATGGACGGGTTATGCCTATCGCATCAATAATTTCATCTTTCTTGAAGATACCGGCGAATTCACCGATCCGGAAGAAACCACGCCGATCTTTCAAGTGAGTCAGGACGACGCTGATCTCTATGGAACGGATGCCACCGTGACCGGGCAGTTGCGCCCGTGGCTTCAGGTATCCAGCACGGCGGAGTGGGTCATCGGCGAGCTCGACGAGGGAGGCGAGGTCCCACTCTTGCCCCCCTTTCGGTTTCGCAGTGAGGGTCGGCTCGAGCGCGACCGATGGGGGATCGTTCGAGATGTCTTCACCGGTCTCACGGTCCGTTATACGCCCGGGAAAGACGCGGCCGGGCCTCAGGAGCCCTTCAGTCAATTCGACGCGCCGCCACCCCCGTTTGGTACCGCCTCCACCGAGGGTTACGTCCTGCTGGATTGGGCGGCTGGCCTTCGATGGCGGGATACGGCGTTGAGGATAACCGCCGACAACCTGCTCGATCGGGATTACGTCGACTTCTTGGATACCTACAAGAACATCACCCTAGGACCCGGGCGCAACATTCGTATCCAGCTGTCACAGACCTTTTGACGATATCATGGGGCGCCGGTCAAGCGCCCCACGGCCTTGATAGGGTCCTATCGACACGTGACGGGCCCGAATTCAATGGCTCGCGGGAACCCAATTGGCCTTCGGGCGAAGCAGACGCGCAAGAAAACCGTGGGATCGTCCATTCACGGGGTACGCCTGGTCGGCCTCATCCTGAGTGCGGCTCGACTGACTGAACAACTCGAGTAACTGATCGATTAGCGCATCGTCCAATTGATAGGGGTCGAAGGTGCTCAAGCCGCGTCGCTTCAGCAACTTCATTACTTGCTCTTCGACAAGCGCATACTTCATCGACCAATTCGAAAACCGACGCTTCGATATCTCGCGCACCCAAAGGATCTCCAGATCCCGGTGTCGCCCATCCTGGAGGATCTTGGCGTAGATGTCGTTTACATGGGATTGGCCGCCTTCGAGGCACTGCAAGAAGCAACCGTTGCTGTAGAAGAGCGCACCGCCCACTTGGCGCGGTGGATTATAGCGCTTCGAGGCGGTGAGTATTTTGCCGATGTCTCGTTCGGAGAACTGTTCACTCGAACGGCTGATGTAGACAAGTTCGATGAGTTTTTCCATCGCTTGGGCTCGCTTATGCAAACGTACAGGCCTTCTCATGCGAGCAGCCTTGATGAGTCGCTGCCTGCTCGCTCGTGATTGTTCGATTGCACCGATCGTTCGGGGGCTTGCCCACAAATCGCTCAGGGGTGTAGGCGATGTCGAACGATCAAATCGCCGTCATCTGATCGGTATGAATCCGCCCGGATGCCGTTTGGAGAGTCTTGACCTCGTCTGAGCGAACGAGCTCAGTTGATCAGAGATCATGACTTTATTGAATCACGATACGGATAGGTCGCTATAGCGACTATACGTAATGATTCGATACGTAATTTCCTATATCCTGGTTCTTAATGAAGCAAGCTGGGAGGCTCAACGAAAGACTACTGCCGTTAGTCGGACGGGGAAAACGTGGCCCATCGGACAAACCGGCGCGTCGGTCCGTTTTACAAGGTCAGGTCGGTAAAGTCCGGGTTTGCGAGTCGGCGTAACGAGCTTAAAGGAACGGTCCGGTTGGCGCTTTGGCGAGAAGCCTGAGATGAGCCCGGGGCTCAACGCACCCCGGGCCCGCCGTGATTAATCATCATCACCATCGCCTTGATGGCTAGCATGTCGAAACTCATCGATCGTCTTGCGCACGTCGTAAGGCTTCGGTATTCCTTGAATATCGATTTCGTATCCTTGGCTCCCGGCGCTCGCGATTGAGAGATGTCCGACATTGAACAATCGATCCCAGAGACCTTGTCGGACCTGAACATTGCGCACGTTTGAGTGATAAACTTCGATAATGTGCTTGGAGAGCAAGCCTCGGCGCAGCGTCGTTCGTTGATTAGTGATAACAAGGGCGACAGCTTGGGTGCTAAGCCACCAAATACCGTACCCCAAGAGCGAGATAACGACCGCCGCGATCAAAAGGAACTGGTCATCACCACTATAGGAGAGCCCCTCCCAAATGAGTGGCGAGGCGATCCCGAAGATCAAGATCGCGAGCAGGATCAAAAACGTGATTGGCCGATTTCGGAACATCGACGGATGTAGGCGGTAGAGTTGCTTTTCTTCAGAATTCATGGATTAAGTCCTCGTTGT
>CAYFWJ010000170.1:0-5428 GCA_964346755.1 uncultured Ectothiorhodospiraceae bacterium
CATCGTGCCAAAGATCCCAACCGGGCCGTGCTCCAGATCCGCGACCCCGAGCTTCTCGGCCACCCCGGATTGGCGGATGACATCGGCGATCGTGCTTCCCTCCGGGACCTCGACATCCAGCCAAAGGGGATGGTCCGGGTCCGCGTAGGCGAGACTGACCTGCATGGAAAACCTCCCGTAGGGGCAATCGGATCGAGCCTTGGTGGGGGCTGGCTCGGCTCCCGCAGTGGCTTTTTCGGGCCCGTGAATCCCCGAATCGTGTCGTCATCCCAACACCTCGTCCTCGGGCCTGTCGTTTTTCCGACGTCCGGGTCACGAACCGGCCGTCTCGGGAGCAACATCGCGCTTGGCTGTCTGCCCGCGCTCGAGCCAGCGCTTCCCGACCCAGAGAAAACCAAGGGCAATGAATCCCCCAGGCGGCAACAAGGCCAACAACAGACCGCGATCCCCGGGGACGAGGTGCACTTCCAGGAAGCCGAGGCCGTCGCCGAGGAGCCGGTCGGCATCCGCAAACAGGGTGCCCTGGCCGACGATCTCCCGCAGTCCGCCCAGGATCACCAACACGGCGGTGAAACCGAGGCCCATCATCAATCCATCCATAGTCGCCGGTGCGACGGGGTTGCGCGCGGCAAAGGATTCGGCCCGGCCGAGGATGGCACAGTTGGTGACAATCAGGGGGATGAACAGGCCCAGGACTTGATAGAGATCGTAGAGCCAGGCGTGCATGACCCGGTCCACGAGGGTGACCAGCACCGCAATCAACAGGATGAAGATCGGTAGCCGCACCTCCGGGGTAATGAGGCCCCGAAACAGCGAGACCAGGGCACCCGAGACGGTGAGCACAAAGGTGGAGGCGAGGCCCAGGCCGAGGCCGTTGGTGGCGGTTCCCGTCACCGCGAGCAGGGGGCATAGGGCCAGGCCCTGGGTGAGCACGATGTTGTTGCGCCACAGGCCATCCGTGGCCAGCCGGCGGTAGTCGGCAGTCATGGGCGATTCTCCCCGGCCGGTGGGGTGGATGAGGCCGTCGAGTTAGGCGCGGGGGCCTGTAGCCCGGCGGCGTGGCGTCGATACCAACCGAGGCCGGCGGCCACGGCCTCGACGACCGCTCGGCTGGAGACGGTGGCCCCGGTCAGGGCATCGAAGGCGCCCCCGTCGGCGCGCACGGTCCATCGGGCTTGCGGCGGATCACCGAGGGCTCGCCCCGCGAACCGATGGATCCAATCGCTGCGTGCCGCCTCGATCTGATCTCCGAGCCCGGGGGTCTCGGTGTGAGTCAGCACCCGCACCCCGAGCAGCGTCCCCTCCGGCGTCACGGCCAGTAGCAGCCGAATCGGCCCGGCATAGCCGGCCCCGACGGTGTCGAAGGCGATGGCGGAAACCGACCCGGTCGCCTCGAGCCAGGCGACCGACCGATCGGCGAATCGGCCGCGGATCCATTCGGGCCTGCTCCCAGCGCCGGTTACCGGGGGGGCCGTCGGCACGATGGTCTCCAGCGTGGCCAGCCGGGCCTCCCGCTGCCGGGCCTCAATGGCGTCTCGGGTGGCCCGATCGGCGAGGGTCAGGAGGATACCCGCGGCCATGCAGAAGCCCCCGAGGAGGCCGGCCTGGTAGCCGATGCGGCGGCGGTAGCTGGGCTCGCTGGCGGTGGTCATGAGGCGTCCCGAGGCATCAGGGCTCCAGGGGCCGGCCGCGGCGGTCGCGGCCGAAGACCCGCGGTCGGATCCAGTGGTCGATCACCGGCGTGGCGGCGTTCATCAGCAACACCGCAAAGGCCACCCCTTCCGGATAGTTGCCCCAGGTGCGGATGACGTAGACCAGCAATCCGCAACCGACCCCGAAGAGCCACTGCCCCCGCACGGTCATCGGCGAGGTGACGAGATCGGTGGCAATGAAAAAGGCCCCAAGCATCACCGAGCCCGTGAGCAGGTGAAACGTGGGACCGGCGAAGGCCTCCGGGTCGATCCCATGAAAGAGCGCAGCAAGGCCGGCCAGTGTGCCCAGCATGGCCGCGGGGATATGCCAGGCGATGACCCCGCGGGCGATGAGGAATAACCCGCCGACGGCGATGAGCAGGGCCCCGGTTTCCCCTAAGCTGCCGGCGGTATCACCGAGGGCGGAGGCCAACGGTTCGGCCTCCGCCGAGTCTCCGAGGGCGCTCAAGGGGGTTGCCTGGGTCAGCCCGTCCAGAGAGGGCGCGGCGCCCCCAAAGGTGATCGCCAGGCCCTCGGCCAGGCCGGGGGCTTCGGCGGAACCGAGTGGCATCGGTGGAACGAAGCGGGTCATCTCGAGGGGGAAGGAGACGAGCAGGGCCGTGCGCCCGACCATGGCCGGGTTGAAGAGGTTCTGACCGGTCCCGCCGAAGGCTTCCTTGGCGATCCCGATGGCGATGAGGCTGCCGAGGACGCCAATCCACCAGGGGGCCCAGGGCGGCAGGCTGAGGGCGAGCAGCCACCCGGTCACCAGGGCGGAGCCATCCCAGTGGCGCAATGCCAACGGACGCCCGCCGGCAAGGCGACAGACCGCCTCCGTGGCCAGGGCGGCGATGAGGGTGACGGCGAACAGGGCGATGGCCGGCCACCCGAAGCGATACAGGGCCAAGGCGGTTACCGGTAACAGGGCGATCACCACGGCGCCCATCACCCCGCGCAGCCCCCCGCGGGCGTGGGCGTAGGGACCGGCCCGGTCGGCGGCGGTGCTCATGCCGGGCCCTTATCCTCCACCGCGGCCCGCTGGGCGGCCTGACGGCGTTGACGGGCCTCGGCGAGGCGCCGAGTCCGTTCCCGCTTCCGCTCGGCGCGATCCCGCGCGGCCAATTGGCCCCTGGCGTGGGCGAAGTGCTGGTTCAAGGGGCGGTGGGCCGGGCACACATAGGTGCAGGAGCCGCAGCCGATGCAATCCTGCAGGCCCGCGGCCACGGCCCCGTCCCAATCCTGTTGGCGCACCCGGGCGGCGATCTCGAGGGGGAGGAGGCCGCAGGGGCAGGCGGCCACGCACTGTCCGCAGCGGATGCAGGGTCCCGGTGTTTCGTGTCCCACCTCCGCGGCCGTGAGGGCGAGCAGGCCATTGGTCCCCTTGATGACGGGGGCGCGGAGATCCTGCACGGGCTGTCCCATCATCGGCCCGCCGCCAACCCAGCGCGCGGCTGCCGTCCGGAGCCCGTCGCTCTGGGCGACCAGGTAGTCCAGGGGGGTCCCCAGAGGAACCCACCAGTTGGAGGGCGTGGTCATCGCCGCGCCGCTGACGGTCACGACCCGGTGGGTCAGGGGGCGTCCCTGGAATACCGCCTCATACACGGCATAAGCGGTTGCCACATTATGCACCACGACCCCGATATTCGAGGTGAGCCGGCCCGCTGGGGTCTCCCGTCCGGTCAGGGCCTGGACCAGGTGTTTCTCGGAGCCCATGGGATAGCGGTTCGGCAAGCGCACCAGGCGAATCTCGGGGACGCGCCGCAGCGCCCGGCGCAGGGCACGCCGGGCCTCCGGCTTGTTGGCCTCGACGGCCACCAGAGTCCGTTCCACACCGAGGGCGGTGGCCATCACCCGAACCCCGTCGATGATCGCCCGGGTGTGCTCCCGCATCAGCCGATCGTCAGCGGTGAGATAGGGCTCACACTCGGCCCCGTTGATGACCAGGGTGTGTAGGGAACCCCGTTGGCCCAGATCGAGTTTCACGGCCGAGGGAAAGGCGGCGCCGCCGAGGCCGACGATCCCGGCGGCGGCGACCTGAGCGGCGAGATCGGCCGGGGATTGGGTCAGCGGTCGGGGGTGCGGCGGATCCACGGGGTGCCATTCGTCCTGCCCATCCGGTTCCAGGGTCAGGGTCAAGCGTTCGAGCCCCGAGGCATGCACGGCGGGGTGTGGCGCGATGGCCTGGATCCAGCCGGAGGTCGGGGCGTGAATCGGGGCTGAGATGCGTCCACCGGGTTGGGCCAACGGCTGGCCGGTGGTCACGCGGTCGCCGACCGCTACGATGGGTTCGGCGGCGGCCCCGATGTGTTGTTTCAGGGGAAGATACAACCGCGGCGGCAGGGGCAGGGGGCGGATCGGGCGATCGGCGGTGGCGGTTTTGTGGTTGGGCGGATGGATGCCGCCGCGCAGCGAGAACCCAGGCATATTATCTCCTCGAGTGGCAGCGTGGGCGCCGGCGGGCCCACCGCAAGACGGATCCGCTCAGCCGTGTTCCGGCCGGGGCCAGAACCAGGTCTCCAGGGTCGGTGGGTTGGCCCGGAGCCCGATGGCCCCCACGGGACAAACGGGGACGCAGCGCCCACAGCCGGTGCAGGCCTCGGCGAAGACCCGATGCACCATCCGGCGGGCGCCGACGATGGCATCCGTCCCGCAATAGCGCAGACACTTGGTACAACCGATGCAAGTGGTCGCGTCGATGGTCGCCAGCGGCGGTTCCTCAAAGCCGGCCGGTGGATCCGGATCCAGGCCGAGGCGCTCCGCGAGCATCTGTGCCAGGGCCTGGCGGGTTGTCGCATCGAGTTGCGGGCAATCCGAGAGACGGGCCTGACCCGCCTGAATGGCCTTGGCTGCGGCTTGACACCCTGGCCGGCCGCATTGACCGCAATCACTCCCCGGCAATCGAGCGGCGAGGGTCGCCGCAGGCGAATCGTCGGTCTCGACTCGGAGGTGGTGGGCCGCAACGCCGAGCAAGGCGCCCAGGGCGAGTCCCAACAAGGTCATTATCACGATCCCGCTTATCATCATGGCGATCTCACGCCTCCCGTTGGTGTCGATTCATGAGGTTCCGCCCAGTCCGGCGAACCCCATGAAGGCCATGGAGAGCAGACCGGCACTGATTAGGGCGAGGGGAATCCCCTGAAACAGGGGCGGGGCCTCTTGCTGGGCCAGTCGCTCCCGCATCCCGGCAAAGATCACCATCACCAGGGTGAAACCGAGGGCTGACCCGAAGCCGTAGAGGGCGCTGGCCAGGAAACCGCGATCCGCCTGGATATTCAGCAGGCTGACCCCGAGAACCGCACAATTTGTCGTAATCAGCGGCAAGAAGACCCCCAACAGTTGATGGAGCTGGGGCGCGATCCGGCGCAGGCTGATCTCCGTGAACTGGACCACGGCCGCGATCACCAAGATGAAGCTGACGATGCGGAGGTATTCCAGCCCCCAGGGGCGGAGGATATAGGTCTCGAGGATCCAGCCGAGAACGGCGGCCAGGGTGAGTACGAAGGTAGTGGCGAACCCCATGCCGACGGCCGATTCCAGCCGGTTGGATACCCCGATGAAGGGGCAGAGCCCGAGGAAACGCACCAGGATCACATTATTGACCAGGGCCGTCCCCAGCAGGATGGAACCGTATTCGGACATCGTGTCTCGACCTCGCCGTGGCGGAATCGCCGGATGAAACAACCCCAGCGCCGATTCCCAACCGAGTGAGCGCCTGCGGGACTTGAATGCGCCGCGGG
>CAYFWJ010000171.1:0-5356 GCA_964346755.1 uncultured Ectothiorhodospiraceae bacterium
CGCAGTGCTCGGCCACCGCTCGGGCGAAGGCGAGTTCGTTGGGGTAGCGATCCCCGAAGTGGATGGCATAGCTGTGGATAGGGGCCCGGGCCTGCCGGCAGAGCTCGGCGGTGACCAGGCTTGAGTCGATCCCGCCGGAGAGGAACACCGCCTGGGGGGCCCCGGGGTCTGGCAGGAGATCGGCGACGGCTTGGCTGATGAGCGAGCGGCCGTGGTCAACCCATTCCATGTCGCTCCGCGGGTCGGGGGACGGCTCGGACTCCGGTTCGCAGAAGCGGTGCCACTCGGGGGTCGCGCACTGGGGATCGAGAACGGCCGCGGTGCCGGCAGGGACCTCGTAGATCCCTTCGAGCATGGTCCCGGAGCCGGGGATGAAGGAGAAGCTCAGGAATTGGGCGACCGCGGCGGGGCGCAGCCGCCGCGGGAAGCCCGGGAGCTGCCACAGGGCCTTGGGCTCGATGGCAAATACCCAACGGCCCTCGAAGCGGGCGCAGTACAGGGTGCGCCGGCCGGTGCAATCCCGCAGTAAGATGAGGCGGGGACCACTGCGCACCGCCGCGACATAGGGACCCCGCAGCGCGGTGGCCCAGGCGAGGGCCTCGGCGAGGCTCGGGGTCTGGGTTAGCCCCTCCGCGCCCTCCCCTGCGTGGCGCGGGGACGAATCGGCGGATGCGCCGTTCGCGGCGGGCTGACCGGTGCTCGGGGATCCGGCGCCATCCCGCCGATCCGCGCCTGCCGGTGCCGCGAGGCCACAGAGAACCCGATCCGGGCCCCAGTCGACGGGCGGCGCGGCGGGATGCGGCTCGGGGCTGGCGAGGCGCCCGAGGGTCGATTCCGGATGGACCTGCACACGGGGCGCCCGGCGCCGATCGCCCCGATGGGCCAGATGTCCGATGAGCCGGTCCCGAAGCCCCGGATCGGGGGGACCGGTGAAGCCGAAGATCGCGCCCATGGCAGCGCTCCAACCGCAGGTGGGCGGGCGTGTCGAGGCCGGCGAGCCCCCGGGCGATGGCCGGGGCTCGGGTCCCGGTCACCCGTAGGACGAGGTGGTCTCGTGGGTAAGCTGGCTCGAGGCTTGGGCGAGGGATAGCTCGCTTGCCAAGGCAATCGTGAGGGCCCCGGCGAAGAGCCCCACCGGCAGGGCATGGGGCGCGACGGGCTCGCGGGTGCCCTTGAGCTGCTCGGGCACGGGCATCTCCGCGAGCCGCTTGCGATTCAGGCCCAGGGAGCGCACCGGATGGCCCTCGATGGGGAAGCGGCCGGCCCGCGCGATGCGTTCCTCCATGGCGCGCGGCGGGGTGTCGTTGCGATGGAGCAGGAACACGGGCAGCTCCGGATTGGCCTGCAGCGTTTGTTGGGCCCGATCGACCAAATACGCCGGATAGCCCGCCTCCTGGAGGACCAACGCCCGCTCCTGGGCGTGGATGCCGTTCCGCACCAGCCAATCCACCGTCAGGGCATCCTCGGTCAGGATCAAGCGCTCGAACCCATAATCGTAGATGTCCGGTTCCGACCACGCCGGCGGCGGGGTCTGCAAGGCCGGCTGGTCAATGACGTGGGGGAGTTCGCCGCCGCCCTTCTGCCAGGCCTTGAGGACCGCATCCCAGTGTGTCCGATCGAGGGGCCTGGGCTTGCGGCGGGCCATGCGCCAGAGTCCGAACGCCGCGATCGGAACGACGAGGACCCACACGGCCGTGGGGGGGCGCATCGCGAGGAGCCCGACGGCGAGTATCACGGCGGTGACGATGGCTCCGAGCCGGCCGGTCTTGGCCCGCTTGGCCTCGAGGATCCCGCTCGCGTGCGTGAACACGCCGTCGGGGGTCGCATAACGGGTGCCCCCGGCGGTGGCTGCATCCAGCACGGCCTTGACGAAGCCATCCGTGATCCGTTTGCCGCCCAGCTGCCATTGGTCGGGATCGATGCGGTAGTGGTAGCCACACCGGGTGCAGGTCATGCCAGAGCGGCGACGGCCTTGGGTCGCGCCGCAGGAAGGACACTTCATGGGAGCTCCAGGAGGGTTCGATTGACCATGGGATGGACGGCGTCAGTGGGGCCAAAATCGCTGTCCGGGTGAAAGGCGATCACCAACAGATCGTGCGCATCGGTATGGAAGCTGTGCCGGGCATGGGCGGGGATAAGAAAGGGCAGCCCCGGTTCCAGGATCGCCGCGCCCTCGGGGGTGACGCAGCGCCCGTGTCCCGAGACGATCAGTCCGCTGCGAAAGGACGGATGGGTGTGCTGGCTCTGGCGGGTCCCCGCTGGGATGTGCAGCAGGTTCAGGCAGGGGTCGCCGTAGACCACCGGGGGGATCAGCAGCGAATCGGTGCAGCCGTCGATGTAGCGGAGCCGACCGGTGCCCTCGATCGGCCCCCCGAGGGAGCCGAATCCCCGGTAGCCCTGGCGTGTCACCCACAGCACGCGGGTGTCGTCGCGAAGCCCGGTCAGCCGAAACGCGCCGGGGGCGCTGAAGTAGTGGCCGGAGGGCAAGGCGGCGCTGAACGTGTCGGTCTGTAGCTCGGCGACCCCGGCGGCCACGAACCCAAAGGCCGTATCCGCCTGGCTCACCGGTTGCCAGGTCCGGGTACCAAGGAGGCCGCGGACCTCGGCCGGAAACGGATCCCCCGCCAGATCGGCGAGCAGCCCATGCTGCCAGGGGAGCGGCGTGAAGGCAGAGAACATGCGGGACCCCTTCGTGTCTCTCGGTCGAGCTCGATCACCCACCCGAAGTATACGGGACCCACGCCAAGGGGCCTATCGATCTGAAGCCCTGCCGGTCCCTTGCGATGGATGGACGATCGATGACCCCCATCCGTCGCGCTCGTTTTGGGTATCGTGTGCATCGTGACCGCCGAGATCTGACACCCTGCGGTCCATCGGAAAGCGCCTGTCGCATCGGCCAACCAAGCCCTACGCGCCGAGTCCGTTCGACGCGCCCGTCAAAGCAGCACCCATGACCCCACGCCCCCAGGAGCACTCGATGAAATCCTCATACCCCCCGCACATCCGCGTCGGCAGCCACGTGATCCGTTGGCTCGAATACGTGGGTCTCGTCTTGATTGCCGCCTTCACCGTCCTCGCGATCTACCACGAAGTCCTCGTGGTGATCGAAAAGGACTGGCAACCGGAATTGGCCGATCTCCTGCTGATGTTCATCTACCTGGAAGTGCTCGCCATGGTCGGACTCTATATGGAGTCAGGGGAATTACCGGTCCGACTGCCCCTGTACATCGGAATCGTGGCGCTGGCTCGCTATCTGATCCTGGATATCAAAGGCATGGAATGGGAAAAGATCCTCGCGGTGGCGATCTCGACGCTGTTGTTGGGCGTTTCGGTGGCGGCGATCACCTTTAGCGAGAAACCCCAGGCATTTTTCGATGCCATCCGAGGCTCGCGCAAAAACGCGAGTACCAAGGATCTATGAGCCGACGCCCAGGTCCTGAATCGGACGAAGAGGCGATGCTAGGCCCCGTCGAAAGGCCAGAACAGCCGCGCTTTTCGTCCCGCCGGGGGCTCGGATGGCTCAACCCCGCTCACCTCGGTCAACAGGCCCTCGCGACGTCGTGCTCTGGGACCCGCCTCACCATCGCGCCGGGCTTCCAGGATCGGACCGGTCCGGTTGACGTGGGGGCCGAATCGGCTGACACTTCGGCCCAGTCGTTTGGACGCCCGAGCCCTCCGCACCGCAACGGCCAGCCGCGGGGCCCAGACCCGGCGCCGACCGCCCCGGGTCCGCTCACCCTCCTTGCCGCTCGTCTCGTCGGTGAGGCCCACCGGCAGCCAACCGTGGCCGACTCGAGGGGCGGGTCGGAGGTGGCCACTCGGGGGTGGCGTTGGACGATTCCATCTCCTTCGACAACCGCAAGGGGGCGGCACTTGATGGCGGTTGCATCGATCGCCCGATCCGCCCGTGCCGGGACGATTTTCCCTGACCACGCCCCGTCGACGGCCGATCACCACCCGCCGTTCCGGCCGGGATTGCCGGAATCCCGGGGCCAGGGCGCGGGCGCGGCTCAGGGGATTCCGATGCCTCGCCCGAGCCGCTCGAGGCCGGTGGAATGATCGATCCTTCATCTCAACCCGGAACGGGCACCATGCATTCAATCGATAAGACAATCGGCCGCTCATCGAGCTTGGCTGGGCTCCGCGTCGGCTTGATCGGCGGCGTGATGGGGTTATTGGCCGCTTGCGCCGCGACCCTGCCAGCGGAGGGCGTCCGATGGCTCGAGGACAGCGCCACAGTCGAGAGCACGCGCTGCCAACAATTCACCAAGTATTCCGGACGCAACGCGGTGGCCGACAAGGCCGAGTCGGAGGCCAAGGTCAGCGCCGTCGAGGCGGTGCGCACCCGGGTACAAACCCGTTTCTCGGCAGCCACTTCCTGTACCGGCCACGGCGCGGAGCGCGACTGCGATCGCCAATTGGAAGACCGATTACAGACGGCCAGCAGCGGATTTCTCGAGCGCGCGGAAACCGAAATCAGCGAACACCGGGGCAACATCGTGTGCGTGACGGTGCGCGGGACCAGCCGGATCGACCGGGTGGAGCGGCCTTCCAACGCCATCGCGCAAGCGATACCGGCGGCCCCAGACAGCCCGCAGCAGGCTGCGCCGACACGCGCGGAATCTCGCCCGGCACGCCGCCCGGTGGCCCCCCCACTCAACGACACGGCCCACAGCCTCATCGACCGCACTCAATGGCAGGCCTGGAGCGGCGACTGGGAAGTCAAAGACGGGGCATTATACGGTCGGGACGGGCATATCATGACCCGCGCTCGCTACAGGGATTTTCTCCTGTCCGCGGTGGTCGAGCATGTCTCCGGCCCTCGTGACCAGACGGTGGCCATCGGCTGGCATTTTTCGCTTTTCCCGGGCGGTCGAGGAGTCGCCAAAGGCACCCACGATTGGCACGGCTATGGCTACAATTTCGCCTTCACTGGCACTGGAAACATGTACGGGGGCTTCGAAGGCGATTGGTGGTCGGTCATGTATGACAGCAACCGGTGGCGGGCGCAGGCCCCTCTCGAACCGCAACGTAACCAGATCACCCTGCAGGCGCGCGGCGATCGCTTCCGAGTCTGGGTCAACGGCCAGTTCCTGCACGAGTTCACCGACACGACCCATCCCCAAGGCAGCATCTACCTGTGGGTGCAAAACCCGGGACAGCAAGTGCGTTTCACTAAGCTACGCATCCAACCCGAGTAGCCTTCTCAAGCGGCCTTCCGCGCCCGGGTCGATGACCTCGTTCTCGTTTGACGACGACCGCCAGGCAATCCATCACTCGGGCCTCGAACGTATCGGGACAACCCCACTCTCAGCCTGCCCACGTTCGGTAACCTCCCCGTTCCGCCTCTTCCCCC
>CAYFWJ010000172.1:0-5344 GCA_964346755.1 uncultured Ectothiorhodospiraceae bacterium
CCCGGCCCGGCCTCCGGTTGAGCGGCCAGTGCGCGACCCGGTATGCTCGGCTTTATGGATGACACGGATCAACCTTTGAGCCGCCGGCTGACCCGGGTCGCGCCGTCGGCTGACGAACCGACCCCAGCGGCCCCCGCCGACCCACCGGCCCGCAGCCCGCGTCCCACCCTCGGGCCGGGGAACCTGCCGGACCACCCGGTGGTGTGGCCCGTGGATCGGGCCTCGGCGGTGCAACGGCTGGAACGCCCAGGGCCGGAGGGCACAGCGGTCCTCGCGCGGGTCCTGCGGACGGACACCCCGCTCCTGGAACTGACCGAGTTCGTGGTCCAATCGACGTGCGCAGCCTTCCCGGCCTGGCTACCGGAGGCCGAGGGGATCCAGGAGACGGCCGCGATTCGGGCGGTGGCCCGGGGGATGGCGGGGCGCACCGCGTCCTTCGGCCCGCTGTTGGAGCGCCTCGCCGAGGCGGCCCAACGGCCTGGGACCCCGCCCGACCTTGCCGGCTTCACGGATGCCCGGGTGCTGAGTGAGTGCCGCAAGCTTCTGGCCCGAGCCTATGCGGAACCGATCCTCGCCCTGGTGCTCGAGCCCGCCGCGGATGTGCCCATGCGGGATACGCTCGATCGACTGGCGGCCCTGCCGGATACCCGAGTGGTCCTCTGCGGGCTCGATGTCCCGAGACCCCCCGGTCTGCCAGTCCTCGAGGCCTGGCCCGCGGACTCGGTGGCCGAGACGCCCTCCGCCACGCCCGAACGCGGCCCGGCGGCGCATATGTCACCGCTCGGCGGGCAACCGAATCCGCTGAGCACGACGGAGACGCGCTTCGAGGCCTATCTCGCGGAACAGCCTTGGGCAGTGGGGCGCACCTGGAACGCCACCTGGCGTGACGGCCCCCTGACGCCGCCCCTGCGGGTGGACCTGATGTGGGAGCGGGCGGGCTGCGTCGTCGAGCTCGATGGGCCAGACCACCTGAGCGCGGCGAAATACGCGGATGATCGACGCCGGGATCGGCTACTGCAAGCCGCCGGTTTTGCCGTCCTGCGTTTTACCAACCAGGAGGTCCACGCCGATATGGCTCGGGTCGGGGCGGAGATCGCCGCCTATCTCGCGCGCCGCCGCGCGCCATCAACGGAGGTCTAGGTCATGTCCTACGGGATCCCGGAGCGTTGCGCCCTGATCATCCTCGCGGCCGCGGGCGGCCAGCTGTTGAACAAGGATCTCAAAGCGCAGCACGGGCTCGATCTCAAAAAGCCGGCCCGGGAGCGGCTCGTCCGGGATGGCCTGCTGGCAACCCCAATGATCAAGCGGAGCTATCTGCTCCGGCTGACCGACGCCGGCTGGGCCTTCGTCTCCGCCATGACCGATCCCACCCCACCGCCTCGGTCCGGATCCGCCGGCGGGGCCGCCTTCGCCCTCATCGCCTCACTGAATCAAGCCCTGCAGGCCCGGGGCGACGACCTGCGCGGGGTGTTGGCCGCGAAACCCATCGCCTTACCCCCGGCCGAGCCCTCTCAGGAGGCGCCCGCGCGCCCGGTGGGCGCCACCGACCTCCCGACCCGCATCCGCCAGGCCTACCACGCCCACGCCCGACGCCCGCGGGAGTGGGTGCCGTTGCGGGTGATGCGCGCGGCGCTCCCTGATGTCCCCCGCGCCGCGTTCGATCAGGCGATCCGCACGATGCGCGACCGCCGCGCCCTCCAGCTTACCCTGGAAGAAGACCCGGGTCGCTTGACCCAAGCGGATCGCGACGCGGCGATCCGGATCGGCCCCGATCCCATGCATTACGTGAGTATCGACTGATGGACGACCCGCCAATCGACATCCTGCGCCGGGTCAGCCTACCGGCCTGGGACTCGTTCAAGGCAATCTGGGAGGACGCGATCGTCGTCGAGGCCATCCACGCCGAGCAGATGGAGGTGGTCCGCGAGGCGTTTCGCCAGCTTCGGACCCACGGCATCCGACAGAACCTCGTGCTCGAGGGGCGACCGGGGACCGGGAAGTCCCACTTCCTGGGCCGGGTCCGCGCCGAGGTCATGGCCACAGGGGATATCTTCGTGGTGGCGCATCTGAGCCGGGCCGACGAGTTCTGGTCCGGCTTGGTCCTGAACTACCTCGACGCCCTGAACCAGGAAAACGCCGGGACAACCCAGCTCCAAGGACTCGTGAAGGCGTTGCTCCGCCGCGCTGGGGTCGCCGAGGCGATGGCCACGTCGATGGCCGGGGGGGCCGTGGACACCGAGCTCCTACCCATCCTGATGCGATACTGGCGGCGATTGTTCGGGGCGGCCCCCGAGGATCAGGCGGCGGCGAGCGTTGCCCAAGCCCTCGTGCTGGCCAACAGTGCCGATTTCGAGCACAACGACATCGCCCAATCGGTGCTCATCGACATCCCCCAGGAGGACCTCGACCGCCGGACCTACGCCCTCGGATCGCGGCGCCTGCATCCGCGAGAGGTGATCCGCGCCTTGGACCGACTCGTGCAAACCACCGGGCGGATCACGGTCACGGCCATCGATCAGCTGGACGGGCTCATCGCCAATGCCCGACGCACGGCGAGCGATGGCGGGCGATCGGAGCTGAATGGGATCGCGATCGGGTTGATGGACTTCGCCCAGGCTGCCGAACACACCCTGATCGGGCTCGCCTGCACCGTCGAGACCTGGCGCCTGGTGGAGACCGAGGCGATCCAGTCCGCCCATTACCGCTTCCCCCAACGGGAACGGCTCGGGGAGATCCCCTCGGCGGCGGCGGGACGCGAGTTGATTGCCGCGCGGCTGGCCTACGTCTACGCCCGTGAGGGCTATCAGCCCGCCTACCCGACCTGGCCGGTCCAACCAGCGGCCTTCGACCAGGCCACGAACTTCACCCCGCGGGGGCTGATCGAGGCCGTCGATCGGCACATCACCCGCTGCGTCCGGCAGGGAACGGTCATCGAACTCGCCTCCCTGGATCAAGTCATCACGGACGACGCCCCCCTGCCGCCCGATCCCACGGAACTCGAGGCCCTGGATAGCCAGTTCGAGGCCCTCAAGGCCAAGGCCCCAATCGACGACTTCTTGGCAGGCGAGACCGACGCCGAGATCGGCCTGCCGACGCTCATCCAAGCCGGCCTCGAGGCCTTCGTTCGGGCCCAGGACAACCCGGCGGAATGGCAGCTCGATCCGGTCAACCCCGGGGTGAAAGCGCCCATCCACAACCGCCTGCGCCGCATCCTGGATCCGGAGCGGGAAGACCAACTCCATGCCGCGTTCCGGGTAATACTCAACGCCCACCACGGCAAGCAGCAAAGCCGCCTGCGCGGTGCCGTATCCGACGCCGGGCTCGGGCCGGGACGGGGGCTGACCCTCATCCGGAACACCCCGTGGAATACCGGGCAGGTCACCCGCGACATCCTCGCCGCTTTCGAAGCCAAAGGCGGACGGACCCTCCCCCTGTCCCGGGCAGAAACGGCCACCCTCTGGGCCCTTGAACAACTGCAACAAGAGCGGCCGAAGACCCTGGACGCCTGGCTGCGAAGCCGCCAACCGACCCAAACCGTCGGTCTGCTCCGGACCCTCCCCGAGAACCTGGCGATCCCGTCCCCGGGGGACGGCTCTCACCTCGACCGGACAGACGGTTCCTCCCGGAATCCGGATGGCTCCCAATCCAAAGTGAACCCCGAGCCGGGGCACACGACGCCACCAGCGCCACCAGAGGGGATGATCCCCCTCGGCACCCATCCCGACGGCGCGCAGCACCGCTCGGTCACGTTAGCGGAACTGCGGCGGCACACCGCCGTCTTCGCCGGCTCCGGCTCGGGCAAGACGGTGTTGCTGCGGCGGATCGTCGAGGAATGTGCGCTTCAGGGCATCTCGTCGATCGTCCTCGACCCCAATAACGACCTGGCGCGGTTGGGGACACGCTGGCCCGACCCCCCGGCGGATTGGGGCCCGGGGGACGCGGCCAAAGCGGACCACTATTTCGAAACCGTGGAGACGGTGGTCTGGACACCGCGTCTCAACGCAGGCCGACCCCTGGCCTTCGCGCCCTTGGCGGGCCTGAAAGACGTCACCGAGGATGAGGACGAATTCGCCATGGCGGTGGACAACGCCGTGGGTTTGATCAGCCCCCGCGCTGGTTTGCCCGCCACCGGGGCCAAGCGCGAGCAGGGCCGGGCCATCCTGACCGAAGCGATTCGGGCCTACGTGCGAAACGGGGGCGAGCGCCTCGACGGGTTCCTCGCCTACCTGAACGACCTACCGCCCGAGGTCAGTCGGCTCGAAAACGCCCCCAAACTCGCCGGCAGCATGGCCCAAACCCTAATCGCCCAGACCGTCAACGACCCCCTCTTCGGCGACCAAGGCCAGGCCGCCGATCCCTCGGTCCTACTGACCCCTTCCCCGGGCTGGGCTGCCCGCGTCTCCATCGTCAACCTCGCCGGGCTACCGGACACGGTGCAACGCCAGAACTTCGTGAGCCAACTGCAAATGGTGCTGTTCAGCTGGATCAAGAAGCATCCCGCCGGGGACCGTCCCCTCCGCGGGCTTTTTGTCATGGACGAAGCCCAGATCTTCGCCCCCTCGGGCGCCATGACCGCAAGCACCCACACCACGCTCACCTTGGCCAGTCAGGCCCGTAAATACGGCCTGGGGCTGGTCTTCGCAACCCAAGCCCCCAAGGGCATCCACAACCACATCCCGGGCAACGCCACAATCCAAGTGTTTGGCCTGATGAACGCCGCCACCCAGATCCAGGCAGCCCGCGAACTCGCCGCCGCCAAAGGGGGCGCCGTGCCCGATATCGCCAAGCTTCGCCGGGGCGAATTCTACATTGCCAGCGAGGGACTCGGCTTCGAACGGACCGACACGCCGCTGTGTTTGAGCTACCACCCAGCGTCCCCGCTTGCCCTCGAGGAGGTGCTCGCCTTGGCATCGACCTGAATCCGTGACTCCAGGACAACCTGAAGCGGCTTAGATCCTCCATATAATCACAGGAGGCAGTCACACGATCAGGCCTCACTGCGGACTATAGGGTCCGAAACCGGTACGGAGCTAGACCGGACCCCTCTATTCAGACGACCGCATCGTAGCCGGAGCTGGGGCTTCGAAAAGGCACACGATCGACAACAGAATCGGGTGGAGCATCTGTTTGGCTGGATGAAGGAAATACGGCGTATAGGCACTCGATACGACACGCTTACCTCGAGCATTTCAGCCATGGTTTCTCTCGCCTGTAGTGTCCGTTGCTTCCGATCATACTTTTCATAAAAAACCTAAGCCCTTATCACCCATCGACTACCCCGTGAGGGAGCCGTGCCAATGACCGCCCCGATGCCCCGCAAAAGACTCCCGATCGGCATCCAGAC
>CAYFWJ010000173.1:0-5326 GCA_964346755.1 uncultured Ectothiorhodospiraceae bacterium
GCCTTGGCGTGCGGTTTTTTATGGCTCCCAATGTGAAACGTCAACACGCCCTCGCCTTTCGTACCGGCTGCCGATGGCCTCGCCGACTTGGACAAAGACCGGGTTGGCTTGACGCACTCCGATCATCGCTCCGACTCGAGGTAATGCCGGTAATGCCGCTGCATGATGACCGTGGCCGCCGGTTCATCGAAGAATGCCCGGTAGATTCGCCGGGCCTCGGTGTGTGCGTCCGGGGTCCGGTCCGGGGCCAGGGTGCCGGCGATGTGGACGGCGTTGACCAAGAGGTTCGCGATGTTGGTGTTGTAGCTGTTGTTCGGCACGAGCCAGCGCACACGTCCGGCCCGCACCGCGGGTAAGAGATCCAACACCCGGCGGTGGCGGCGCAGCTCCGTTTCGATGAGCGGACGGCTTAGTGCATCGAGGAACAACCAGTCCGGTCGGGCCTGGGTGAGGGCCTCGAGCTGGACATCGCGATGCCCCGGCGCCGCCCCTGCGACCACCGGGTTCGCCAGACCCAGCAGCGTGAAGGGGATATAGCCCGCCTCGGTGCTGGTGAGGCCCTGGGCCCCCTTGTACGCCAGACCGCCGACGTAGACCGGGACCTTCTGGTCCGCGGGGAGGCGCTCCGCGAGGCGATCCCGATAGCGAGCGATGGTCTCGAGGATCGCCTCGGCCCGGTTCGGACGGTCCAAAACCCGGCCCAGCAGGCGCAGGGAGGCGGTTATGGCGTCCAACCGCGCTGGGGTGTCGGCGCGACCGCCGTAGCTTGCCCCATAGCTCACGGCGACGACGGGACGCCCGGTCTTGGCTTGGATCTGACGGAGCTGTCCAGGGTCCAGGAACGAGGCGACGATCACATCCGGGGCCAGGCGGATCAACTGCTCCAGATTAGGCAGGCGGCCGGGACCACCCGCCCCCACCGTGGGCCGCTCGGCGAACGCATCAGCCGAGGCCGAGTCGAGCCGCTCGGCGAGCGCGAGGGCGTAGGGCCGAGACACCTGGCCCCGACGCTCGATGCGTTCGAACCCGACGCTGTCCGTCCCGCGCCCGAGATACACGATGAGGCGCAGGGCGCCCGGCCCTATGGCCGCTAGCCGCGTCACCTCGCCGGGTAGGCGAACCTCGCGGCCCAGGGCGTCCGTGATACGCCGTGGGGCGGTTGAGGTTGCGGCCGGCGGCTTGAGATGCGAGCCCGAGGCCTCGGCGGCGGTCGAGGGGGTGGCGAGCGCCCCGCCCAACAGGGCGACGAGCGCCACGCATCCGCCGAGGACTCGCCACTGGGCGGGCCACATGACCCGGGATGACCGGCACGGGCTATCGGTCCGACGGATGCGACCGGCACCGATGGGCGGTTGGCCACCACCGCGCTCCGCCCATCCCACGAACCGATCCGCGGGTTGGCTGCAGGATGGGCCGACGCCAGGAGGGGCATCGGTCGCTTGTTGACCACACGGCCGAGCCACCCGAGGTTCGACACCCGGACGGGTTGGGGGATGTATCGCGCTATTCATGGGGCTCACGGGTTCAATGGGGGCGGTGTTTTCGGGAGACGGTTGGGGCCGGCCGTTTCGGCGGCCGTTGTCCGGTTGTCGGGTGAGTCGTGGGCCGGGGAGACGCCGGGTGGCCCCGATGCAGGGCTCGCCGGCGTTGGCGGCGGGTTGACCTGGGACTCAACCCGCCCCAAGGCTGGGCCATGCCAGCGCCGGCTCGACCCCCCTTACAAGCCCTTACAAGCCAGCCCGGCGGGCGATTCGCCCCGCGCTTGGCAATCCAAAGGGCCGAGCGCCACGGCCCCGGCCCGACGCCCTTGAACCGGCCTCGCGGACCGGGTTGACGCTCGGTTAGAGCCGCGCATCCAGACTCACCTGCAGGGCGCGTTCCGGTCCGGGCAGGTAATCCCCGCTGAGGCTGTCGTTACCGGTCTCGATGGCCCCGATGTATTGACGATCGAGGAGGTTGAGCACGCTCGCTGTCAACCGCACACGACGGAGTCGACCCAGACGGGGGCGCTCATAGGCCAGGTTCAGGTCCACCACCGCATGTCCTCCGATGCGCTCGTCGTTCGCCACATCCCCGAAACGTTCACCGACGTAGGCAATCTTCGGGGTGACTGCCCAGCCCCCCGGCGTCCACGCAACGGCCGCCTTGGCCTGCCAATCCGGCACATTCGGGACGGTATTACCCTGGCGATCCAATGCATTGACGGTATTGGTGAATTGCGCGTCCGTGTACGTCGTCGACGCCGTGACGGACACGGTTGGGGCGAGTTGCCGCGTGCCGGCGAGCTCGACCCCCAGGGTACGGGCTGCACCGACATTTTGCAGGTAATCTACGCCCACCCGCGGGTCCTCGGCGGTCACGAGGAGGTCATTCGTATGGGTCCAAAATCCCGTCACTCCAAGCGTCCCGTTAGATCCCTCAGCGCTCAGACCGAACTCCAGGCTATCGGCGATCTCCAGGCGGTAGGCATCGAATACGTCGTCCAGGTTCAAGCCCGCATCCAAAAAGGCCATCCGATTCCGGGCGAAGGCAATCGCCAGCGGGACGAAGCGATAGGGGCGCTGATCCTGGCGCCGGTAATGGGCACGCAGCTGCAGCCCCGGTTGGAGCTCGAAGGTCAGACCGGCGCTCGGCAGGACCGCGTCGAAGCGCTTCCGACCCACACTGGCGGCCGAATCCTCCCCGGGGCTCTCGGCGATCGCGGTCTCTGGATCGGGACTCGGATCCGAGCCCGGTTGAAATGCCGTGCTCGGGGGCTCTTCATAATAGGCGTAGCGGACCCCGAGAGACCATCCGAGGCGTTCGGCGCCACCGGAATACTGAACCCCAGGGCGTAGGAATTGGCCCGCCCCGTCGCTATCGGCGAGGAAGGCCCAGCCAGCGAAGCGCCGCTCGCCCTCGGGGGTGATCGGATAGCGGGCGACGTACTTCTCGAAATCCGTGCGCTCGTACCACAGCCGCCAATCCAGCCGGTGGTTGCCGAAACCGAAGACCCCTTCGATCTGCGCCCCGTAGCGAAACAAATCCCGCAGCCGGGTCCGCCCACCCTCTTTCAGAGAGGCATCGTCCCATGAGACATACGGCGTCCCGGTCACCTGCCGCTCCGGTGGGCCCCAGCGGAGTTGGAGGAACCCGTCTCGGGTCCGGCGATCCCTCTGGTGGTAACGAAAGAAGTTGACGTCTTGGGCCGGATCCCCGGTCAGCGCCGCGTTGAACCCCAGATCCCCGAAGGTATCCAGGTCCCGGGCCTGCTCGAAGCTGAGCCGGCGGAAGGTATCGGACTCGTGCTCATGGTAATTGAAAAATGCGAACAGCTCGCCTTCTCGGCCGATCGCCTGCGCGACGCCGAGACTCCCCACCCGCCGCGGCCCGAGGGTCCCGGGCCCCCGCCACTGATCCCCATCGGCGATGGAACCGCTGGCGAATACCGTTGGGCCGCCCCGCGTCAATGGTCCGGAATCCAGGCGCAGGAAGGTCTTGGTGTAGGCCTCGCTCCCGAACCGCTGAACCCCGCGGGCGGCGGGGCGTTCGCTGGGACGTTGCAGGCGCATCGTGACGGAGCCACCCCGGTTGCCGGCCCCGGCGGGCAGGGCCTTGCCCTGGGATGCCAGGGCGACGCGCTCCAAGTTCTCGAGGTCGAAGCTGGACGTGCGGGGCCCGATCGGCATGATCCCGTAGAGGGGGATGCCCTCGAGACTCAGGCCCACGAAACCGCCCGAGACCCCGCGGATGCCTAGCTCTGTCCCCGCGAGGCCGAAGGGATCAGCCCCCTGAGCGAGGACACCGGGCAGATCCCCGAGGGCTCGGAAGCTATCGGTGCCGCCGGCTCGCGGCACGCCTGCCAAGTCGCGTCGGTCCAGTACCCGCTGGGTCTGGCCGACGCCGGTCTCGGCCGTCCCCTCACCCTGTACGGTTACGCCCTCCAACTCCACCGGCTCGGCGGCCAAGGCCCGAGCGGTGCCGAGCCCCAGGGCAACCCCAACAACGCATAGGCCCAACGCCCAGACCGGGCTTCGATCAGCCCGACAATCGAGTCGCATACCCCCAATCCTCCCGGACACCGTGTTAAAACCGAAGCACCGCTTCCGTCCAAGTCGAGACGGCGTGGTCGCGATACACAATAACAACCGGCCGACAGGACCCAGTTGCGCTCGATCAAGGCAGTCCTCGATGGCCGCCCGAGACCCGCGATTGCGCCCCGGATCGACCTAGTCTAGACTTAGCGACCGATTGATTCGAGGCCGCTGGCCTGGCGTTCAGGCCGGTGCCCCGCGCATCGGCTCGGGGGTGTTCCCGCGCGCTTCCGATCACCCCCAACCGCGTCCGATTCGGGCCATGCAACCCACGATGACCCGCAAGCCGCCCGCACAGCACGGACCCCTACGCCGCCGTCGGGGGGTGGCCGCGGTGATCTGGCTCGTGATCGGATTGACCCTGCTCCGATCCTTGACCGGCTTCCTCGCCGTGCCCCACATCGTGGACGACGGCGCCGGCAAGACCGTCGTCTATCTGTGCACGCTTCAGGGACTGCAGGCGGTCACAGTCGATGACCCCACCCAACCGCCCCCGTCACCGCCATCGGACCATGCCGGGGATTGCCCGGCCTGCGTCCTCAACCTCCTGACCCACGCGCCTGTCCCGCCCGTTCAACCGGCCATCGCACTGGCCCTGACGGGGACGGTCGAACCGCCCGATCGTCGGGAGACGACCCGCCCGCACGCGCTTGACCTCCCTCGGCTCCACCCGATCCGCGCCCCGCCGCCACTCGGCTGATCCGGCCATCGCCGCCCCCAACGCGTGAAACACCGCTCGCCCGCGCAAATTCGGGCGTTGCCCGGTTGCGTGTCACCGCAGGGGCCGCTGCGCGCCTGACGACGGGCGCGTCGCGTCGCCCAAGCGACTGGGGGCCCGGTCGGCGCCAATCGGCACCGACCCCCATCCGGTCCGGCATCGGCGACCTGGATTCTGCAATGCGCCGACGCCCCCGGACCGATCGCCTGCTCTGCCTGTGCCGAGAGAACCGAGTCATGCCTTATCGATGCCGTGTTGCCTGTTGTCTCATCGCCTCTGTACTGACCCTGTCCCTCGCCGAGTTCGGCGTGGCGCAATCCGACCGGCCAGTCAGGGAGACGGGCCCAAACGTTGTCCAATCCACGCGGGGCGAGCGCCCCGATGTTTTGAGCACCTCAGCTGAGGACGCCCCCGTCGACCTACCCGAGCTCGAGGTCACGGGCGAGGAGGCAACCAGCGGCCAAGCCACCCTGGACACCGGCGACGGGCTCGCCGGAGAGGCGGACGCCGGCGGGGCGATGAGCCGTTTGCCGGG
>CAYFWJ010000174.1:0-5325 GCA_964346755.1 uncultured Ectothiorhodospiraceae bacterium
CCTGACCGGGGAGACGGAATGGCTCACCGAGGACCCGGCGCCATTGACCCACCCCCCGGGCCAACGGCGCGACACCCTGTGGGCCCGGGCGGCGGAGAACCAACCCGTCGTCTCCCGCAAGGGGGAGCACCTGGGGGCGCTGGCGACCCTGAAACGCTTCTGGCCACGGCTGTTTTGCCGGGAACTCCGCGAGAGGTTACCGGGCGACAAAACGCCCGATCGCTTCGTCGTCTCCACCCACACCATGGCCCTGGTGCCCGCCCTGCGCCGGTTGGCTGACAATGGGCAACCGCTACAGGGGCTGGCGCCCAAGGTCGCGGAGGCCATCGACGCGGCACCGCCGGTCGCCTTGCCCCGGCGGCTGGTCAAGGAACTCCGGGACCATCCGGATTGGGAGCGCCTGAAACGCCTGCCCGGTTGGCTGGAGGCGCAGGCGGAGCGGAACGAAGCCGATGGGGCGGCCCGCGTGGTTCGGGATGTCTTGGGCGAGCGCCCCGAGACCTACTACGCGCTGGTCCTCCTGGATGGGGACGGTATGGGGCGTTGGCTCGGCGGCGACCCGGAGCTCGCCGTGCCTTATCGGGCGGCGTTTCACCCCAGACTCGCCGCGGCGCTGGACGGTCGCTTCAGCGACAACGTCGCCCTGCAGGAGTACCTCAACGCACCGCGGGCCGTCTCACCCGGTCGGCACATCGCGATATCCAACGCCCTCAATGACTTTTCCGGCCCCATCGCCCGCTGGGTGGTCGAGGAATGCTTCGCCGGCCGCATCCTCTACGCCGGAGGCGATGACGTGATGGCCATGCTCGCGACCCCCGATGTCCTCGGGGCCGCCGAGACCCTGCGCTTGGCCTACAGCGGCGAGCGCCCAACTGGCACCGAGGGTCAGGACTGGCTCGGCGGGGGGTTCGTGCGGCGCGCCGGGCAACTCCACGCGGTGATGGGGGAGAAGGCAACCGCCTCGGCGGGGATTGTGATTGCCCACCACAAGACCCCGCTGACCGCCGCGCTGAGCGAGTTGCGGGCCGCGGAACGACGGGCCAAGACCGACGGGGGCCGGGATGCCTTTGCGATCAGCGTCCTGAAACGCTCCGGTGGGGCCCTGCGGCACACGGCGCGCTGGCGGACGCCGTGCCCGGGGGCCGAGGACGGCGCGGCGTGGCCCTCGGAGATGACCGTGCTCCGTGAACTGGCCGACGAACTGCGGACCAACCCCGCGGCCTCCCGGCGGGCCGCCTATGCGGTGGCAGATTGGTTGGCCGAACTGCCCGAGCCGGGGGCCCTCGGCGGGCCGGCTGGGATGACGGATTACCTCGAGGCGGTTCTCCATGCCTCGTTCGAGCGCCACGGCCTGGAGGCCCATGGCATGCCCCTCCACGCGCGGCGCTTGGCCCGGCTCGGACCCTACCACCCGGCGGATGGCTCGCCGCTGCCTCGGGCCGCAGCGGTTCGCGCACGCCTGGCGGACCTGGTCGGAATCGCTGAATTCTTCGCCCGTGATGTCAGGAGCTGACTCGATGGAGACGCGTCGTTTTATCGAACCCGTGGATGTGTTGTTCCTGCGGGGCAATCGTTTGTTCGGCGAAGCGGAGGGTGGCGGCCAGGCGCTGATGCCGCCCTGGCCCTCGGTGTTCGCCGGGGCCCTGCGGACCGCCATGCTGGACGCGGCGGGGGTGGATCCGGTGGCCTTTGGTCGGGGCGGGGCGCGCCTACCCGCCGGGCTGGCCGAGGTCCTCGGCACCCCGAGCGAGCCGGGGTCCTTCACCCTGTTTGAGGTGACCCTCGCCCGATGCACCGCGGCCGGCGTCGAACCCGTGTACCCCGCCCCCGCCGACCTGGCGGGGTTTCCGGACGCCTCGGGGGGGATAACCCTGCATCGGCGGGTGCCCGTCCCACCGCCGCCCGGGATCGCCACGGCGACGCCCCTGCCCCGGTTGCCGGTGCTGCCCGGCGCGCCCCGCGGCAAACCCGTGAGCGGCCTGTGGCTGAGCGAACGGGGCTGGACCCGCTACCTCCGGGGTGAGCCCCCGGAGGCCACGGACTGCGTCCGCCAGGGCGATCTGTGGCAGACCGAGCCACGGCTCGGCATCGCCCTCGACGGGACGACCCGGCGTGCCGCCGAGGGCCAACTCTACACCACCGAGGCGGTTCGCCTCGCCCCGAACCCGCCGACCGGGTTTCGGGTGGCCGTGCGCGGGATCGAGCCGGGTCAACTCCCCGAGCACGGGGTCCTGCGGCTCGGCGGCGACGGCCGTGGGGCCCGGATGCAACCGGCGACCGCGGGGGCCGATCCGGGGCCCGATTGGGCGGCCATCGGGGCCTCGGGCCGCTTCCGGGTGGTGCTCACCAGCCCGGGCCTCTTCCCGCACGGGTGGCATCCCCCCGGGGCGATGGCGGACGGTCGCGTGGAGTTGAACGGGGTTCGGGCCCGTTTGGTCGCGGCGGCCGTCCCGCGCGGCCAGACAGTGAGCGGCTGGGATC
This sequence comes from uncultured Ectothiorhodospiraceae bacterium, assembly GCA_964346755.1. Lineage (GTDB taxonomy): Bacteria > Pseudomonadota > Gammaproteobacteria > CAYFWJ01 > CAYFWJ01 > CAYFWJ01. The sequence continues at coordinate 2,482 of CAYFWJ010000174.1, forward strand.
TCGCCAAGCGCGGGCCCCAAGGCGCCCCGAAGGCGGCCCAACGCGCGGCCCCCACGGGTTCGGTCTATTGGTTTGAGGGCCTTGACGGGGACCTCGAAACCCTTCGCAAACTTCCCGAAGTCGGTCTCTTCCCCGGGACGTATGAGAACCTTTCCCCTGCACGGCGGGCGGAAGGGTTCAACCGCTGCGTCATTGCCAATCCCTGAGAAGGAGTCAGGTTCCCTCATGTTCGAACAAAACGCGGTCCTATTCCTCGCGGCGGTCAGCCCGGTCCACATGGGCGCCGGCTCGGCGACCGGGGTGATCGATAACCCGATCCAACGCGAGATCCACACCGGCCATCCCAGCCTCGCCGGGAGCGGCCTCAAGGGGGCGGTGCGCCACGGCTTCGAGGCCCTTGGCGGCGATCGGGCGCATGCCGATCGACTCTTCGGGCCGGAGTCCGGTGACCTCCATGCTGGGGCGGTCAGCTTCGGCGACGCGCAACTCGTGCTGTTCCCGGTGCGGGCCCGGCGCCAAGGCTATGTCTACGCCACCTCGCCACTGGCCTTGGCCCGACTGCAGCGGCTGCTGGCGGTGAGCGCGATCGACATCCCGGCGTGGACGGTACCGGCGGTCGAACCGGGCCATTGCTGGGTGACCGACGCGGCCAACGAGACGCTGCTGCCCGACGGGCAGCTCCACCTCGAGGTGTTCGCCTACACCGCGGCGGCGGATCCGATGGTGGCGACGATTGCCGGTTGGCTCGCCGATCGGGCCTTGCCCACGGCGGGTGGCGCGTATTTCGCCGAGAAGCTCCGCCAGGATCTGGTGATCCTCGCCGACGGCGATCTGGACCACTTCAGCCGCAACGCCACCCTCGTGGAGCCCCACGTACGGATCGACCCCACGACCGGGGCGGCGGCCGATACGGGGCTGTTCTATACCGAGAACCTGCCCCCCGAGACCCTGATGGCCGCCCCGGTCATGGCCTCCCGGGAGCGCAGTGGCCGGGACGACGCCGAAGACAGCGTGTGGGTCATGGGTCAGATGCGTACCGCGCTGGGGGAGAACCTCCTGCAGATCGGGGGGGACGCCACCACCGGCCGAGGTCTCGTGACCACGCGATGGGTGGAGGCCGCGCCATGAACGCCACGCTCGAGCAACAACGGGCCGCCGATGCCTGGCATCAGGCCGGGGCGTGGCAGGACGCCCACGCCAAGCTCGCCAAGGGCCTGCCGGCCCTGGTCATGAACAGTGGGCTGATGCAGACCTTGGCCTTCCTGGAGGACAAGGGCAAGGCCCATCACCGGGAGGTGGCCCAGGCCCTGCGCGCCTGGCTGCATCGGTGCTACCCGAGGCAGCTCCCGTCGGCCGACTACGCCCCGTTCATGGAGGGCCTGTTCGCCGCCTCACCCCAGGATTTCCAAGAGATCACCGCCGAGGCCCTGGCCTGGCTGCGGTGGGCCCGTCAGATCGCACCGACTCGGGTCGGTTGAGGAGGCGCCCCATGGCCGGATCCAATCCCCGCCCCGCCGTGCCCCGGTATCTCGGCGAGGAGTTCGCCGAGGCGGCGCCGGGACACCGATTCTACCTGTATCTCCCGCTGTGGCGCGGCGACTGGCAGCGCTGCGAGCCAAAGGACTGCGAGGACTTAAACGACAAGCTCCAGGCCCTCGCGCGCCTCAGATCCGATGGAGACGATAGGAATGGAGACGACAGGAAGCGAATGAAGGCCCTGGCCCAGCGCCAAGAGGCGCTGGCCCGCCGGCTCGGTGACGCGCAGGGCGAGGCCACGGATCCGAGCCGCGTCTTCGTTCGCCACGGCACCAACTCGGCCCCGTTCACCACCGGGCTCGGGATGGAACACCCCCTGGAGAACGGCTTCGCCTTCCTCACGCCCTACGGGCTGCCCTACCTACCCGGGAGCTCCGTCAAGGGTGTGCTGCTCCAAGCCGCCCGGGAGCTCGAGACCGGGGGGGCGTTCGAGGATCCGGACCGGGACTGGAACGGGGCAGCGATCGAGGCCCTGTTCGGTCGGGCCCCCGAGCCCGCGACGGACACCGAAGAGGCGGCGGAAACCGGGGCCCAACGCGGGGCGCTGGTGTTCTGGGACGTCTTCCCCGAACTCCCGGCGAAGTCGGACCTGGAGTGGGAGATCATGACGCCGCACCAATCCCGCTATCTGCAGGATCGGACGAACCCGGAACCGCCCCACGATAACGACCCGCCGACGCCCATCCTTTTTCTCACCGTGCCGCCGGGGAGCAAGTTCCACTTCTACGTGCCCTGCAATCGCGCGCTGCTCGCACAGACCGCCCCCGAGCTCCTTGAGCACGATCGTTGGCACACCATCCTGGGGAAGCTGTTCGATCACGCCTTCGACTGGTTGGGCTTCGGGGCCAAGACGGCCGTCGGCTATGGGGCCATGGCCACCGACGGGCAAGCCGAAAAACAGGAGGCAGACGCCCGAGAAGCGGTGCGCGAGAGAAGGGAGAAGGAAGACAAGCGAGCCGCGATGTCACCCGCAGAGCGGCTGGCGAGCGAATTCCTGGAAAAACGATCTGACCCGAGCCAGAAGCCCTACGACGCCCTCATCGGCCGGCTGGACGCGGGCGAGGTGCCCGAGGACCTCCGGGACGACTTCGTGCGCGTGCTCCTTCCCTATCTGGAGGAGCGCCGGACGGAGGCTCAAGACATGGGCAACAAAAAGAAACGAGACAAGGTCTTGAGCCGATTGGCGGCGGACGAAGAACGCTTGAAATCCGGCTACCTCAAGGACTAATCGTAATGCGAACTCTGGTTACCTTTTTGGGCCGCAGCATCCGGCCCGCGGACGGCTACCAACACGTCGCCTACGAGTTG
>CAYFWJ010000175.1:0-5321 GCA_964346755.1 uncultured Ectothiorhodospiraceae bacterium
CAAGAGATCCAGCGGCGGCTCTAACGCGCGCCGGTCATCGCCCCGTGACCAACCGGCGGACGAGGGCTAGCGCCGCCTGGGGTGCCGGTTCGCGGACTGCTTGGAGATCGCCAACGGGGCCGTCCGGTTCGGATCCACCTGAGCATCGATCGGGGCTAGCCACTCCGGTTGGAGTGGCTGTACGGGGTCGCCTGAATAGGGGTCAGAGCCACACCGCCCCCCGAACAGGGAGGCCCTACCCCTCCGTGCCCTCCCCTCCCCGATTCAATCCCTCCAGACGCTCGGGCGTGCCCACGTCCACCCACACACCGCCGAAATATTCGCCGCTGACCCGCCCCTCCGCGATCGCCGCGGCGAGTAGCGGGGCAAGGGGGAAGGCCCCCCCTCGGGGCCCCTCGAATAGGGTCGGTCGGTAGAGCCCGATGCCGCTGAAGGTGAAACGCGGGCCGGGGCGCCCGATGCGCCCCGCCACGAGGGTAAAATCCCCGTCCGGGTGGTGATTCGGGTTATCGACAAGCACGAGATGGGCCCGGTCTTCGGGGGCGAGCGTTCCCTCCGGCAGTGGAAAATCCGTCCAGATATCCGCGTTGATCACCCAGAAAGGGCTTGCCCCCAGCAGGGGCAAGGCCTGAACGATCCCCCCGCCGGTCTCCAGGGCCGGCCAACCCTCCCACGAATAGCGGATCGGGAGCCCATAGGCCTGCTCCCCGAGGTAATCGCGAATCTGCTCACCCCGATAGCCGAGATTGATCACCACGGCCTCGATTCCGCTCGCGGCGAGGCGTTCCAGGTGCCAGTCGATCAGGGGGCGCCCGCGCACGGTCAGGAGGGGTTTGGGCCGCGCCGCGGTCAGATGTCCCATGCGTCGTCCGCGACCGGCCGCGAGCAGCATGGCCTTCACGGCGGGGGCTCCGCCAGGCCGTGGCGTTGGATGAGCTCGAGGAGCGGGGCGAGCTCCGGATAGGCGGCGCCCACCTCGAGGATATAGTTCAGGGTCCGGGGGATATCGCCGAGGTAGCCGGGCTTGCCGTCGCGATGGTTCAATCGGGCGAAGATCCCGACGGCCTTGAGATGGCGCTGGATGCCCGTTAGGTCGAACCACCGCTGGAAGGTCGCCCACGGGATGTCGTCGGCGAGGCCGATCGCCGGCAGATGGGCGTGGTAGTCAGCGACCCAAGCGTTGACCTGCGCCACCGGCCAGGCCACGTAACAGTCGCGAAGCAGGGAGACGAGGTCGTAGGTGAGTGGGCCCGCGACGGCATCCTGAAAGTCGAGGATCCCCGGGTTACGGGTATCGGTGACCATGAGGTTGCGGGCGTGGTAGTCGCGGTGCACGAAGACGTGCGGCTGGGGGCAGATGGCCGCGATGAGCGTCTCGAAGACCTGTTGCAGGGCCTCCTGCTCCGGGTGACTGAGGGCGATCCGATGGTGCCGGTCGAGAAACCAGTCGGGGAACAGGTGCATCTCCCGCTCCAAGGCCGCCGCGTCGTATCGGGGGAGGCCGGTCGTCGGCTGGGACTGGATGGACCGCAGGGCGGTGAGGGCGTCGGCGTAGAGGCGGGAAACCGTATCGGGATCCAGGCGATGCAGATATTGGGTATCGCCCAGGTCCTCGAGGAGCAGGAACCCGTGCCGGGCATCGGCGGCGTACAGCTGAGGCACATGCAGCCCCCCGGCGGCGAGCCGCTGGAGGCGGTCGATGAAGGGTGCGACATCCTCCTGGGGCGGCGGGGCATCCATCACGATACGGGTGACGCCCCCGGCGCTCAGTCGATAGTACCGCCGGAAACTGGCGTCACCGGCGACGAGCTCCAGCCGAGGCGAACCGTCGACGCCCAGCTGTTCGGCCACCCAGCGGCTCAAGCGGCGGAAGCGTTCACGGGACTCGGGGGATGTATCCGGCATGGCAGCCTCATAGACCGGGGCGGCAGGGCCCCAAGGTTCGACTCGGACGCGGGGATTGGGCGATGGGGCCAATTATGAAGCGATGGGGCGTGGAGCGCGACCGTGACCGGCGATCCTGAGGTTTGGTTGCGTCCCTGGTGGCGCCGGCTCGTTCGGAGCGATCGGGGGCCCCGGTCGAGGCCGACCGCGATCCCGACCGAGCCGGCTCGCGGGACGGATCCCGGTTGGATGGCCGCGGCCCTGGAGGCGGCGCGTGAGGCCGCCGCACACGGCGAGGTACCGGTGGGCGCGGTCCTCGTACGTCACGAGACCCTGCTGGCCCGCGCCCATAACGCGCCCATCGCAACCCACGATCCGACCGCCCATGCGGAGATCCGGGTGCTGCGCGCCGGAGGTGAGCGGCTCGGCAATTACCGCCTGCTCGACACCACCCTATACGTCACCCTGGAACCCTGTCCCATGTGTGTCGGCGCCCTGGTCCACGCCCGGGTCGCCCGCATCGTCTTCGGCGCCACGGATCCCCGGAGTGGGGCCTTGATCTCCCCCTGCTCGCGTCTCGGTTCCCGCTGTTTCAATCACCGGCCGCGGATCACCGCGGGCGTCGGCGCGACGGAGAGCCGCGCCCTGTTGCAGGCATTCTTCCGAGCACGCCGCCGATGATCGCCACCGCCCTCGGCGACTTGGACCACCGGCATCCGTTACACAGCGGGCGTGAGGGGTGTTGAGGGGACACCGCTTCGCCCGACTTGCTGCTCGAGAACCCAGCCATCCGCCAGTATCCGCCACCGAACTGCGCCCCGATCGTGGCTCGCGGCCCATGCGCTGGGCGTCGTCTCCACGCCGATCATTCCTCCAAACGCACCACATAATCGCGGGTCAGCTCGGCCTGGAGCGGGTCGGGGGCAGGCTCGTAGTGGCTGAACTCGAGGGTGTACTGGCCCTGCCCGCCGGTCAAGGATTTCAAACGGGTTGCGTACGTCTCCAATTCCGCGAGGGGGACATAGGCCGCCACCCGCATCTGGCCGCTCCCGTCGCCCTCGGTCTGGACGATGCGGCCACGGCGTCCCGAGAGATCCGCGGTGATCGGCCCCATGAGCGAGTCCGGGACCGTCACCTGGATCCGCACCTGGGGTTCCAGCACCTGCGGATCCGCCTGTTGAACGGCCTCGAGAAAGGCCTTGCGACCGGCGATGACGAACGCAATCTCCTTGGAATCCACCGGGTGGTATTTGCCATCGACGACGGTCACCTTGAGATCTTGCATGGGATAGCCCGCGATCGCCCCGATCTCGAGCACCTGACGTACCCCCTTTTCGACCGCGGGGATCAAGGCGTTGGGGATGGCTCCTCCGGTCACCGCGTCGGCGAATTCAAACCCCCGGCCCCGTTCCAAGGGCTCGACGGTCAATTCCACCTCCGCGAATTGCCCCGCACCCCCCGTCTGTTTCTTATGGCGAACCCGGGCACGTCCGGTCCCGCCTACCGTCTCCCGGTAAGGAATACTGGGCGGGTGGGTCGTGACCCGGACGTGGAAGCGGTCGTCGAGCTCTTCGAGGACGACCTTGAGATGGGTTTCACCCTGGCCGCGCAGGACGGTCTCATTGCTATGCATATCATGCTCGAGACGCAGGCTGGGGTCCTCGCTCACGAGCTTTTGGAGCACATCGGAGATCTTGGCCTCGTCACCCGGCGCGCTGGCCGCGATGGCGACGCCTGCGGTCGGCTCCGGCGTCACCCACGGCGCCGCATGCACATCATCGGCCTCGTGCGATCCATGCAGGATCGTATCATTGTGAAGCGCCTCGACCTTGGCGATCGTACAGATATCCCCCGGAATGGCCTTCGGCAGCTCCCGGTGCTCCTTGCCATGCAGCCGGAAGAGATGGCCGACCTTAAAGCGCTCGCCGCCCTCGTCGATCAACAGCTCCATGCCCTTGCGGATCACGCCCTGGTGGACCCGCATCGTGCCCATCGTCCCGACAAAGGGGTCGTGATCCACTTTGAATACGTGGGCAAGCACGGGTTGTTCGGTCTGCGGCCGCGCCAGGAGCGATTGGGCCCGGGCGCCCGACCCCTTGAGAAAGGCATGAGGCGCCCCTTCCGCGGGATTGGGCGCCAGGCGGGCGCAGATCTCGAGCAGCTCGGGTAGCCCGGCCCCGGTCTCCGCGGAGGTGAAACACACGGGCGTGAGATGGCCCTCCCGGAGGGCCTGCTCAAAGGTATCGTGCAGCTCCGCCTCCGAGACCTCAGCGCCCTCGAGATACCGACCGATTAGGGCCTCATTCACCTCGATGACCTGATCCATGAGGGCGGTATGCGCCGTCTCGACAGGCCCGAGATCGCTCATTCCATGGGTTCCGGTGTAGCAATCCACGACCTGCGCCCCCTGATCGGCCGGTAGGTTCAAGGGCAGGCACTCACGGCCGAATTCCTCCTGAATCGCCGCCAGCGTCGCGGCCAGATCCCGATTCTCCGCATCGATGTGATTGATCACCACCAGCAACGGCAACCCATGATCACGGGCGATCGCACGCATTTGGCGTGTGACCGGCTCGATCCCGGCGACCGCGTGGATGACCAGTAGCATCGCCTCGACGGCGGGCAGCACCTGGACCGCCCGGCCGATCAGTTCGGGCTCACCCGGGGTGTCGAGGAGATGGATTCGTCGCCCTGCGTAATCGAGACCAACGAGACTGGCGTGCAAGGAGTGCCGATAACGATGTTCCAGCGGATCGAAATCGGCCACGGTCGTGCCCGCCTCGACACGACCCCGCTCAGTGATCGTGCCGGTGTGCGCGAGTAATGCCTCCACCAGGGAGGTCTTGCCACTGCCGAGGTGGCCCGTTACGGCCAAGTTGCGGATGAGGTCGGGGGTGTAGCGCTCAACCATGGGGGTCTCCTGGGCCATGCGGTGATTGGAAACGACGCGGAACAACCGGGAATGTCACGGGGTGGCGATCATCTTGAATCGCAGGCCGCATTGACAACCCAGCGCCATGGTGAGGCGCTCGGGCGGCGACCGAGTTACCCCCTCGCCGGACATCCCCTCGATCGTTCGATGGTAGCGGCTCCCTGCGGCTTCGGGAATCGCCGACGGCCTGAGTGCTTGAACCATGAGCGCTGGCAAGCCCTCCCCGAACACTCGCCCGACAACAGACTCGCCCTGAAACCGATCGCGCGTGAGCGACTCCGTTCGGTATCGTCGCACGGGTGTTCGACCGCGGTCGGGATGCTTCGACAAACAACCCCATGCTATGGATTATTACGTATAGCCCGGATATCCGGTGGTTGCTACTTTCGAGACACAAAGTGACACAGCAAATCGGATGAATCGTCAACCGTTTATTGGTTAATGGCGGAAAAAATCGGCTAATGCGCCTCGAGACCCGATCGCCGAGCCGAGAATCCTATCCTCT
>CAYFWJ010000176.1:0-5190 GCA_964346755.1 uncultured Ectothiorhodospiraceae bacterium
GATGTGCATCGAATCGTTGCTGGCTCGAACCTCGATCTCGATTTCGCGATCCTCGAGCTCGCCTTCGCGGAGCTTCTTACGGAAGCGTTGGCGGGCGGCCCCACCGGATTCACTGGACTCGTCGTTGTTTTCGGTGTGGGTTGCAAACCCCACACTGCGGGGGCGGGGTAACAGGGCATCGAGGATGCGTTCTTCCGCGGCATCCTCGGCCTTGCGTCGCACCGCATCCATCGCGGTCTCCCGGGCCATTCCGAGGGCGGCATCAACCAGGTCGCGGATGATGGCCTCGACATCTCGGCCCACATAGCCCACCTCGGTGAACTTCGTGGCCTCGACCTTGATGAACGGGGCCCGGGCGAGTCGGGCTAGCCGCCGGGCTACCTCGGTCTTGCCGACCCCGGTCGGCCCGATCATCAGGATATTCTTGGGGGTGATCTCTTGGCTTAGCGGTTCGTCCACCTGTTGGCGACGCCAGCGGTTACGCAAAGCGATGGCCACGGCCCGCTTGGCCGCGTCCTGGCCGACGATGTGTCGGTCCAGCTCCTGGACGATCTCCCGGGGGGTCATTTCGGACATGGGGCTATCCCGTTCACGATCAACCCTCGAGGCCTTCGACGGTGATCGAATCGTTCGTATAGATACAAATCCCGGCGGCAACCGCCAGGGCGTGGCGCACGATGGCCTCCGGTGCGTAATCGGTATGCTCCCATAGGGCTTGGGCTGCCGCCTGGGCATAGCCGCTCCCCGAGCCGATCGCCATCCAATCGCTCTGGGGTTCGATGACATCGCCGTTGCCCGACAGCAACAAGGTCGCATCCCGATCGGCGACGAGGAGCATCGCCTCGAGCCGCCGCAGACTGCGCTCCGTCCGCCAATCCTTGGCCAGCTCAACAGCCGATCGGACCAGGTTGCCGCCGTGCATCTCCAGCTTCCCCTCGAAGCGCTCGAACAGCGTGAAGGCGTCTGCCGTCGCACCCGCGAAGCCGGCGAGGACCCGATCGTGATACAACCGTCGCACCTTACGGGCATTCGCTTTGACCACGCTGTCACCGAGGGTGACCTGGCCGTCGCCGCCGATGACGACGTTTTGGCCGCGTCGGACGCACAGAATGGTCGTGCCGTACCAAGTGGCTTCGGCCCGTGTCGCGTCGGTCATGGGGATCCACCGAACTTGAAGTTGGGAAAAAAGTTGTGTGTTCACTTGCCGGCGTGACGGGGGCCAGATGATCCCTGCTATGGCCCCGGTGCGCGCGCCGGGCTGCATCCACGCCTAGGATCCGCCGGCACGCACCGGCTGGGTCTCCGGGGCCGCTATCAGGGCCCGTGCCACCAGTTCGCCGAGCCGATCCAAGAACAGGGTGTCCATGCTGGGGTTGAAGCGCATCGCATCCGAACTCGCCAGGGCCAAAAGCCCGATGGGGCGCTCATTGGACCCGAGGCGGATGACTGCCGTGGAGCCGATCGAACCACTGGCCTCAGGGAACAGATACCGTGCCTGTTGTTTCGGCGGTCGGCCGCAAAAGGGTCGGACCTCGCTAAAGAAGCGCTTTAGGCTCCGGTGTGCCGGGCTCCCGGGTACCAGGACATACCCCGTTTCGTGGATGAGCTCCGAGTTCAACCCCGGATCGGCCTCCCGTACGGTCCCCCCGGATTCGACCGACGAACGCCCCTGCCCGACAAAATGGAAGGCCACTGCATCGGCCCCGATATCATCGCGGAGGAGTTGTTCCGCGGACTGGATCACGTCGCGTTGGTCACAGGCGACCAACAGGGCCTGCGCCAGGTGATGCAGCGCCAGGCTGAGCCGCTCGTTATCCCGCGCGATATCGACGAGTTCCCGCAGCCGGCGGTCGAGCTGCTGATTGCGTTCCCGCAACACGGCGATCTGGCGCTCCACAAGCGAGACCGCCGAGCCCCGCGGATGGGGGATCGTCAATAACGGCAGCAGCTCCTCGTGGTGCACGAAGAAATCCCGATGCGTGCGGAGGTAATGGACCACCGCCTCGTCGTTCAGGGCGTCGCTCGGTTCGGTCTCCGATCGCTTCGTCATGGCTCGATCTCGCCTTCGAAAACCCGCTCGGCCGGTCCGGTCAGGCGAACCGATGCCGCTGCCTCCGGCCAATCGATCTGCAGGGTTCCCCCGGGGAGATGGACGCTCACAGGCGGTGTCAACCAACCGGCCCGTTCGCCCACGACCACCGCGGCGCAGGCGCCGGTCCCACAGGCCAGGGTCTCACCCGCTCCGCGCTCAAGCACCCGGAGCCGGATCGTAGTCGGATCGATGACCTCCATGAACCCGACATTGACCCCGCGGGGGAATTCGGGCCGGCCCTGTAGCCACTCGCCCCGTTCAACCACCTCGGTCGAGTCGACGCTGGGGACGCGGATTACGGCATGAGGATTTCCGAGAGACACCACGTGGAAGGACTCGGTTCGATCCGCCGCCTCGAATCGGTAACGGGAGAACGGTCCCGCCTGCGGTGCCTTCGTGCCCACCCCGGGGGCCTCCGCTGGGGGTTTGAACGGGATCTCCTCCAGCGCGAACCGGGGTCGTCCCATCGCCACACTCACCTGACCATCCGCCTGGTGCACGAGCTCGATGGGTCCCGCTGCCGTTTCCACCCAGAGGCGGTCCGCGTCGCTCAACCCGTGCTCGCGCACGAAGCGCGCAAAGCAGCGGGCCCCATTCCCGCACTGCTCCACCTCGTCGCCGTCGCGATTGAAGATGCGATAACGAAACGGAATCCCGGGGCCTGCCGTGGCGCTCGGCGGCTCGACGACCAAGACCTGGTCGCATCCGATCCCGAATCGCCGATCGGCGAGCTGGCGGACGCGCTCTGGGGTCAACCCGAGGGTTTGGTGAATCCCGTCGAAGACAACGAAATCGTTGCCCGCCCCCTGCATCTTGGTGAATCGCAGCATAACCGGTGTCGTGAAGGTTACGTTTTTATGTCCGGGTCCGTAAAGGTCCGCGGCCGATCGAGGCGTCGTCCCCGGGCGCCCTAACCGCTGTTGATCCGAGTTTGGCGCTCCAAGGCAAGGCAACGCTCGCCGCGCCAGAGGTCGTCCAGGGTCTCCCGGGCGCGAATCAGATGCACCTGATCGCCCTCCACCAGCACCTCCGGTGGGCGCGGTCGCCCATTGTAATTCGATGCCATTGCAAAGCCGTAGGCCCCGGCGGAACGGATGGCCAGTAGGTCACCCGTGCCCACGCGCAGGTCCCGTTGTTTGGCGAGGAAATCCCCCGTCTCGCAGACTGGCCCCACCACATCAACCCGCTCGAGGGGGTGAGCCGAATCTGACGCCACCGGCTCAACGGCCTGCCACGCGTCATACAGAGCCGGCCGGATCAGATCGTTCATGGCCGCGTCAACCACCACGAAGGGGCGGTCCCCGTTGCGTTTGATCAGCTCGACCCGGGTCAATAGGATACCGGCATTGCCGATGATGGACCGCCCCGGCTCGATCAGGATCTCGTAGGGGCGGTCGGCCAGGCGCTCGCGCACGGCCGCCCCCCAGGTCGCGGGGTCCGGTGGGGTCTCATCCCGGTAGGCGATCCCGAGTCCGCCCCCGAGATCCAGGTGTTCGACCGCGATGCCCTCATTCGCGAGTCGGTCCGCCAGGGCCAGCATGTGGTCCAGGGCCTGCATCAGGGGCTCCATGTCCGTGAGCTGCGAGCCGATATGGCAGTCGATACCACGAATCGTGAAGCAATCCTGCTCGGCGGCCCACCGATAGAGCGCTGGGGCCGCTTCGATCGGGATGCCGAATTTGTTCTCGGCGAGGCCGGTGGCAATGTAGGGATGGGTTTGCGGATCCACGTCCGGATTGACCCGCAGCGCGATCGGTGCGCGGGTCCCGGCCGCTCGAGCCACCTCGGCGAGGCGCTCGAGCTCGGCGGCGGATTCCACATTGAAGCAGTGAATCCCGATCTCGAGGGCGCGCTCCATCTCGTCGCGGCGTTTGCCAACGCCGGAGAAGACCATATCGTCCCCCTCGCCGCCGGCGGTCAGGACCCGTTCGAGTTCGCCCAGGGAGACGATGTCGAAACTCGCACCCCATTCCAATAGGCGTTCGAGGATCGCCAGGTTGCCGTTCGCCTTCACCGCGTAGCAGATTCGGTGCGGTAGGCCTTGAAAGGCGGCCTCGAAGACCTGCCAGTGGCGATCAAGGGTCGCTTGCGAATACACGTAACACGGGGTCCCGAAGCGCTCCGCGATCTGCGGCAGGGGCACGGCTTCAGCGTGCAGTATGCCCGCGTTGGAGAACTGGAAATGATCCAACGGCAAGACTCCTCGGACGGCACATGGATGGCGCGGATCGCGTCCCCGTGGAATCGACGGGCCGGGTTTCAGTGCCTACGGCGCGTGTGGGCGATGTTCGGGTGTACACGAGCGGAATCGGATTCCATTATACCGGTCACAGGGCGGGTAGGGCGAGGCGGCCGGGATGATCCGATGGCCTGCATGGACCCCGGCCGGCGAGACGGGATCCAAACGGCCCTGGACCACATCCAGTGAACAAGGGGGGAAGGTGTCCGATTCGACGATGAATGAGCGGGGCCCGCGGATACGTCGTATCCCACCGGGAGACGATCGCGACCGTCTGATCTGTCCCGATTGCAGCTATGTCGCCTACGAGAACCCCAAGGTCGTGGTCGGCGCGGTCTGCCACTGGGGGGATCGTATCTTGCTGTGTCGCCGGGCCATCGCACCGCGGAGCGGCTACTGGACCCTACCGGCGGGTTACCTCGAGTTGGGCGAGAGTGCCGAGGCGGGTGCCCGCCGCGAGGCCTGGGAGGAGGCGCGCGCCGAACTCGAGCTCGAATCGTTGCTGGCCGTCTACAGCATCACCCGAATCAGCCAGATCCAATTGATCTACCGGGCCCGGCTCTGCTCGGATGACATCGCCGCCGGACCGGAATCGGCGGAAGTCGCCCTGTTCACCTGGTCGGCGATTCCCTGGGCTACGCTGGCCTTCCCCTCCGTCCGCTGGGCCCTCGCTCAGTACCGTGAGTCCCTGGAGGACGGGATCGTCGCGGCCCGGACCAATCCCGAGCCGGAACAGCCCCTGCCCGGCGAAGGGCCCTGTTAAAAGGCCGATGGCCGCGACGGACGCAGCTCGCTACCGCCGGGCCCGCAACCGATGCGCTTCGGAGGCCTCAGCGCATCCGACGATACGATATCCCGG
>CAYFWJ010000177.1:0-5143 GCA_964346755.1 uncultured Ectothiorhodospiraceae bacterium
GAAGGCAAGTGCGGCGGCGGCGACTCGAAGGGCGGCGAAGCCAAGTGCGGCGAGGGCAAGTGCGGCGGTTAAGCCGACCCTGAAAGACCCGTCTCCGTGACCGCTTTCGGGGTCGCCCCGGCACGGGCCGGCGACCCCGTGGCGCGTGGGATACCCAATCCGACGGGGCCCTCCAAGGCCGCTGTCTCGACTCGCCTCGGTGTCGCACAGCGATTCGCCGGTCGCGTTGACGCCCGCCGATCGAGCGTACCCCTGGACCCTCGGCGACGCGTGCTGCCCGGTTAGCCCGAGCGGCCCGGGTTCGCGGCGCCCAGTCCTTACGATTCCGTGATTGATCCAAGGAGAACGATTCGATGAATCCCGTTGTTCGCCTGGGCAATGGTGCCCAAGACATTCTAGAATCGCTTCGCGTCGGGGATTTCCTGGCCCCTCTTCTATTACGTCTTTATCTCGCCCCGGTCTTCTGGGTTGCGGGCATGAACAAGCTCCTGAGCTTCGACAGTACCGCGAACTGGCTTGGTAACCCGGATTGGGGACTGGGGCTCCCCTATCCCGAGGTCCTGACCGTCCTGGTCATCCTCGCGGAACTCGGTGGCTCCGTGTTGTTGTTGTTCGGCTTGGCGGTCCGCTGGATCGCGATCCCACTGCTCATCACGATGGTGGTTGCCGCCACGACCGTGCACTGGGGCAACGGTTGGCAGGCGGTCGCCGATCCGATGTCGCCGTTCGCCTCCGAGACCCTCGGTCCGCTCGCTTTTGAGTCGGGAAGCGCCGCGGCGGCCGGCGAGCGCACGGAGGCGGCGGAGTCCCTGTTGAGGGAACACGGCAATTACGACTGGCTCACCGAGCCGGGCAGCTTTGTGGTCTCGAATAACGGGATCGAGTGGGCCACCACGTATTTCGTCATGATCCTGGCGTTGTTCTTCCTCGGCGCGGGACGCTTCGTCAGCCTCGATTATTGGTTGGCCCGCCGCTTCCGAGCCTAAGCGGGGCGGGTCCAAGCAAGGGTTTGATTATCGGGAGGCGTTGATGCAACCACCTGGCAGCGATCCCCGCGGGGCCGGCCTCGGCCTGCGCCGGGACTTCCTGGATTCGATCGATGAGGCATTCTTGGCGCGCGTGGATTTCTTCGAGGTGGCGCCCGAGAATTGGATGGAGATGGGCGGACGCTTGGGACAGCGGTTCCAGGCGCTCACCGATCGGCATTGCTTTGCGACCCACGGCCTGTCGCTTTCCATCGGGGCCCCGGCCCCACTTGATACGGACTTCGTGCGACGCATCCGAGGATTCTTGGACCAACACGACATCCGTGTCTACTCCGAGCACCTGAGCTATTGTTCCGACGGGGGGCATCTCTACGATTTGATGCCCATCCCGTTCACTCGGGCGGCCGTGGACTGGGTCGCCGATCGGGTGAAGCGGGTGCAGGACATCCTCGGCCGGCGGCTCGTCCTCGAGAATGTCTCCTACTATGCGGCCCCCGGCCAGCAGATGGCGGAGATCGATTTCATCGGCGAGGTCCTGACGAGCGCTGATTGCGGTCTGCTGCTGGACGTCAACAACATCTACGTCAATGCCGTCAATCACGGGTACGAGCCGGAGGCCTTCCTCAAGGCCTTGCCCGGCGAGCGGATCGCCTACGGACACATCGCTGGGCATTACAATGAAGCCGAGGATCTCATCGTGGATACCCACGGGGCGGAGGTGATCGAACCGGTGTGGCAACTCCTCGAGACGGCGTATCGTACCTTTGGCGTGTTTCCGACGCTGTTGGAGCGGGATTTCAATATCCCCTCGGTCGAGTCGCTGCTCGGCGAGGTGGATCGCATCCGTCAGCTGCAGGCCCGGGTCACGGAGGTGGCCGATGTCCTCGAATGACGCGCCTGTGACCTCGGTCCCGGACTTCCGTACGGTGCAGGCGGCGTTTACCGCCCATATTCGCGACCCCGCCCAGCGGGCCGCTCCCGCGGGGATCGAGGATCGCCGACTGGGGGTGTATCGGGAGCTGATCTACAACAATGTGGAAGGCTTTCTGCACCGTACCTTCCCGGTGCTGCGGGGCCGCACGGCCGATGAGGTCTGGCACCGCTGGGTCCGGGCCTTCCTTGCCTCACACGCCAGCGAATCGCCGCTGTTCCGGGATATCCCCCGCGCATTCCTAGACTTCGTCGCGGCTGGCGGGTTGGCCGAAGACCCGGATACGCCCGTCTTTCTCCTGGAGCTCGCGCACTACGAATGGGCGGAGATGGCGTTATTCATCGCCGAGGATCCCGAGGAGCCCCCGTGCGATCCCCATGGCGATTGGCTCGTGGGGTTTCCGGTGGTCTCCCGGCTTGCGTGGCTCCTCGCCTACACGTACCCGGTCCATCGCATCCGCCGCGACACCCCGGAGGCCGAGATCGAGCCGGGCCAGTCTCTTCTGGTCATGTATCGGGATCCGGACACGTATCGCGTGCGAACCCTCGAGGTGAATCCCCTGACCGCCCGGTTGCTGCAATTGATCACCGAGGAGGTCGTCGAGAGCGCCCAGGCGGCGATCGATCAGATCGCGGTCGAACTCGGTAAGCCGGATTCGGCGGGGCTCTCTGAGAAGGCCCGGGGTTTGTTCGCGGATTGGCACGCGAAGGGGATCGTGCGCGGGATTCGCACGGGGTCGAACGGGGGCGCTTAAGGGGGTATCGATGCCAGGGATGCGGCATCGAATCGGAAATCGGGAACGACGAAAACGGTGTGTGATCAGATCCTGCGCATCCCGAATGGCCCGTCGGATCCGTCCCGGGGTGTCTCATCCGGTCCCGCGACCCACCCACTCGACCGGGCTCCCCTTGTGTGAGGGTTCGAGAGCCCGCTGGTGAGCGACCTGATCGTCGGTGGTGGTGGCACCGCGCCATCCACCACCGTGGCCTCGGAGCTCCGCTTCCGTGTCCGGCCCTAGGCCGCCTCGACGGATTGATTCCATCGGTCCAGGTCAAGCGCCTCCCAGATGGCCTGGCTGGCCCTGGCCTGGTTCAGCGTGTAGAAGTGCAGGCCCGGTGCCCCGCCTTCGAGCAGGTTCCGGCATAAGTCGATCGTGACATCGGTACCGAACTTGCGGATCGATTCCTTATCGTCACCCATGCCCTCCAGGCGCTTGCGGATATACCGAGGGATCTCGGCACCGCAGGTATCGGAGAAGCGTTGCAGCTGGGCAAAATTGACGATGGGCATGACCCCCGGGATGATGGGGATGTCCAGGCCCATGGACTCGCAGTCATCGACGAACCGGAAATAGGCGTCCGGGTTGTAGAAGTACTGCGTGATCGCCCCGTCGGCCCCCGCCTTCACCTTGCGGGCGAAGTTTTGCAGATCGGCCTGGGCGCTGCGCGCCTGGGGGTGGTATTCCGGATAGGCCCCGACTTCCAGGTGGAAGGCGTCTCCGGTCTCCGCTCGGATGAACTCGACGAGTTCGTTGGCATAGCGCAACTCACCGGGCGCCGTACGCCCCATCCCCGAGGGAATGTCACCCCGTAGGGCCACGATCCGCTTGACCCCAAGTTCGCGATAGCCCTGCAGCAGGTCCCGAATCTGGGACTTGCTGGAGCTGATGCACGACATGTGCGGCGCGGCCTCGTGCCCCGCCTCGATGATGGACTTGACGGTGTCGTAGGTGCCTTGTTGGGTGCTCCCACCCGCTCCAAACGTGACGGAATAATACAACGGTTTGAGCGTTGCCAGTTTCTCCCGTGTCGTCACGAGCTTCTCCTCCGCCTCGGGGGACTTGGGCGGGAAGAATTCGAAGCTGAACTGGCGTGAAAACTGCTTTTGGGTCTCCATCGTCGCGAAACCTCCCACGAGATCGCGGGGCGGCCGCGTGGCCGCCCCATGAAAACGGCGTCCGACCGACGACGCGCGTTTAGTAACGGTAATGGTCCGATTTGTACGGACCGTCGACCGACACCCCAAGGTATCCGGCCTGGTCTTCGCTCAAGCGGGTCAGCTTGGCGCCGATCTTCTCCAGGTGGAGCCGTGCCACCTCTTCATCGAGCCGCTTGGGCAGGATGCGGACCTCGAGCCCGTACTGCTCGCGGCGCGTGTACAGCTCGATCTGAGCCAACACCTGGTTGGTGAAGGAGCTGGACATGACGAAGCTCGGATGCCCCGTGGCGCACCCCAGGTTCACCAGCCGGCCTTCGGCGAGCAAGATGATGTTCTTGCCGTCGGGGAAGGTGATGTGATCGACCTGAGGCTTGATGTTATCCCAGGTGTACTGCTTGAGGCTGGCGACATCGATCTCGTTGTCGAAGTGACCGATGTTACACACGATGGCCTCGTCCTTCATGGCGGCCATGTGATCGTGGGTGATCACGTGGTAGTTGCCGGTCGCGGTGACGAAGATATCGGCAACCGAGACGGCCTCGTCCATGGTCACAACGCGATAACCTTCCATCGACGCCTGCAGGGCGTTGATCGGGTCGATCTCGGTGATCCAGACCGTGGCGCCGAGCCCCCGGAGGGATTGGGCCGAGCCTTTGCCCACATCCCCGTAGCCCGCGACCACCGCGATCTTGCCTGCGATCATGGAGTCCGTGGCCCGCTTGATGCCATCCACCAGGGATTCCCGACAGCCGTAGAGGTTGTCGAACTTGGACTTGGTGACGGAGTCGTTGACGTTGATCGCCGGGAACAGCAGTGTGCCGGCTTGCTGCATCTGATACAGGCGATTCACGCCGGTGGTCGTCTCCTCGGTCACCCCGCGAACTTGGGGTGCCATCCGCGACCAGCGCTGATTGTCCATCTCGAAGTTGCGCTGCAGCACACCGAGTACAGCCTGGAATTCCTCGTTCGTCTCGGTGCTGGGATCCGGGACTGCACCGGCCTGCTCGAACTCCACCCCCTTGTGGAGCAGCATCGTCGCGTCCCCGCCGTCGTCCAGGATCATGTTGGGACCCTGGCCGTCTGCCCAATTGAAGGTCTGCTCGATGCACCACCAGTACTCATCCAGGGTCTCGCCCTTCCAGGCGAAGACCGGGATACCGCGGGCGGCGATGGCAGCCGCGGCATGATCCTGGGTGGAGTAGATATTGCAGGAAGCCCAGCGCACCTCGGCACCCAGCTCGGCCAGCGTCTCGATCAGCACGGCCGTCTGGATGGTCATGTGGAGTGC
>CAYFWJ010000178.1:0-5093 GCA_964346755.1 uncultured Ectothiorhodospiraceae bacterium
CTGCACGTACGAATCGACACCCGCCCCCAATACGACGCCCACGCCCCGTATCGACGGGTCCCCGGGGCTCCAAGGGGGTGATGCCCCCGGGGACGGCCCCTCGAACGCGTATCGAGGCAGAAATATCGTCAGGGAAACCGCCATGGCCCCGGTCGAATCGACGTGACGGTTTCAGCCCATGAGGAGCCGAGAAACCTCCCCAGGAACCGAAATCAGGCCACAGCAATCAGCCCGCAGCCAGGAACACACCCTCCCGCTCCAGGAGTTGCCGTTTTCGGTCGATCCCCCAGCGATACCCCCCGAGGCCGCCATCCCGGCGCAACACCCGGTGGCAGGGGATCACGATGGCCAGGGGATTGGCGGCACAGGCTTGGGCCACGGCTCGAACGGCGTTGGGTCGGTCGATCGCATGGGCGAGTTCGGTATAGCTCACGGTCTGACCCGGGGGGATCGCGCGTAAGGCCTGCCATACCTCCCGTTGGAAGGCGGAACCGGCGCTATCGAAAGGCAGGTCGACGGCGGGCGACGGGACCTCGATCGCCCTCGAAACCACCGCCGACCACGCATCCAACGAAACGGGATCGACCCCGGCATCACGGCGCGTCCATGAACCAAGCAATGCCCGGAGCCCCCTTGGGTCATCCCCCAGGGCAATCCGCCGCACACCACGGGCGCTGGCCGCCAAGCCGAGGAAACCCACCGGCGTTTCGGTTACGCGAACACCGGTCGATTGGGAAATCGTCGTATCAGAGGTCATGTGGGTCCCTTCCGCCCATCATGCGTTCAATCAGCGGTTTCAATCAACGGTCGCCGAAGATTCCATCCCACGCCGGCCGATGCACCCCCGTCCTAATCCACGATTGCCTCCCCTCACCACAAACGACGTCCGTCGGCGAGGGTCTGCTGGCCGAGGGACATTCGTCGCCAAGACGAGGCGGTCGAGGGGTCGCCCTAGAGTGCGACCCTCCCGGGTGATGCACTGGGCCTCCACGAAGGGATCCACGGCGTCCCCCGAGCGGGGTCCCGCACGGCCGACCCACTGGCGATACACAGCCCATGGCGCGGACGGAGGCGTCCTCCAGCGACCGGAACGCCCGCCATGCCCGACCCGCGGGGCGGATGGAACCGCCCCAGCGACCCCGGTCCTCGGACCCACCACCCGTTGCTATCCGATTGGCTGGGCCTGGGCGACGACTCCGCGGCGGCGCCGTTGGCCCCACTCCAGGACCCAGACGGTCAGGACGGGGAGGAAGGTCAACGTGACCAGCGCGGCGCCCGCCAAGCCAAAGAGCACGATCGCACCGACCCCACGGTATAACTCCGTCCCGGCCCCCGGGATGAACACCAGGGGGGCCAACCCGAAGATGGTGGTGATCGCCGACATGGCGATAGGCCGCAATCGGGACTCCACGGCCTCCTGGACCGCGGCTTGGGCCCGCATCCCCGCCTGCCGAACATTGGCTGCCGCCCGATCGACGATAAGGATCGGGTTGTTGACGACCGTCCCCATCAGGATGAGGAAACCCAACATGGAGATCATATCGAAGGGCTGCTGCATCGGTTTGGCGCCGATGAGCGGGGCCAGTTGTCCACCGAGATTCAACAACCACAACCCGGCGATACCCCCGGCGATCCCGAGCGGGATGGTCGTCATAATCAGTAGCGGGTAACCCCAGTGGGTGAAGATCGCGACCATCACCAGATAAACCAGAACCAGGGCGATGGCGTAATTGCCGAGCAAGGCCTCCCGGGTCGCCTGGAGCTGGTCACTCGCCCCGGAGATATCGACGCTCACCCGAGCCGGAATAGCCCCTGTCTCTCGGAGATGCCCAAGCACGTCCGCACGCATCATCTTCACCCCCGTCTCCAGGGCGATGGATTCCGGCGGGATCACATTCAGGGTCACCGTCCGACGACCGTCCACGCGACGCACGGTGCTGGTGTCCACCGTCTCGGTTACCGTCGCGAGACTGGACAGGGGCACGACCCCGCCCCCGAGGGTGTGGATCGGCATCCCGTCGAGGGACGCCAGGGTCGCCTCGGGGCCACGCTCGCTGTAGAGGAAGATATCGATCTTGTCGTCGGCGAGGAAGAACTCATCCACGAAGGCCCCGTCGGTCAGTGCCGCCACGGTAAAACCGATGTCCGCGGCGTCCATGTCCAGTTCCGCCGCCCGATCCCAGTCCGGGCGAACCTCCACCAGGGGCTGAGATAGGGATAACGTCGGCGGATCCGCCTGGATACGCGGATCGCCGAAGACCTCCTGAGA
Organism: uncultured Ectothiorhodospiraceae bacterium; assembly: GCA_964346755.1. GTDB lineage: Bacteria > Pseudomonadota > Gammaproteobacteria > CAYFWJ01 > CAYFWJ01 > CAYFWJ01. The sequence goes on from CAYFWJ010000178.1 coordinate 2,270, forward strand.
CCGGCGATACGCGGCCAGTGCCGTTTGGTAGACCTCGGCCAGATCGCGACCCGCAATATCCAGGTTGATGCTGCGGGTACCACCATCGTTGCTGGTGATGATGGAGCCCCGGGTGGCGAAGGCCCGCATCCCCGGGTATTGCTCGTAGATCCGGGTCAGCGCCTCGATGAGCCCCTCCGCCTGCCCTCGGTCCTTGGGCTCGGCGATGATGCGGAGTCCCCCGGGCGACATGGAAAGGATCAGGTAATCGAGGGCTGGGACATCGGTCTCGCCCCGGGCGAACGATTTCGGATCGTGCTCGAGATACGGCAACAGCTCCGTCTGAATCGCCTGGCCAATCTCCGTCATGGTCTTGAGGTTATACCCCGGCGGCGCACTCATCCGCGCGAAGATCTTGGGCTCTTCGCCGGGCGGCAGATACTCCGCCGCCGGGGTCAACCCCACGATGATCCCCACGCTGATCGTTAGGGTGATAACGACCGTGGCGATCTGACGGACACGCCCGCCGATCAACCAGCCGACCCCACCGACGATACGCCGGGCGAGCCCCGTGCTCGCCGGATTCTGCTCGGCCTTGCCGCCCGGCCGGAAGGCGAAGTGTCCGGCAGCGGTCGGGATGACCGTAATGGCCACCAGCATGGACGCCAGGATCGAGGCGGAGACCCCGATGGCGATATCCGAGTAGAGCTGTCCCGCTTCCTCCTCGATGAAGACGATGGGAATGAACACCAGCACCGTGGTCAGCGTGGAGGCCAACACCGCCGGCCATACCCGACGGACACCGGCGACGGCCGCCCGCAGTCGATCAAGCCCCCGGCGACGCTCCAGCTCGATGCTCTCCAGCACCACGATGCTGTTGTCGAGGGTCATGCCGATCGCAAAGGCCACACCCGCCAAGGAGATCACGTTGACGGTCCGCCCGGCCAGCAACAGCCCGAGGAAGGCGGCAATCGTACAGATGGGGATGCCGACGACACCGATCAGGGTGGCCCGACCCGAACGCAGGAAGGCGAACATCACCGCCGTGGCCAGCAAGGCCCCCAGCACCAGATTGCGCCAGACGGTGGCGATGGACTGCTCGACGTAGACGGTATCCGTGGCGTTGAGCCGCAGTTCCATGCCGGCTGGGGCGAGGACCTCCCGGTTGATCGCCGCCACCTCGTCGAGCATGGCGTCCTTGATATCGATCACATTGGACCCGAGTTCCCGATTGACGGCCAGGGTGAGGACCGGCTTGCCGTTGACGTAGGATTCGCGGTCGATCTCGAAGTGGTCGAGCCGGACCTGGGCGACCTCCCCGAGACGCAACAACGAACCGCCGCGACGCTCAATGATGAGCGATTCCAGCTCGTTTGGGTCCTCAAAGCGCCCGATGGTCCGCAACAGGTAGCGGCGCTTGCCCGAGTCCAACTCCCCACCGGAGACGTTGCGGTTGCGGGTGGTCAAGGCCTCACGCACATCGGCGATGGTCAGACCCCGCTCGGCGAGCTTGGCCGGATCGACCAGGACCTGCACCTGGCGCTCCGCTCCGCCCCAGAGCTCCACCCGGGAGACCCCGGTCACGGTCTCCATGCGATTGCGCACGGCATCGTCGACGAAGTCCCGCATCATATCCATATCAAGGTTGCGGGGATTGCCATCCACGGGCGCGACCCGGAAATACATGAAGGCGTTGCTGGAGAAGGCCTCGGCGTAGATGCGCGGTTGGTCGACGTTGAGGGGGTACGAGGGAACCTGACTCAGGGCATTATTCGCGCGGATCAAGGTATCGCTGATATCCACGCCGTAGGGAAACTCCAGCTCGATCTTTGACTGGCCCGACGAGGCCGTCGAGATCATCCGCTGCAGGCTCGGCAGAGACCGCAGGTACTCCTCCTGCTCGATGAGGATCTCCTGTTCGATATCCTGCGGTGTGGCCCCAGGCCAGGAGGTGACCACGGTAATGGTCCGGACATCCAGATCCGGGATCATCTGCACCGGGATCCGCAGCACGGCGACGAGGCCCAGGACGCATAGCACACCGACGATGACCGTCATCAACGTCCCGCGGCGAATCATGGCCGCAAAAGGCGAGTCGGGGGCGTTCGGTTCAGTCATGGGCGACGACCCGTACGGTTTGGCCATCCTGGAGGGTTTCGTTGCCCCGGGTGACCACCGTGGCCCCGGGGTCCAGCCCGCTGCGGATCTCGATGCGCTCCGACTGGGTCAAGCCGGTCTCCACGGGGCGCTCCGATACGGTCGGCGGATCCGTGTCCGGCGGCACCACCCAGACGGTCACCCGGCCGTCCGGATAGCGAATCACCGCATCCCGGGGCACCGTGATGCCCTCACGCCCGGTTGCCAGTCGCAGGGTGGCCCGCGCCGACATACCGGGGGCCATCTGCCCCGCCGCATTATCCAACCGGGCCCGGGCCAGGAAGGTCCGGGCGCTCGGGTCCGCTACGGGCACGCGCTCGGTAATCGTCGTCGCCAGCGGGGAATCGGGGCGGGCATCGAGGCGCACAATCACCTCCGTACCGGGATTCACCCGGCCGAAATAGGTTTGCGGCACTTGGATATCGAGACGGAGACGGTCGACCGCGACCACCTCCAGGACCGGTTCCTCCGAGTCGACCCACTCGCCGAGATCGGTCATCCGTTCCGTAACCGCCCCGGTAAAGGGCGCCGTGAGCCGGTGCCGCTCGAGCAGGGCCTGGCGGTACCCAAGCTCCGCCCGCCGACGATCGAGGATGGCCTCGTCCTGACGGACCTCCGCACGGAGATCCTTGACCCGCGTCTCGGCGACGCTCTGTCGCTTGGCGAGATTCCGGGCCTCCTCCAGGCG
>CAYFWJ010000179.1:0-5049 GCA_964346755.1 uncultured Ectothiorhodospiraceae bacterium
GGGTGCCCAGAACCCGCGATCACCGCGATCCCAGCGTGGTCCATCTTGGGCGTAGAGGTCGTCGCCGAGAAACTCCCACGCGTTCGCCTCGAGGGAATCGGTCCACCTTCGACAGCGCTGGCGTAGAGCAACACATGGTCCGCATGCAGGATCAGCTGCGCTGGATCGTGCACATCCGGCCGGATCATCGCGCCGATGGGGTCATCGGTGGGTGCTCGAGCTAGAGCGGTTAGCAGGCTCAACAGCAGCGCGACGACGGCGCCGGCGAATATCGTTTTTTCATGTAAAAGACGTCACCTAAAACGGTCATTATACCTCAATCGGGCCAGGTGCTCAGGGCCTGTCAAGGGGCTCATGACTGGGATAGCCGAAACCGCCTGAGCCCCCTTCGAGGGCTTAACCACACCAACGTTTGTCGAACACGGCCCCGATCGACGGATCGAGATCCCCCTGGATGATAGCGGGTCCCCGACGAACCAGCGCAAACGCAGGAGGCGCCCCGGGTGAGCCCCACCACCGGTCGGGCGGCTGGCGAGCGAACCCATGTTTCGCGAGGTCCTCATAACGGAGGGATCGCGAGAACAACCGCTCGCTGACGGGTTGGCCCCTTTGCTGTAGAGACTGAGCGCGTTGGCTGGGGCGCCGGTACACGCTGCCTTCATGAGGCCATCTGCTGGGGTCAAAGCGCGGAGTCATGGGCGCACCGACCCTGGGGTCGCCGTTCCAAGGCTGGTACTTTCCCCTGCAAGCTCGGAGAATGGAGACCATCGCAACCCGCTCCAAGGAGCCGTCCCATGCCGGACCTCGTCGTATACATGCGCCCGCCCAGCGACTGGGTGGAGGATATTCACGTCCATTTCTGGGATCGCGAGCCCGGCCAGGAGGCCACCCAGTGGCCAGGTGTGCCGATACAGCGCAGCGAAGACGGCTGGTACCGGTATTGTTTGGCCGACACCCGGTTGGTGCGGCTGGTGTTTCACGACGGCCATGGGAAACAAACGCGGGATCTGTTTCGTGACCGGGACGGTTGGCTGGACCGCGACGGGGTCTGGTACGAGTCCCAACCGCCGGCAACCCCGTCCGACCACACCCCGCCACCCCCACACCCGAGGTACGGATCCAACCCCGGGCGGTCGCCGAGCGCGCCGATTTCCGTGAGGAAACCATCTATTTTCTGCTCACGGCCCGCTTTTACGATGGCGATCCGAGTAACAATTTTTTCTGTCGCGACCGCATCCGCTTCAACGCTCAAGGCAATGCCGTCGACCCCCACTGGCGGGGGGACTTCAAAGGCCTGATCGAGCGCCTCGACTACATCCGCGACCTTGGGTTCACGGCCATCTGGATCACGCCACCGGTGGAGAACCGCTCTGGGCTCGATTACCACGGCTACCACCCCTACGATTGGACCCGCATCGACCCGCGCCTCGAGTCGCCCGATGCCACTTATCAGGACCTGATCGATGCCGCCCACGGCAAGGGGATCAAGATCATCCAGGACGTGGTGATCAACCACTCCTGTCAGTTCGGCATCCGCGGGAAGGTGCATATCGATCATCTGCCGGCCAAGTACTACGTCCCCGAAGGTTGCGAACCGGGCCAGATAGACCACGGGCCCTACCAGGGCAACCTCGGCAACTACGCCTGGCCCCATCGCGATGACATCGATAACCCCGTTGCTCCCGACTGGTGGCGCGCGCGCCACGCCCGCGACCCCGAGGGCCGCGAGCCGCTGGTTGATCCCAAGACCGGCGAGACGGTGCCCAAATCAGGCTACCGGCCGGAGCGCTTCTTCGGCGTCGACGCCCATGAGCTCGACCCTGAGTGGTATCACCAAGAGGGCTTTATCGCCGGCGGCGATTGGGAGAACGCCCATGGCCTCACGCAGAAGCATATTGCCGGCGACTGCATCGACCTTGCCACGGAAAAGCCGAACGTTAAGGTCTACCTCATCGAGGCGATCAAGCGCTATCTCGATATGGGCGTCGATGCATTGCGCATCGATACCGTCAAGCACATCGAGCGCGACAACCTGCTCGAGTACGTCAACGCCTGGAAGGCACACAAGCCCGGTCTCTTTGTATTCGGCGAGAACCTGGTCAAGGGCTACGGCTGGGGCGATCTTGGCGGCGGCGACAACGGCCCGAGTCCGATCCGCCCCTGGTGGTACACGCGTCTCGGGCACGACCCCCGTGATCCGACCTCGGGCGGCGACTCGGGCTTTCCGCAGCTCGACTTCGGACTGTTCTCGACCTTCCGCGATAGCCTGAGTCGGGGAAGCTTCGACGGCATCGCCCAGGCGATGTCCATGGACTGGATCTACGGGGATGTGACCCGGCTCGTCACCTTCCTGCAGAACCACGACGTCGGGCCCGACAACGATTTCAAGTATCGTTTCAAGGGCGAGCAGTGGATGGCTGCGGCCGCGTATAACCTGCTCTGGACCGCCCGCGGCATCCCCTGCCTCTACTACGGCGAGGAGATCGAGTTCATGAAGGGGGCCCCACAGGACGTCGAGGGCGAGAAGGACACCCTGCAGACCACCGGCCGCGCCTATTTCGGGGAGCACCTCAGCGAGGCGCAGATTGGCCAGACGCAGGCGCACCCGCTCTACCGACACATTCAGCGCCTGAACCAGATCCGGCGCAACGTCCCGGCGTTGCAGAAGGCGACCATGAGTCGGCTCAACGAATGGGGCAGCGGCATGAGCTTCGTGCGGGAGTTGAGTGAGGAGGGCAGCCTGGTGGCCGTGGGCCTGGCGATCGGCAGCGACCAACACATCGCGATCGACGGACTCCCCCCCGGCACCTACCGTGATGCGGTCACCGGCCATGAGACCCCGAGCGACGATGGGCGGATCGCCTTCCACGTCAAACCAAGCTCGGCTGGGATCTACGTGCTGAATGGGCCGGGTAAGATCGGAGCAGATGGCGTCTATCTAAAGTAACGCCCGAAACGCCCGATCGGTTGCTCATCGTCCGCTCAGCGGGGCGAGCAGGTGGGCGCGAGGTCGGGCTGTACGGCCAAGAAATCCAACCGGTTAAATCGCGGTATCGGCCTGCCCTGCCAGGGGGTCAAGACCCGTCGCCGCCGTCGAGATCGGCTCCGAAGCGTGATTATGGGCCATCGAACCGAGGCCGATCAGAGGAAAAATACCGTTCACGGGGAAAAATCCCGCCCGGCTGCCGCGACCGGCGCAGCCGACACCGTCACGGTCTCCGGGCGCAAGAGACCGCGGTCACCCTGAAACACTTTGATCGGGGTCGTCATCGGGCTCGGGATCGACCGGAGGGGGGGTCCAGGAGCTTAGCGCTCGCTGGGGTATCGGGGATGAACGCGATGATCCGCATCGGTGCCCCACATGACGGGCAGAGCAGCGGAAACAACGCATCGAGTCGGGCCAGCCGCATGGCCCCGAGATACCGCGCCGGTGAGCGGCTGGCGGGCTGGTTGTCTTCCTCGGCGCTCGCTGTTGCGAGACCTGGGTCCTATTTAGTTTATCTAAATACTCTAGTATTCTCATTCGCTGCCAAGTCGACCTCCCTGACAGGGAGGCGGCCAGCTGCCCCCCCGACCCAGCGCATCCGAGGACAGAGCACCATGAGTCGGTCTTTCAATCGCTTCGTCGGCGTTTTCGTCACGGTCCTGGGCGGCGGCCAAGCCGCGGCCCAGGACACCGGCGACTCCGCACCCGTTCTGCCGACCCTTCAGGTGACGGCGAAGGGGTACGAGGCGCCGGCCAAGGATACCCCCCAATCCGTTGGCGTGATTGAGTCCGAAACCATTCGCCGCTCTCAGGCGCGCAGTGTCGGAGAGCTACTGCGCGGCGAGCCCGGCCTGGCCACTGCGGTGGACGGCTCGGTGGGCATCGATCCCGTCATCCGCGGCCTCAAACGCGACCAGATACTGATCATGATCGACGGCGTGCGGGTCAATGCCATGCAGCCGCCGGCCCGCGGGTCGCTGGCCAGCTATGTCAACACCGATCTCATCGAGCGCATCGAGGTGGTCCGGGGGCCCGGGTCGGTCTTGTACGGCTCCGGGGCTATGGGCGGCGTCATCAACATCATCACCCGTGGCGGCGATTTCCGGCAGCAGCCCGACACCAGCGGCTGGTCGCGCGTGGGCGTGAGCTCGGTGGACAACGGTTTCCGCGGCGCCTTCGGGGTAACGGCGGCTGGTCCTGAGACCGTGCTCAGCCTCAACGCCGCCCATCTGGATGTCGATGACTACGAGACGGGCAAGGGCGAAGAGCTGGCGGACACCGCCACCTCCCAGGCCAGCTTCCATCTGGAAGGCAAGCGCCGACTGGGCACGGACCATGTGATAACGGCGCGGCTGCAGCGCGATCGGCGCCGGGATGTGTGGTACCTGGCCTCCCGCAACAACAACTCGAATTCGCCGCCCAACGGTTCGCCGCGACCGCCGCAGGGCCTCAATACCCATTACACGCCAGAGCAGACCCGCGATCGCTACGAGCTGGCCTGGAAGGGCACGTTCGACGGCGCCTGGGCGCCGCGGGCGCAAGCGCGCATCCATCGCCAGCGGCTCGAGCGCGGCAACTACGATTACAACGCGCAGCGCCGCACCGACTACCGCACATCGGATACGGCCTTTGTGACCGACGGCCTCCGCGGCCAGCTGGAGCTAGCGCCAACCCTGAACCAGGTGCTGATGGTGGGCGTGGAGGCCTGGGAGCAGCGCGCGAGTCCGACCTCGCATATCGGCCTTGCGCCCGCCTACGATCCGGGCGACCGGCGGATGAACCTGGTGGACGATGGCCGGATCCGCTCGGTGGGGGCCTTCGTGCAGGAGGAATTGCAGCTCGGTTCGGTAACGGTCACGGCCGGCGCCCGCTACGACACCGTCCGGGCCAACGCCGGCGACGCGGCCGGTGTCGACGGCGATCTAAGCAGTACCGACCACAACCTGTCCTGGTCGCTGGGGGTCAACGGGTGGGTCATGCAGGCGCTCCGGCCCTACGCCAGTCTTTCCCAGGGGTACCGGTCGGCTTCATTACTGGAGCGCTATCTCACCTATACCTACAGC
>CAYFWJ010000180.1:0-5042 GCA_964346755.1 uncultured Ectothiorhodospiraceae bacterium
CCCTCGAAGGTCGTGACATCCTTGACTCCCCAACGTTATCAGGCTCATTTCCGAGCCACGAATCTCGATCAGATTCGCATCCAGGATTGGAGCGTCCGTGGTCAACCGAAGTTGCACGGCCCATTCCCGGTCGGCAAACGACAAGGCGTTGATGCGGTGGAAAGAACCCGGACCATTCCCTGGCAGCAGATTCGCGCCACCAATGCGGCGGATCGGGGGGACGGTCGCTTCGGTGGGTTCGGGGCCTCGAGTCGTCGCGGACCCGGCCGCGGGACCTCGTTTGACGGGCCACCGGAGGCCTTGCTCTGGGTGACGGAGCCGGGCGTGCAGCGCATCGGGATCGACGCCCTTGCCGAGGCCGGCGCGGATTTCACGGGGATGCGGGCGTGGCGCGTGGCCCTCACCGACGAGGGAGAGCCTCATCCGCGGTTTATCCTGGATGTTGATGGAGATGGCCTGCTCGATCCTGAGGATGCCATCGAGTTCCGAGGCGAGGTGGAGCCCACCCTATATAGCGATCGGAACGCCTACCGGATCCACGTGAGCGCCTCGGAGCGCCAGAGGGTCCTCAATCGTTCAACCTCCCCCGACCGCGACCTGGGACGCACGCTACCGGACACCCTGGCGCTCAATCGCCAGCAAAACTACAACCAGAGCGCACCGACCGATGACCCCTGGTACGATGCGCAGCTCTTTGCTCGAGGCGGTGCCGATCGATTGGAACGAAGCTTTGATCTGCCCGGTTATGCGGGCGGTTCCGCAACCCTTGATCTGAGCCTTTGGGGGGTCACCGACTGGCCCGGCGACGCACCGGACCACCATTTGGTCGTCTATGTGAACGGGACGTGGATCGAGGATATGTGGTTCGATGGCACGGTCGACGCCAGCCGGACCTTCGAGATCCCACCGGGCGTTTTGCAGGCACGTGATAATACCCTCACCCTGGAGGCGCCGGGGGACACTGGCTATGACTTCGATATCCAGGCCTTCGACGGGATCGAGGTAACCTATGACCGGGAGACGCGCGCTCACGCGGGGACCTGGCGGGGCACCCTCAACGAACCCGATCGCTTCCGGGGCCGTGCCAACGAGGCAAGCGGCTGGCGGGTCGTCACCGTGGAGGGCTTCGAGGGCGAAGCGGTTGCCTGGAATGGTCGGCGCCGTGTCAGCGGTTCCGGGGAGCTCTTGCTGCGTGGGGGCGGTGATTGGATCGCTGCCGACAACGGCGGGATACAGACACCCACCATCGAAGCGGCGGTGCCGGAACCGGCCTCGGCCGGCCGTTTCGGCCCCGACTACCTGATCGTTACGCATCCTACTTTCGCCGAGACATCGGCGATCGATGACCTCGTCGCGCTTCAGGAGAGTCGTGGATTGCGCACCGAGGTGGTGGATGTGACGTCCATCTACGCTGGCTACAGTGACTTCGCCGTGGATGCGGATGCGATCAGCCGCTATCTGGCGGAGGTGCGCCCAGATTTCGTGTTGTTAGTCGGTGGCGACACCTACGATTATCACGACTATCAGGGATCTGGGAGTCTGAGTTTCATCCCGACGCACTATGTCGCCACGGATGAGCTTGTACGCTTTGCCCCGGCCGACATACCCCATGTGGATTACAACGGAGATGGATTACCGGAAGCGGCAATCGGACGTCTCCCGGTTCGGACACAGGCGGAGCTCGAGCAGATGGTTCGCAAGCTGCAACTATACCGCACCCCTGATGTCGGGATCTTCACGGCGGGTCCGTCGGAGCGGGATAAGGCCTTTGCCCAGGTCAGTGACAATCACGCGGCCCCGCTCCCGACCGGCTGGCGAACCGATACGCTTCATGTTGATGAAATCGGATTGGAACCCGCTCGCGAGGTGCTGCTCGCGGAACTCAACAGTGGCGGGGCCCTGGTCAACTACGTGGGACACTCGAGTTATGGGATCTGGGGACTCAACCCAAGCAGCGGGATCCTGCTCGAGGCCGACGAGGCGCGAAGCCTAGGAAACAGCCAACCGCATCTGGTGACTCAGTGGGGCTGTTGGAACACCTACTTCGTCGATCCGAATGTGGAGACCATGTCAAATGGGTTTTTGCTGCAGGATTCCGGAGCGGCTGCGGTTCTCGGGGCGACGACGCTGACCGAGCTCGGGCTGTTGCAGGGCCTGGGGGAAACCTTCTTCAACCAAATCGGTGTCGAATCCACACTCGGTGAAGCCCTACTTGCGGCGCAACGCCAGTACGCTGAGGCACGCCCCGGTGCCGTTGATCGGCTGCGCGGTTTCGTGCTCTTGGGGGATCCGGCCGCACCGCTTTAAAACCCAGGCCGGCTTGACTCACTGGGCGGTCAACGGGCCGAGGGGCGCCATCCCCTCGGCCCGTGTTTTTATGATCGCCACTGCCTCCTTCCATCGTGCACTCCAGCCGCATCCCGTGTTGCCAAGGCCCGCAGCGGATTGAATTCGCCATGCCCTTCCAGCTGATCTTCGGAGCCAGCCCGACCACACCCCTCCGTGCGTATCACCTGGTTGAAGACATCCTCTTGACGGACCGCGCGTGTCCCCGCTTGGCTCGTGTGGACGATTCGATCGTCCCGCCCGATTGCGCCCCGCTACGAGGGCTTGAGCCGTCGGCGGATAGCCCGATGCAGCATTTACCGAACGTCTGGCTCGGGGGCGACTATCGGACACTCACGTACCGAGTCGTCGGCGATCGGCTACGCCTTGCGATCGATGAGGCGGGTGATTGGAGTCTCGAACTCGAGACCGGTCGTAGCCGTTATCTCGGCGGAGGGACATGCTCCGAACCGCAACTCATGGAGATCGGGTTCGGGCCGGGCCTTATTCCGCCCTTGGCGTGGCACGGGGTATTCTGCCTGCACGCCAGCAGCGTGCGTGGGCCTGCGGGCGTCCATGTCTTCCTCGGCGACTCCGGTGCGGGCAAATCGACACTGGCATGCGCCGCCGCTGAGCACCGCGTCACCGATGACATCACCCCGATCGTGATGGACGAGACCGGCGTATGGGTCCTGCCCCGCTTCCCCCAACTCAAATTGGCCCCGGCGGATCAATACCCGGCCCGAGCCGCCACCCGATTGCCCGTCCAGGGGTTCTATCGGCTCATGCCACAACCCGCGGCGTCAGGGCCCACGACCCTGGCGGGCCCCATCACGGGCGTTGATGCCCTACGCGCGTTAACCTACGCCACGGTCGCGAGCCGGCTCTTCCCGCCGACTTTGTTACAACGTCATCTCCAAATCATGGGTCGCATGGCCCGATCGATTCCTGTGTGGCAACTCCTCTACCCCTGGGGATTGGAACACCTAGCCACGACCCTGCGACGGCTCGGGATCCCAGAAGGCTAAGCCGGTTTGGGGCGACTGAAGCCCCAGCCGGTGCAGGCACGCTATGGGTTATCCTGTGGATACTGAGCGCCCGCTGCGGCGCCGATCAACCTCAGACGCTACCCTGGACTTCCCGGACGTCCTCGTCTAATTTCCTGAGATCAACACGAACGAGGCCTGGCCTTATGGGTTCGGTATTCTATCCGGCCTCCGATGTGGTGATGCAGGAGCTCGACGGCGAGGCCGTTCTGCTGCACCTGGGTCGCAATCAGTATTTCGGGCTGAATGAGGTCGGGACGCGGATCTGGCAACTGCTGGAGGCGACTGGGGATCCCGACGAGGTGATCCGCCAGCTGGATCGTGAGTTCGCAGCGGATCGGCAACAGCTCGAAGGGGACGTATGGGCCCTGATCCGAGAGCTGCAGGATGAAGGGCTATTGCAGTGGGAGCCCCATCGTGGCGGGATTGAATGAAGACGCTTGGACATCGCTTGGGCCCAGCGCGAGGGACCGGTTTTATGAGCCGTTCGCGCTCGCAGACTGTGTCATCCGCCTCTTGGTTGTCGTGATCCTGCTCCGCATGGCGGGGCTCAAGGCGACCCACCGCTGGTTAGCGGGGCGACACTCCCTAGCCGTCCACCACAAACAGCGACAACGGCCCTATGCGGAGGCCTGGCGATCGGCTCGGCGCCTCGCCGGACTCGCCCGCCATCTGCCGATCAAGGGGACCTGTCTGCAACGATCGCTCGCGCTGGTTTGGCGTTCGCATGCGCTCGGTATCCCCGCGGAGCTGCGGATCGGGATCGCGACCGCATCGGGCTTTGCCGCCCATGCGTGGGTTGAGGTGGACGGGGAGCCGATCGCGGAGCCCATGGATGTTCAGCGCCGTTTTCAGGCGTTTTCTAGCCGCCAACTCGGCCTCGCTTGTCAGAATGAACGCCCCAGAATCGAGCGAGGTTAGCTCGACTCTCGTAACGCGCTTTCTCGAGCCACTTAAGATACAACCGATGAAGGGGTTAGCCGCTTTCCGTCGTTACGCTCAGGGAGACCGCCCGGACGGGGGCACCCGCCGCAGCCGAGACGCCTATCAAAGCAGGCACGATCCCGGCGGCAACCCCGCCCCCTCAAGAATAATCGACCGCAACGAATCGGGGATTGAGACGGGGATCGAGACCTAAGCCTGCCACACGACCAGCAATCAGCCCGGAGGGTTGAACCTCGATCTCGGCAGCCCAAGTGGCACTACCCCATCCCCCGGTGATCCGGCCGGAGGCCGCGCGGTGATCGCGGAGCCGGCAACTCACGCCGTGACCGTGGTTCAAACGTTAAGCGCCCCCTTTCAACCTGGGCGGTCCCTTGGCAGGCGGTGCCGAACCAACCCATCGTGGGATCGCGCCACGGCACCTCGTCCTTTTGAGCTCAATCCCGTCAGTTGACGCGTCAACACCCGATCGGGATCTCCCGAACCACCGGAGCGCCGCGTCGATCCGCAAACCCGAGCTTGAATAGCGAACCAATCCCGGCAACGTGGTATGATCGTGTCAACGCGGGGACAGGATGTCCCTCATGAGGCATCCCACGCGAGGCCTGGGCTGGTGACTCGACGCGCGGAGCGGGCCAGAGGCCACCCCCGAGTCCAGTCGAGGCCGGCGTGGAGAACCCCGCGTCGGCCCATGCACTCGGTTGCCGATCCGACGATCGAGCGCACGCC
>CAYFWJ010000181.1:0-4920 GCA_964346755.1 uncultured Ectothiorhodospiraceae bacterium
GTCGATCCTCAGATCCGGCGTCGCGTGACCAGGTCGCGGTAGCGCCGAGCCAGCTCGGTGTCCAGCCGATCCGGCTCGGCGAGGACGACCTCGGCCCCGAGGCGCTGGAGCTGCAGGGCGGTGTTTTGCATCCCGTGGTACCACTCCTCGGCGGCGAGCCGACGGGCGGCGCTGGCACGGTCGGTGGCGATGGCGTGGCGGGCTTGGCGCAGCCCCGGATCGAGGATGCCGGCGATCAGGGGAAGGTGTTTGGGTTGCAGGAGCCGGGAGCCGCGGAGCAGTTGATCCGCGGCCTCCGGCTCCTCGATCTCCGTCAGGAAGACGATCAGGCCTCGTTGACGAACCAGGGTATGGGCCGCTTGGGCGGCGCTCAGGGGGTTGGATTCCCGGGGTTGCGGGGTGATTTGCGCCAATGCCGCTCGGACTCGACGTAACCCGGCGAGGCCGCCGGCCGGGGTGAGGCGGTCATAGGGTCCCTCGGCAAAGGTGATGAGGCCGAGGCGGTCGCCGTTCTGCGCGGCCCGCTCGCCGAATCGCGCGGCGAGGTTGGCGGCCACCTCCAGGCGGGTGAGTCGGCCGGCGCGCAGGCGTGCCGTGCGGCCGATATCGACGAGGAGCACCACCTCTCGATAGCCAGCCTCTTCGAACTGCCGCACGGTCCATTCGCGGGTGCGGGCGGTGGCCTTCCAGTCGACGGCGCGCAGGGGGTCGCCGGGGCGATAGGGGCGGAGACCGGCCAGCTCACCACCGCTACCGAGGCGGGGTTGCCGGCGGGCGCCGCCGGGGTTGAGTCCCGGGAGTCGTGGGTGGGCGCCCAGCCGATCCGGGGCAACCGGCACCGTGATCGGCCGGTCGTAGCGTCGATCCCACCAGGCCAGTCCGAACGGCCCGCGGAGGCGCACATCGAGGCGCGACCAGCGGATCGCGCCGAGGGTGAGGGGGACACAGGTGGTCGTCTGCCGCGCGTGGCCGCCGGCGGGCAGGGACCAAACCTGCGGTGTATCCGGACAGTCCAGGGTTGCCGGTGGGGCCTCGCGGGTCAGGATGTGCAGGGGGCGGGCGGCGCCATTGCCGATCTCGGTCACCAGTTCGACCGGCCGCCCTAGGAGCACCGGGGGCGTCAGGGAACGCGCCATCCTCCAGGGCCAGCGCCGCACCGCGCGGTATTCTGCGAGCAGGGCAAGGATAAGCCCGACGGCGGCCCAGCGCCAGAGCCCGGTCGGTACCGCCGAGACGTGCAATCCGAGGAGCCCGAGGCCGATGATCAGGATTGCGGCCAGATACCCGCCTCGGGCGAGATGCATCGGGCTTACGCGCGCGGGACGGCGACGTCGTCGAGGAGCTCGGCGATCACCGTCTGGCGGTCGATGGCCTCGAGCTCGGCGTCGGGGGTGAGCAGGAGCCGGTGTCCAAGGACCGCCGGCGCCACGGCCTTGACGTCGTCGGGGAGGACGAAGTCTCGACCCTGGGTGGCGGCCTCGGCCCGGGCGCAGCGCATCACCGCGAGGGCACCGCGGGTGGAGACCCCGAGCCGCACTCGGGGATGCCGGCGGCTCGCCTGGGCGAGGGCGATGACGTAGTCGGGGAGGCTCGATTCCACGTGGAGGGCCCCGGCTTGGGCGCGGCCCGCGGCGAGGAGATCCGTTGGCAAGACCTCAAGGGGCCTGTCGGCCATCGGCTGATCGGGTCGGTCGTAGGCGGCCAGGACCCGGGCCTCGGCCTCGGCGCTCGGATAATCCATGGCGAGCCGCATCACAAACCGGTCGAGTTGGGACTCCGGGAGGGGGTAGGTCCCCTCGAACTCGAAGGGGTTCTGGGCGGCGAGCACCCGGAAGTCCTCGGGGAGCGCATGGGTCTCGCGATCGATGGTGATGTGTCGCTCTTCCATCGCCTCGAGCAAGGCGGATTGGGTGCGCGGGCTCGTGCGGTTGATCTCGTCGACCAACACGACATCCGCGAACAGGGGGCCGGGGATGAGTTCGAAGCGCCCCTGCCCGGGATCCCAGACGCGGACCCCGGTGAGATCCGCCGGCATGAGATCCGCGGTGCATTGGACGCGCCGAAAACGCCCGTGCAGGAGATCCGCCAGGCTTCGTGCAAGCAGGGTCTTGCCCAGGCCTGGCACGCCCTCCAGGAGCACGTGGCCGCCGGCGATCAAGACCAGGGTCAGGCCATGGATCGTCTCCTCCATCCCGAACAGCCGCTGGCCGAGGCGGGAGGCGAGGGTGTGGTCGAGCTGCTCCGCCGGTGTCGTCACGAATCGATCCTCAGCCGTTCCAGGTCGGTGGTCAGTGCTTGGAGGTTGCTGCGGCGCCCGGAGCGCAGCCGTTCGTAGGCCGCCCGGACCCGTTCGAGGGTGGACCGATCCACGCCGGGCGTGGCGGCGAGATGACGCCACAGCGTCGCCTCGTCCGGGGCTCGCATCCGGCCGCGGGCCGCCCGCAGGACATGCTCGACCAGGCGGCTACCCAGCTCCTCCGGGCGCAGGCGCCGTTCGAACAGATAGCCCAGGGCGATCACGGGGCCGTCGGCCCGCGGGAGATCGCGGACCGGGCGGGGCGGACCGAGGCGCCCGCCGGCACCGAGCAGATAGACGCCCCACAGCGCCAGGAGAAACCCGATCGTACCGTGGACACGTGGATCCCGAAAGAAGCGCTCCGGATCGTAGACGGCGGTGCGCCCCTGATGGAAGTCGTCGAACCACAAATGCCGGGCGTCGAGCTCGGCGATCAGATTGGCGATCCAGCGGGCATTGTCCCCGGTGTCGAGGACGGCATTGGCGAACGGGTTGGGATGGGCGAGGACGACCACCCGCCCCGAACCGACCCGCAACCACCAGCCCTGGGGATGGCCGTTGGCATTGACGAACAACGGCCAGACCAGCCGCTCCGGGGCGCTCAAGCCCCAATAGCCCCCCGGCGAAGGGCGCGGATCGTCGGGCGAGGCGCCGGGGAGGACCAGCGTCTCCACCCCCGCCGTCGTCGGGCGCCCCGGGAGCGCCCGCCAGCGGCCACCGTCCCCGGAGCGATCGGCCAGCGCATCGGCGGCCTCATTCTCCGCGCGCCACCGGAAGCGCAGATCCAAAGCGGCCAGGAGCCCCTCACCGCCCCCGTCGGTGAGGGTATAGGACTCCAAGGCGCCGGGATCCACCGCCAGCACCAGCCCGTGGCCCTGGGACACCCACTCGACCAGGGCGCGGATCTCCGCGACCCGGGCCGGTTGGCGCTGCGGGATCGAGGCGAACAGCAGCGCCGATCCCGCCTCGGCGGTGCTCGGCGCCAGCGCCGTATAGCGTTGTTCCAGGGCCCGAGGGGCGCGATCCGCGGCCTCCAGCCAGCGGTTCAGGCCCGCCCAACCCTGGGGCCCGCGGTCCTCGCTCGTGGGACGGGACACCGCGCTTGAGTCGGGGGTCGGGCTGGGCGTGGGGATCAACAGGGCCAGCATCGCGAGCAGGGCCGCCAACCCGCCGAACAGGGCGACCAGACGGTCTTTCATCGCCGCTCCCCGGCCTCGAGCGCCGGTCGGGCCGCCTCGAGGACCCGTGCCTCGTCCGCAGCCTCGAACGCCGCCCCGCCATAGAGGGCCGGTTCGACCCCCGCGACCACGGTGGCCAGGGCCCGCCCGCAGGGCGGATCCCGAGTCGTCAGGCGCGTGGCCAGCTCCCGGGGCGTCGCCCCAGGCTCGGGCTCCAACCAGCCGTGTTCCTGCAACGTGGTCAGGACCCCCGCGAGGACCCGGGCCGCCCGCGACCGGCTGGATGACCCGGTTGGCGCCCGGTCCGCCGAGGGGGCCGCCTCGGGCGTGGCAGGCCGCCGACGGCGCCAGGGGCTACGCGCCTCGCGCCAGCGGATGCGGAGGAGTTCACGGGCGATGATATACCCCGCGACGCCAAGGATCAGGAGGCCGAGGCCCGTCTCGATCCCACGCCGCAACCGCGGGTCCAGCTCACCGCTCGGGATCGGTAACCCATCGAGGAACCTGTCGATCGCCTGCCCCCAGTGCCGTGCCAACCACCGGTCCAGTTCCGCCCACGGCCCCGCGCCATCCGGCGCCGCGGGCGGCGGCCTCGAGACGGCCGCCACGGCCTCATCGACACCGCTTGGATCCGGCCCGACCCCCGGGGCATCGGTTAGGTCCTCGAGTAGCGCTAACTGATCCTGGAGCGCCGACCGGCTGGGGTCATCGGGCAGCCGCCACCACCAGCGCGTCCCCAGGCGCGCATCCTCGGGGGCGATGCCCTGGCAGGCCCCGACCGTCGGCGCCCCGGGGGCATCGGCCAGACACGCTGCCAAACGATCCCGGCGGGTCGTGAGCTCCGTGCCGAGGGCGCCTGCGCAGATCAGTCCAACCCCGATCACCACGGCAATGGCGCCCCCTAGCCGGCGGCTCATGGTTCGCGCGACGAGGTGGCGAGCCGCGCCTCCAGGTCCTCGCCATGCGTGCGCAGCTTGAGATCCTGATACTGCGCCAACAATACGGCGTAGATCAGTGGGTTGACCGCCGCTCCGATGAGGATATTGACCGTTGTGATCGCGAGCGCCATGACGGGCGTCACGACAACGGCACCGAGGCTGACGCCGAGGCCGAACACCGCCCCCGTCACCAGGCCGACCAGCAGGTACAGGATGCCCACGATCAGCAGGGGCACGGACACGACCACCAGGGTCCGCCACCAGTTACCCCACACCAGCCGATGACTCGTCCCCAGCGCCCCGACCGGCCCGCGGCCATCGAAGGTCGCCGCCACGATGAATAAGCCCATCGACAGGGCCACGATCAGCCCCGGGATGACGAACAGCATCAACCCGACCATCACCACGAGGACGTACAGGATGGCCGCCCCGAGCACCGGCAAGAGGCGTCCCCAGCCCTCGCCCATCGATGCCCCGATCGCGGGTGCCTGGCCACGGGCCACGCGAT
>CAYFWJ010000182.1:0-4881 GCA_964346755.1 uncultured Ectothiorhodospiraceae bacterium
TTAAGGTCAACGGCGAGCCCGTTGAGATCGATGTCGACGGCGCGACCCCCCTATTGTGGGTGTTGCGTGAGCAACTCGGTCTAACCGGCACCAAGTACGGTTGCGGTATCGCCCTGTGCGGTTCCTGCACCGTACATATCGACGGCCGCGCGGTACGCTCCTGCACGCTTCCGATCTCGTCCCTATCCCCGAACCAGGCGATCGTGACGATCGAGGGGCTGTCCCCCGATGGGAGTCACCCGGTGCAGCGCGCCTGGGCCGAGTTGGACGTGCCCCAGTGCGGCTACTGCCAGCCGGGGATGATCATGGCGGCCGCCGCCCTGCTCAAGGAGCACCCGCAACCGACGGATGCGCAGATCAACGCCAAGATCACCAACATCTGCCGATGCGGTACCTACAACCGGGTCCGGGACGGGATCCACCTCGCTGCCCAGCAGCCGACCGATGGGGGTGCTCAATGAGCCGCGCCTCGCAGACGATCTCCCGCCGCGAGTTCTTGATCAGCACCGCCGCCGCCGGCGTCGGCCTGTCCTTGGGGTTTCGGTTGCCCCTGGCCGGGGCCGAGGCCACGGCGAGCGACGACCTTTCACCCGAGGTCAACGCCTGGGTCGTCATCGAGCGAGACGATACGGTGGTTATTCGCATCGCTCGCTCCGAGATGGGCCAGGGCACCTTGACCGGCTTGGCCCAATTGGTGGCCGAGGAGCTCGAGTGTGATTGGGCGAAGGTCACGACCGAGTATCCCACCCCCGGGGAGAACCGGGCGCGGAATCGGGTCTGGGGGAGTTTTGCAACCGGCGGCAGCCAGGGCATTCGGGGCAGCCACGATTATGTCCGCAAGGGCGGGGCGACGGCCCGGATGCTGCTGATCGAGGCCGCCGCCAATGCCTGGGGGGTGCCGGTGGAGGAGTGCACCGCGGGGGCTAGCGTGATCAACCACGGACCGACGGGGCGAACCACCTCGTATGGCGCGGTCGCCACGGCCGCCGCCCAGTTACCCCCGCCCTTCGAGGTGGCCCTCAAGGATCCTAAGGAGTGGCGGCTCATCGGCCAACCGGTCAAGCGCCTGGACACGGAGGACAAGCTCACGGGCCAACAGGTCTTCGGCGCCGATTTGACCCTGCCTGGGATGCTGAACGCGGCCATCAAGGCCTGCCCGGTCTTTGGTGGGAGCCTGGACGGCTTCAACGCCGAGGCGGTGCGCGAGCGATCCGGCGTGCGGGCGGTGGTGCCCGTGGGCGAGGATGCCGTGGCCGTCGTCGCAGACACCTGGTGGCGGGCAAAAACCGCCTTGGATGCCCTGCCGATCACGTGGAATGAGGGGCCGAACGCCGAGCTCACGAGCGGCTCGATCGCCGCGATGTTGGAAGAAGGGCTGACGGCCGATGATGTCTTTGTCGGCAATCAGGCCGGGGATGCGAAGGCGGCCCTTTCCGGGGCGTCCCAAACCGTGGAGGCGGTCTACGGCTACCCCTTCCAGAACCATGCCACCATGGAGCCCATGAACGCCACGGCCCGATGGACCCCGGAACGCTGTGAGGTCTGGTGCCCGACGCAGAATGGCGAGGCGGCCCTCGAGGTGACCGCCGAGGCGGCCGGTCTGCCCATCGGCCAGTGTGAGGTCTACAAGATCCATCTCGGGGGCGGTTTCGGCCGGCGCGGGGCCTTTCACGACTTCGTCCGTCAGGCCGTCACGATCGCCAAGCAAGTCCCGGGGACACCCGTCAAGCTCCTGTGGTCCCGGGAAGAAGACATGCGCCACGGCCACTACCACCCGATCACTCAGGCCAAGTTGGTCGGCGGGTTGGACGACGACGGGAACCTGGTCGGGTTGCACATTCGGCTCTCTGGTCAGTCCATTCTCGCGGCGGTGCGCCCGGAATGGCTGAGCAACGGCATGGACGTGTTCACCTTCCAGGGCCTCTTGCCCGAGGGTGACCACGGCATCAGCTACACGATACCGAACCTCCTGGTGGAGCACGCGATGCGGAATCCGCCGGTGCCACCGGGGTTCTGGCGGGGGGTCAACGTCAACCAGAACGCCATCTACATGGAGTCCTTCTTGGACGAGCTGGCCCATGCCGCCGGTCGGGATCCCTTGGCCTTTCGCCAGCAGCTGATGGCCGACAACCCGAAGGGCCTGGCCGTGTTGAACGCGGTGGCCGAGCGGGCCGGCTGGGGCAAGCCTGCGGCGGAGGGGGTATACCGTGGCTTGGCGGTGTGCAAGGCCTTTGCCAGCTACGTGGCCGCCTGCGCCGAGGTCTCCGTCGACGACCAGGGCAGCCTCCGAATCCATCGCTTGGTGGCAGCGACGGATCCGGGGTACGCGGTCAATCCGCAGCAAATCGAGGCCCAAGTCGAGGGCTCCTTCGTCTACGGTCTGTCCGCACTGCTCTATGGCCAATGCACCCTCGACAGGGGGCAGGTTGAACAGCACAACTTCGACACGTACCCGTCCCTATTGATGGCCGAGATGCCTGAGGTGGAGACGATCCTCATGCCCTCCGGCGGGTTTTGGGGGGGCATTGGCGAACCGACCATCGCGGTCGCGGCCCCGGCTGTCCTCAATGCCATCTTCGCCGCCACGGGCACGCGTATCCGCCACATCCCCTTGAAGGATCAAGAATTGCGGCCGACCTAACGGCCGGCGTGGGGCGGGGTTGAGACGAATCCCTCGGGGCCCGGCGGGCCCCGGGTCGAACGTTGCGTCATGGGAGTCTCGTTGTTCGAGCGGTCCTATCCGCAGCTTGGGAAGACCTGCATCCGCTTTGGGGTTTGATAAAACGTTGTCGGTGGGGACGCCCATCGACGGCCAAGCCCTGGATTGCTGCTCACTCGCCCGTATCGACGCCGGTGGGCTTTGTGCCACCGCACGAGGTAAATCCGGGACACCCAAGGTTTGTGCACCAAGTGAATGGGCGAGCGGTGTCCCGGATTTTGTCCCCTAAACAACGCGTTGCTGCTGACGGATTCACCTGCCCCGAATCCGGCCCTCGACGCACGGACAGGCGCCTGATTCGGCGATTCATCGCTGAGGTCATCGACCGTTCCATCCGTGTCGACCACCCCTGGCGAGGCATCGGAACCCTGCACGCCACACCGGCTCCTTGGCATGGGATTCCGGCTGTCTTTGCCGGAACGAGAGACGGTCATCGATCCGGCACGCACCTTGGGTCGAGCCACATCATTACGGCAATGGCTTTTGCGACGCACGATTGTTCGACCCCTGAATCTTTTCTTCCGGCTATCGGATCACTTCTCGAACGAGTCGCTTCGGAGGTCTCTCAATTAGCCCCCTGGTCGAGTCCCGACTCGGGCTGCATCGACAGATAAGCTGGAGATTGCACGAGCGCACCTTGACCTGCCGGCAATCCTATTCGCTCGAGCTCGTTTCTTTTTCGGAATCTTGCCAGATGCGCTCAAGATCTTGGTACGCATCGGTGAAGTTACTTTTCACATCATCCCAGGCGTCACCGGAACTTGTCTTCATGCTGCCATACCATTCGGCCACTCGATTCCGCTGCTTGCGAAGGGCTTTAAGATTCTCACGAGCCTCCTTGCGGGCTGCATCGCTCATCTTATTCCAGTTCTTATCGAGTCTCGCCTCCAACGCGTCGATCCGCTTATCAAACTTGTCCAACCGCTCTCTTGTTTCTTGAATCGCCTTCTCTCTTTTGTCAGCCGTATAGGAACCGATCGTTTGGATAAATTCCTGTGTTTCCTTTTTGATCTTATCGACTGAGGCGTTGTCATTCCCCCCTTGGGCATGGCACACAGGGGCGCTCCCAAGTGCAGCGAACATCATCAGCATACAGATCTTCAATCGCATCTTTAGACCTCTTATGATTTCGAGTTGTGGCCGCGACCCGTTGATAGTCACTTAAAACGAGATTTTGCTGCCTTTAAAGCCTCGCTAAGCGAGCTGGAGGCACGATCGATGCCTCCTTTGAGGTCTTCCCATGCACCGTCGCTGGCTCCCTTTAACTCAGCAAGCTTATCGCTCGCCGTTTCGTGCATCGACCGTAATTCCTCAATTTGCTCTTGGTATTCAATTCGAGCGTCGGCTTCTGCGTTGTCTGCTTTTGCTTTAAGCTTTTCGATTTCCGCGTTCCATTCATTTAATTGGGCCTGTAGTTTCTGCTTGTATGCGTCTTTTGTGCTCATAGAAGCCTTCCGGTTACTTAAGTTTTTTGAAAACGCCCATACGAACTCGCATTTCGCATTTTGGCGTCGCATCTCTTTCTTGCTTGTTTGTCTTATACCAAAGGAGCGGCTGCGTCCTCCACACCGCAAGAACCAGAACCTGTCTATTTCGCCCCCGAATTTGCGGCCATTGGCTAGCTGGATTGTTGACTTCGCTCTGCAATGCCGTGGCACCCCTTGCCGTCGCTCGTGTTGAGCCGCGATGAGTCGGGGATTTCGCCGGGGTATGGCAAAGGCCTCGGCGTTTTCCGGTCGCGGCTCAATCTCAAAGCGCAGCCCATTCTCAAAACGCCTCCTGCCTACCTTGCGGCCTGACAGCACCATTCGATAACCCAACGATTGTGTCTAGCCGATGGTTAGCTGGATGTCAATCACTTGATCACTTGAGGTGCAAAATCTCGGCTCGCCGTGATCGCTACCGCGGGGTACTGCGGGTGTTTGATAAGCAGGGGAGTCGGTCGTTTGGTCGAGTGTCCCGGGCGGGGACAGTGCCCTTCCGGGGAGACCTGTGGGCAGCGTCTCGATTCGGATCGGTTGCAATGAGGGACCCGGGTTGGGCTATCCAGGAGCTGCAATGATATAACGGGTATAGTGGCCGTACCGGCTTTTTCCGGGCGGTACTCGGTCGCATCCAGGGACGGTGGACGTCGGTGGCACGCGGGGGCATATCGCGCGTTC
>CAYFWJ010000183.1:0-4864 GCA_964346755.1 uncultured Ectothiorhodospiraceae bacterium
CACCCAGGACGCCCTCAAGGACACCCGCAGCGACGGACGCACGCATGACCAACGCACCACCCCTCCCCCATCTCCCGTCCCAAATGCCGCACTCGGGCTTGCCGCGCGCGCCGGCCCTGGGCCATTCTGTCGCGATGAATCCCGGACCCCCTCCTCGCCCCGAACGGGTCGCCGACCCGTTACAACACACCCTCGAGCGCGTCGGCGACCAACGGCCGGCCCAGCTCATCGCCACCACCAACCCGGGCCTCGAAACCCTCGTGCTCGATGAGCTCCGCGAACGCTGGGTCGGTGCAGGCTATGCGGCCGCCGACATCGAGCGCCTCGACAGCGGCCTCGGCGGTCGCGTGCACATCACCGTCCCGGAATCGCTCCGCGCCCTCCTCCCGGTGGCGTACCAACTCCGCAGCATCCATCACCTGCTCCGTCCCATCACCCAGTTCAGGCTGCCGTATCCGCCCGACCTTGCGTCCGTGACGGAACCGTTCGCCACCCTGGATCTTCCGGAACTCGACCCGCCGGTCCCCTTCCGAGTGACCGGCGATCGAACCGGTACCCACCCGTTCACGAGCATGGACATGGCCCGCGCGGCCGGCGCCGTGATCGTCGAGCGCTTCCAGGCCCCCGTCAACCTCGAGCACTGGACCGTCGATGTGCAGATCCACGTGGTCGAACGAACCGCCCTCGTCGGGGTGCGCGTGACCCCCGAGCCCCTGTCCCACCGCCACGCCATGCCCTACCGGCAACGGGTGGCCCTCAAGCCAAATATCGCCTACGCCGCCCTCCGGCTCGCCGGGGTGGACGCGACCACTCGCGCCATCGCCGATCCCTTTTGTGGCTCGGGGACCATCCTCCTCGAGGCGGGGTCGATGGCCCCGGCGGCCCAGCTCGACGGCGGGGATCACCACCCCCCGGCCGCCGAGGGCGCCTGGAGCAACCTCGAAGCCAACGGCCTCGGCGCGCGCAGTACGGTTCGCATCGCCCCCGCCGAAGACCTAAGCGACTGGATCCCCGCGAATCAGCTCGACGCCATCGTCACCAATCCCCCCTACGGCTATCGCCTCGGCAAGGGGATCCACTTCGAAGGCTTCTACGCCCGCTTCTTCGAGGCCGCCCAACGGGTCCTGCGTCCCGGGGCTCGGCTGGTTATGCTAACCTACCGCCACCAGGCGGCCCTGAGGGCGATGCGCCGGATCGGCGGTTGGCGGTCCCTCGGCCAGCGGGTCGTCTCCATCAGTGGGGTCTATCCGCGGCTCGTCGTGCTTGAAAAGCGGCGCAGCCGACCGGCGGAGTCCGCGCATCCGATCGATTCCCATGAATAACGAGGCAACGAGCGACCATGGAGATCCAGGAGACCGAGCTACCCGGGGTCCTGCGCTTGACCCCCCGTCGCTTTCAGGATGACCGCGGCTTCTTCGCCGAGGTCTGGAATCGCCGAGCTTGGGCCACCCACGGTGTGCCCGAGGACTTCGTGCAGGACAATCAGTCTGTCTCCCACCCACCTGGCACCGTCCGCGGTCTCCACTTCCAGGCCCCACCCCATGCCCAGGGCAAGCTCGTGCGGGTCGGCCGAGGGGCAATCCTCGATGTGGCCGTCGACATCCGGCGCGGCTCCCCCACCTTTGCCCAATGGATCGGTGTGGAAATGAGCGCCGCGGACGGAACACAGCTCTGGATCCCGCCCGGGTTCCTCCACGGGTTCGTCACCCGGGAGCCAGACACGGAGGTCCTCTACAAATGCACCGATTACTACGCCCCCGAGACCGAGGGTTCGGTGCGCTGGGACGATCCCGATCTGGGCATTGAATGGGGCGTGTCCGCCGAGGATGCCTTGCTCAGCCCCAAGGACGCCGCCGCACCGGGGTTCCGGGCATTCGAGACACCCTTCGTCGATGGAGCGGGTCCATGAGGCTGCTCGTCACCGGTGGGGCTGGGTTCATTGGCTCGGCCGTCGTGCGCCAAGCCGTGGCCGAGGGCCACACCGTCATCAACCTCGATGCCCTGACCTACGCCGCCTGCCTCGACAACCTACAGTCCGTCGCGGGGGCCCCGAACTACCACTTCGTGCAAGCCGACATCGGGGATCGAACCGCGGTCGACGCCATCCTGGCGGAACACGCCCCCGAGGCGATCCTGCACCTCGCCGCCGAGAGCCACGTCGACCGCTCCATCGATGGCCCGGGCACCTTCATCGCCACCAACATCACCGGCACTTACACCCTGCTCGAGGCCGCCCGCGCGTACTGGGAGCGGGCCGGGCGACCGGAGGGCTTCCGCTTCCACCATATCTCGACCGATGAGGTCTACGGCAGCCTCGGCCCGACCGGCGCCTTCACCGAGACCACCCCCTACGCGCCGCGGAGCCCGTACGCCGCTTCCAAGGCGGCGAGCGATCACCTGGTCCGGGCCTGGGGCGAGACCTACGGGCTGCCGACCCTACTGACCAACTGCTCCAACAACTACGGACCCTATCAGTTCCCCGAAAAACTCATTCCCGTGGTCATCTTGAACGCCCTCGCCGAACGGTCGATTCCCGTCTACGGCACCGGCGAGAACGTCCGCGACTGGCTGCACGTCGAGGATCACGCCGATGCCCTGCTGACCGTGCTCCAACGGGGCGAGGCCGGGCGCAGCTACACCATCGGGGGCGAGGCCGAGGCCCGCAACATCGACCTGGTGCACCTGATCTGCCGCCTCCTGGACGTGCGCCGCCCAGCGGCGGCCCCCCACGACCGGCTCATCACCTTCGTCGCCGACCGCCCCGGTCACGACGCCCGCTACGCCATCGATCCCACCCGCATCCGCCGCGAGCTCGGCTGGCGCCCATCGGTGAGCCTCGAAGAAGGCCTCGCCCAGACGGTCGACTGGTATCGCACCAACGAGGCCTGGTGGCGCGCCCTCCAGGACCGCCAGGGCGTCGGCGAGCGGCTCGGCCTGGCGTCTTCAACATCGACAACGACCGAAACGCCATCATGAACGTCCTCATCGTCGGCCAAACCGGCCAAGTCGCCACCGAGCTCATTCGGCGCGCGCCGGCGGACGCCACGGTCACGTCCCTCGGGCGGGAGGTCGCCGACCTCGGCGACCCCGGGGCATGCGCCAAGCGCATCGCCGAGGCGGAGGTCGACCTCGTCATCAATGCCGCAGCGTACACGGCGGTCGACCAGGCCGAGTCGGAGGAGGCCTTGGCCCACACCCTCAACGCCGAGGCCCCCGGGGCCATGGCCCGGGCCGCCGCCGCGCGAGACCGGCCCTTCCTGCACATCTCCACGGACTACGTCTTCGATGGCTCCGGCACGCAGCCCTGGAAAACGACGGACGCGACCGCCCCGCTCGGGGCCTACGGACGGACCAAGCTCGCCGGCGAACAGGCCGTGCGGGCCGCGGGCGGGCGGCATGCCATCCTCCGCACCGCCTGGGTCGTCTCGGCCCACGGCAAGAACTTCGTCAAGACCCTGTTGCGGTTGGCCGAAACCAAGGATCGACTGACGGTCGTCGCCGATCAGATCGGGTGTCCAACCCCCGCCGCCGCCCTCGCGGACGCCCTGTGGGCGATGGCGCGGCGACTCCAGACCGACCCCAGCGTGGCCGGCACCTACCACTTCGCCGGCAGCCCGCCGACCAGTTGGGCGGACTTCGCGCGGGCGATCTTCGACCAGGCCGGGCGATCGGTCGAGGTCGTCGATATCCCCACGAGCGCATGGCCCACTCCCGCCCCGCGTCCCCTGAATAGCCGACTTGACACCTCCACGACCCGCACGGTCTTCGGCATCGAGCCCCCGGACTGGCGCGTCGGCCTCACCGCGATCCTGACCGAGCTGGGAGCACGCCCCTCATGACCGCCCGCAAAGGCATCATCCTCGCCGGGGGCTCCGGCACCCGGCTGTACCCCGTCACCCTCGGGGTCTCCAAGCAGCTCTTGCCCATCTACGACAAACCGATGATCTATTACCCCCTCTCGGTGCTCATGCTCGCGGGTATCCGGGAGATCGCGATCATCACCACGCCGGAGGACCAGTCGGCCTTCCAGCGGCTCCTCGGCACCGGCGAGCCATGGGGGCTGTCGTTTACCTGGATCGTCCAACCCGCCCCGGAGGGCCTGGCCCAGGCCTATCTCCTGGCGGCGGATTTCCTCGCCGGGGCGCCGTCCGCCCTCGTCCTCGGCGACAACCTCTTCTTCGGCCACGGGCTCACCGAACGCCTACGCGAGGCCGATCGCCGATCGCGCGGCGGCACGGTCTTCGGCTACCGGGTCGCCGACCCCACCCGCTACGGCGTGGTCGGGTTCGACGCCGACGGGCGCGTCGAAAGCCTCGTCGAGAAACCCCGCCAGCCCGCCTCCAACTACGCCGTCACCGGGCTTTACTTCCTCGATGGCGAGGCCCCCGCGCGGGCGGCGACCGTCACCCCCTCGGATCGCGGCGAGCTTGAGATCACCGACCTCCTCGAGCAATACCGCCGCAACGATCAACTCCGCGTCGAACTCATGGGACGCGGCTACGCCTGGCTCGACACCGGCACCCACGGGAGCCTGCTCGATGCCGGCAACTTCGTACGTACCCTCGAAGAGCGCCAAGGCCTACAGACCGGCAGCCCCGACGAAATCGCCTTCCACCACGGATGGATCGACCGCGCCGGCCTCCGCCAACGCGCCGAACGATTTGGCAAGAATGGCTACGGCGCCTACCTCCGGCAACTCCTCGGCGAATGATCGAGCCACGATGAACGTCCCCCAACGAATAACGGATCCGTAGGGGCTGTAGGATGTGCTGAGCGCGAGCGAAGCGCATCGGTTGCTCCTCGGAGAACGCCGCCCCAGGGGGTCAACGAAACCGCTTCGAAGCGCCTCGGGCTTGCGGGGGGG
>CAYFWJ010000184.1:0-4849 GCA_964346755.1 uncultured Ectothiorhodospiraceae bacterium
GGCCTTGGCGTGCGGTTTTTTTATGGCTCCCAATGTGAAACGTCAACACGCCCTAATAGCAGGGGCTCAGCCGCTTCAGGTTGCCCTGAAGTCACGGATTCAGGAAGTAGACAATCCTAACCAAACCACTAACACTCGTCTCGCTCGCCGCTATGATGTGTTCATGACGCACGGCGGCCATGGATCGAATGGGATTGGAGTGATGATGCGCTTCGCCTGTCTCTCTGGATCCAACTTCGCACAACCCTTGATCTGCCCCCACGTCTAAGCGCGTCTCGGCGGGGATATGGGCATCTCGCCAACGATCTCACGGCAACCCTGATTGCACGCCTGGACCTTCCGGGACTTGACTGTTATCGAAATAAGACAAGGAAACATAACGCCCTCTTCAAGCGGTTCGATCACAACCCCCTTGACGGCATCCAGAGACCCGGCGCGACGGGAGGCCTGCCGGTACCACCGCACCCAAGCCAAAGCCCGTTTCTCCCCCGCCCCGGATCCCTCACCCCTTCTCCACATCCGGACAACCCCGATGTCGGGTCGAGCCTTCAGCTTGACCAAAAACAAACCCACGCATCGCTGTCTCGACGAGGAAATTGAATCCTATTGTCATTTGGGGCCTCCACATTGGACGGGCTTTGACCTGAGTCAAACATAAGGCAATCGGCCCCAGCGAATGACGGCAAAGTGACACGAAAATCAATTTTTAAGTTCCTAAAAATAGCACTTGGAAGTAAATCAACAAGTAAACACCGCGGCCGCTATCACATTTCTTTAATACAAACGCTATAGGCTGTCCGTCGTGTTGTGGAGCGAAGACGGATCCGGACGGGCGATTGGCAACCCATCGGCGACCCTTCCGAAAAACGCATTACCCAAAAGCCTGGCCCTGGACGAGCGCATCCCGTATATCTCGCCCCAGTGCTACACGGAGACCGAAAGGCACAGGATCGACCGCCCCGGAGGCACGGAGACCCGCGTGACGACACGTCGATGGCCGGATCAATGGGTTCCCTCGAATCGCCGAATGCCTGCAAACCGCCACTCAACCCTTGCCACATCTCCCCAACGAAATCCCGCACCAAGCAGCGGAACCGTGTGGTCAACGACACACGCCAAGGCGGCGAGCGCACCGTCACGAACGAACGCGTTAGAATCCCCCGATGGACCCGAATTGGCTCGGACAACCCGTCGAACGCGTGAACGGGATCGGCGCCCGAACCGCAGAGCGCCTCCACCGTCTCGGACTCAAGCGCTTCTGGGACGTCCTGTGCCACCTGCCCCTGCGCTATGAAGATCGGGTCCACGCCCGCGCGATCAACTCCGTGCGCCCCGGGGAGCGCCTGCTGATCGCGGCCACCGTCACGGACAGCCGCATCCGCTCGAGCCGCCAGGGGGGCCGCTATCTCGAGGCCCACGTTGAAGATCCAACCGGACAGCTCACACTGGTCTTCTTTCATTTCTCCGGGTTTCAAACCCGACACCTGACCCCGGGTCGAGCGATCCGCTGTTTCGGCGAGATCGCGGCCTATGGCGAGCGCTGCTCGATGATCCATCCGGAGCTGGAGGACGCCGATTCCGGAGCGAGCCCCTCGGACCGGCTGACCCCGATCTACCCGAGCACCGCCCAACTCCCGCAGGCGACGCTACGCCGCCTAACGGCCCACGTCCTGGACGGCCTCACCGAACAGCCGGCGGACGCGGCCCTGCAACGGCTGTTGACCGAGCAGCCCCTCCCGGGCGCGACGGCGGCCGAGTGGCCGGGCCTGATCGAGGCCTTTCGAACCGTACACTACCCGCCGGCTCGGTGCGTCGGCCCCGCGTTCGAAGCGGGCACATCCCCCTGGCACCGGCGACTCGCCCTCGACGAGCTCCTCGCCCACCATCTCGCGTGGGCCCACGAGCCCACTCCCACCAAGGCCCCAACGCTGGCATCGACACCACCGCGGGCCGGGCTGCTGGCGGATTTCCTCGCCGGGCTACCCTTTGAGCTGACGGGCGATCAACACCGGGCCCTCGAGACCCTGGTTACTGACCTGAGCAACCCACGACCGATGCGGCGCCTCCTGCAGGGCGATGTCGGCTCCGGCAAGACGGTGGTGGCGGCAGCTGCGTGTGCAGCCATAGTCGAGCGGGGTGGTCAGGCCGCCTTCATGGTCCCAACCGAGCTCCTAGCCGAACAGCAATTCCACAGCCTCCAGGCCTGGTTCCAGCCCCTCGGCGTCTCAGTCACCCGCCTGACCGGCCGCCTCGAGGGGGCCACGCGACGAACCACCCTGGACAGCCTGTCCGCGGGGACCTGCCCCGTGGTCGTCGGGACCCACGCCCTCTTCCAGGAGTCCGTCGCCTTTCACCATCTCGCCCTGGTGGTGGTCGATGAACAGCATCGCTTTGGGGTCCATCAGCGCCTCGCGCTCCATGACAAGGGACGGACGGGGACGCGCGAACCCCATCAATTAATCATGACGGCGACCCCCATCCCGCGAACCCTGGCTATGGTGGCTTACACCGATCTGGCCCAGTCCGTCATCCGCGAACGACCGCCGGGCCGCCGCCCCGTGCAAACCCTCGCCGTCCCCGCCGCGCGGCGTGAACGCGTCGAAGCCCGACTCGCCGAGGCCTGTCGAGCCGGCCAGCAGGCCTATTGGGTCAACCCCTTCATCGAAACCCCGGAGGATGCCCCTGGGCCGGGGGCCGAAGACACGGTGACCCGCCTCCGGGAACGGCTGCCCGGGATTCGCATCGGGCTTCTCCACGGACGCCTACCCGCCGCCGAGCGCGAACAGGTCATGGCCGACTTCAAGAACGGTACCCTGGATCTGCTCGTCGCCACCACCGTGGTCGAGGTCGGCGTGGACGTCCCGGACGCGACCCTGATGGTCATCGAGAACGCGGAACGCTTCGGGCTCGCCCAGCTTCATCAGCTACGCGGGCGAATCGGGCGCGGCACCCGGCAAAGTTACTGCGTCTTGCTGTACCATGGCGCCCTGTCACCCGTTGCCGGGGACCGGATCCAGGCCTTGCGGGAGACCGACGACGGGTTTCGAATCGCCGAGGCGGATCTGCGCCTGCGCGGCCCCGGGGAGCTCCTCGGGACCCGACAATCCGGTGGCCTGGGGCTACGTCTCGCCGAACTGGTACGCGATGAACCCCTGATCCCCCCGGTACAGGCCCTGGGCCGAGCGATCGCGGGGGCGGATCCCATCGCCCAAACCCTCAGCACCCGCTGGCTGGAGAACCGCATCGAGGCGTCTGTGTGACACGAGGCCACCGGCGTGACCGACAATCGCTTCACGACACATCGATTCTTTCCCTGCTGGAGGAGAGGCATTCATGCATGAATTCATCGTCATCGGCGGCGGCATCTCCGGACTGTCAACGGCCTGGTTCCTGCATCGAGCCGGCCGCGACGTCCAGGTGATCGATGGCGGGAGCCACCCCGGGGGCTCCATTCAAACGGCTTGGGAGCAGGGTTTCCAGATGGAACTCGGCCCGAACACGATCATGGACAACAAGCCCTCATTGCGGCGTCTCATCGCCGAACTCGGGCTCGAGGCGCAGGTGCAGGAGGCGAACCGCGCCGCGAAGAAGCGCTTCATCGTCCGCGATGGCCGACCGCTGCCGATCCCGATGAGCCCCGTCGGCCTCGTGCGAAGCCCCCTGTGGTCGGGCCGGGGTAAGCGTCGGTTATTCCGCGAGCCGTTCGTCAAGGCCGGTCCCGGAGGCGAGGAAAGCGTCGCCGATTTCATGGGGCGCCGGCTCGGTTGGGAGATCGTCGATTGGGCGCTCGATCCGTTCGTCTCCGGGGTGTATGCCGGCGACCCCCGCCAGCTCTCCATCCAGGCGGCCTTCCCAAAGCTCTACGAGCTGGAACGGGACTACGGCTCGTTGATGACGGGTGCGATCCGAGCCGCACGGGCCAAGAAGAAGGCACGGCCGAAGGACGCCCCCAAACCGCCCAAGAGTCGACTCATCTCCTTCGAAGGCGGTCTGGCGACGCTCCCAGGCACGATCGCCGAGCAGCTCGGGACGCGCTACCAGGGTCAGCAACGGGTCGACCAGGTCATCCCCGAGGCGGATCACTGGCTGATCCGCACGGGCGACCAACACCAGTCCGCCGAGCAAATCGTCTTCGCAACGCCAGCCCAGGAGACGGCCGAGCTCTTGGCGGACTGGCTGCCCGCGGCGGCCGACGCCCTGCGCGCCATCGACTATCCCCCGGTCCACAGCGTCTCCCTCGGCTTCCGGCGCTCTGATGTCGGCCATCCACTCGACGGCTTCGGGGCCCTCATCCCGAGCCGGGAAGGACAAGCCACCCTGGGCGCCCTGTTCCTATCCACCCTGTTCCCAGGACGCGCCCCCGACGACACGGTGCTACTCACCTGCTTCATCGGCGGCGCCCGCGGCCGAGCCTGGCAGAGCGAGCCGGCGGAGGCCGTGGTCCAGCGCGTTGTCCGGGAACTGAGTCCCCTGCTCGACCTTCGGGCCGATCCCGTCTATCAGCGCGTCACCCCCTGGCCTCGGGCCATTCCGCAATATAACCTCGGTCATCTCGAGCGACTCGCTGCCATCGATGCGGCTGCCGCGACCCGACCCGGTTTGCACTTCCGTGCCAACTGGCGGGACGGCATCGCCGTCGGCGACTGTGTCGAGAACGGTCTGCGCTTCGCCGAACGACTCGCCGGTACCTCGGCGGAGGCGAGCTGAGCCACCCCAATCGACTGAGAACAGGTCTTGCAGGCGTACCAACAAACCGTACAATAAGAGCATGACGCTGGCGTAGCTCAGACGGTAGAGCGACTGATTTGTAATCAGTTGGTCGCAGGTTCGATTCCTGTCGCCAGCTCCA
>CAYFWJ010000185.1:0-4841 GCA_964346755.1 uncultured Ectothiorhodospiraceae bacterium
GTGACCACGGGCCCCGCGAGATCCTGATCGGCGATCTGGCTCGCTGGTTGGTGCCGGTGAACAACGCCCCGGCCCTGGCGCGCGCCATCGATCAGTCCCTGGCAGAGGGGGTTCCCATCCCTGAGGACAGTTTGGGACGCTTTGCCATCGAGGATGTCGCGGCATCCTACCTGCGTGTCCTGGAGGGATTAAAATAAACCTAGCTTCATCGCGCCGAATCGTCCCGATGCGATCGGCGAGGGTCTGGGTGGGTTCGAGGAGGCCCCCTCGGCGATTTCGGATCGTGTCATCCCCCGGCCTCGCCTGACGATGGGACGAGGGGTGCCTGTCCCCTAGCGCCGACCGCTGAGTAGCGACCCCATTACCCCGCGCACGAGTTGCCGCCCTAACTGACGCCCGACCGAACGGGCGACGCTCTTGAGGAAGGATTCCGTGACGGTTTGGCGACCCGAGCCCCGGGAACGCCCCCCATTGGCTTGGTGATCGTCGGGTTCCTCGATGGCTTGTTCGGTTCGGGCCTGGAGCTGCTCGTAGGCGGATTCACGGTCGATGGCGTCGCGGTAGCGTTCCATGAGCGGCGAGGTGGCATTGATGGTGGCCC
Source organism: uncultured Ectothiorhodospiraceae bacterium (assembly GCA_964346755.1). Lineage (GTDB taxonomy): Bacteria > Pseudomonadota > Gammaproteobacteria > CAYFWJ01 > CAYFWJ01 > CAYFWJ01. The sequence goes on from CAYFWJ010000185.1 coordinate 602, forward strand.
GTTCGTCGGTCGTGAGCGGACCGATGCGGGACATCGGGGGGGCGATCAGGGTCCGGGCGACCGGTTGGGGGACCCCGGACGCGTCGAGGGGTGATACGAGGGCCTCGCCGACCCCGAGCTCGGTGATGGCGGTGGCGACATCCAGATCCGGATTGGCGCGAAAGTTGTCGGCCACGGCTCGGACGGCCTTGCGATCCTTGGGGGTGAAGGCCCGCAGGGCGTGCTGTATCTTCAGGCCGAGTTGGCCGAGGACCTCCTCGGGGATGTCCAGGGGGCTCTGGGTGACGAAATACACGCCAACCCCCTTAGAGCGAATCAAGCGGACCACTTGCTCGAGTGTGTCGAGGAGGGCCCGGGGGGCGTCCTCGAACAGGAGATGGGCCTCGTCGAAGAACAGCACGAAGACGGGGCGATCCGGATCGCCGACTTCCGGGAGCTGCTCGAAGAGTTCGGCGAGTAGCCACATGAGGAAGGCGGCGTAGACGCGAGGGGATTCCCGGACCAGTCGGGTGCCATCCACCAGATGGATCAGGCCGTGCCCGTTATCGTCCCGGCGCAGGAGGTCCTCAAGGGCCAGGGCCGGTTCCCCGAAGAAGGCCTCGGCGCCCTGGGACTCCAGGATTTGCAGGCGGCGTTGGATAGCCCCGATGCTTTGCGGGTAAAGCGTGCCGTAATCGGCGCGTAGCGCCGAGGCGTTGTCGCTCATCCAGGCCAATAGGGCGCGCAGATCCTTGAGGTCGAGCAGCAACAGCCCTTGATCATCGGCGATCCGGAAGGCCGAGTAGAGCACGCCCTCCTGAACCTCGTTCAGCCGCAGCAGATTCGCCAGGAGCCGGGGCCCCATCTCCGAGGGGGTCGTGCGTACCGGACAGCCCGCCTCCCCGAATACATCCCAGAACATCACGGGGGCTGCCCGCGGCGACCAGGCGAAGCCGGGCATGGTGATGAGGCGCTCGTCGATAGCCGGCGAGCGCCGCGCCGTCGCACCCAGCCCGGAGAGATCGCCTTTGATATCGGCGGCGAGGACGGGGACACCCAGCTGGGCGAATCCCTCAGCCAGGCGTTGCAGGGTCACGGTCTTGCCGGTTCCCGTGGCGCCCGTGATCAGACCGTGCCGATTGCTCATGGCGGCGGCTTGATACAACGGATCCGATCCGGCTTGTCCGAGGTAAATCCGAGGGCTCATGGCGTCGTCGTTTTCGTTCATGGGGGCGCTATGTTATGAAAAACCGAAGGGAATCGATCGCCGGGAGGGTGGGGCTATTCGTTCGTGCGCGGCCCGGGTCGGCGAGCCAAGGTCGGGATTGGATTCCGGTCCAAGACACCGGCGCCGCCTAAACGACACCTGGGACCATGCGCGTGCGACAAAGTGCCGCCGAGACCCACTGCGTCGGCTAGGCCCTTCCAATACCGCCGCTTCGACCGCACCTCCCGAGTAAGAAACCACGCGTCGCCGCACGAGCGACCCCCGTAGCCGACCTCGAACCATGAGGGGATACCGATGCGCGAATGGTCCGAAACGACGATTCCGTGGGAACGCTTTGAGGGCAACCAGGTCGATCCCGAGCTGCTTGCCCTGGTGAAGGCCGCCAGCCTCGTGGAGGGCAATGCCGCCGACTACCGGGTATATCTGCAACAGGTCTTCGCCGACGATCCGGCCTTTGCGGCCGAGGTCGACCGATGGGCGGATGAAGAGATCAAGCACGGGGAGGTGTTAGGCCGTTGGGCCGAGCTCGCCGATCCAAGCTTTGACTTTCGCGCCGCTTTGGAGCGCTTTCGCGCGGGCTACCGCCTGCCCGTTGATGCCACCGCCTCGGTGCGCGGTTCGCGAACCGGCGAGATGACCGCCCGCTGCATCGTCGAGACCGGTACGAGTACCTTGTATTTTGCCCTGCGTGATGCGAGCCGGGAGCCGGTTCTGTGCTCCATCGCCCATTGGATTGCCACCGATGAGATCCGCCACTACACCTTATTCTATCGGACGTTGCAGAAGTACGCGGTCGACGAGGGTGTTTCTCGGTGGCAGCGGCTTCGGGTCATCCTCGGACGGATTCGCGAAAGTGGCGATGACGAGCTCGCGTATGCCTATCATTGCGCGAACTGTCCCCCCGAGGCGCGGTATAATCGTCGATGGGCGAATCGTCGGCTGCAATCGAGTCTCCTCGCGCATTATGCCGCGGAGCACCGACCGCGCACGGTGCGCCTGATCGTGCGCGCGGCCGGGTTTCCGACCCAGGGGCCTTGGTTTCGTTGGGCCCTGCGGGGCTGGAATCTTTACCTGACCGCGCAGGGCTGGGCGTTGCGTCGCATGCGTCGCCCGCATGCCTGGGCGCCGGCCACGAGCGCGGGGGATTAAGCCCCGAGGGTAGGGAGCCGCGTGGCCGACGGATTCGGCACGAATATCGCTTGGGTTTTCCTGATCGTGCACCGAAGGGGGGCGGGTACTGGGGCCCGCGGGGCCCCGCACGGTGCGCGGCGGCGCACGGGACCGCGACTTCGCTTCGTATTCGTTATCCATTGGGAGGGCCTCCGTCATGCTGCCAGCCGACGAGCCGCGACCGCTGCACTACCCGCTCCCCGATCTGCCGATCGGCGGCAAATCGAACGCCATCGTCGACCTCGGTTGGGGACGCCTCATCTTTGCTCAGACCTTCTCCGACAACGATGAGTTGGCCGCCACGATCCGGGAAGAACAACCGGGTCGCCGGGATGTTGCGTTGTATCTGCGGGATCCCCATGTGGTCATCGCCCTGGCCCCTCAAGAGCTGTTCTTGGACCCCTCCCACACCTTTCGCCTGGAACTCGCGCAGTACGCACCCCGTTCCGGTCCATTGCGCGGCATCACGATCCGCGAGCTAACCGGCCTCGAGGAGGCCGAGGCGGTCAACCGGATCTACTCGGCCCGCCACATGGTGGAGCCGCTCAACACCTTCTTTACGGACGCCGCCACCACTCCGGAGTTGTCGGTATTGATCGCGGTGGACGACACCACCGGCACGGTGCTCGGGGCGGTGACCGGGGTGGATCATCGCATTGCCTTCGACGACCCGGAGAATGCCTCGAGCCTATGGGCGCTGGTGGTCGATCCGCAGACGCCGTTGCCTGGCATCGGTGAGTCCCTGGTGCGGGCCTTGTCCGAGCATTACCTGGCGCGGGGACGCTCCTATCTGGACCTCTCGGTGATGCATGACAATACCCAGGCGATCGCCCTATACGAGAAACTGGGTTTTCAGCGCATCCCGGTCTTCTGCGTGAAGAATAAGAACAGCATCAACGAACGGCTGTTCATGGGGCCCGATCCTGAGGCCGAGCTGAATCCCTATGCCAAGATCATCATCGATGAGGCCCGTCGCCGAGGGGTCCAGGTCGAGGTGTTGGACGAGGAGGCGGCGTATTTCGCGTTGACCTTCGGGGGACGGACCGTGACCTGCCGCGAATCGCTGTCCGACCACACCACGGCCATCGCCATGAGCCGCTGCGACGACAAGGCGGTCACCCGCCGCGTGCTCGCCAAGGCCGGGCTGCGTGTCCCGGCTCAGCGGCGAGCCGGGGAGGCGGCCCAGGAGGAGGCCTTCCTCGCCGAGCAGGGTCGGGTGGTGGTCAAGCCGGTGCGCGGTGAACAAGGCCGGGGCATCAGCGTGGATATCCGCACCATCGAGGGGCTACAGGAGTCCATCCGGATCGCACGCCAAGTCAGCGATAGCGTCCTGCTCGAACAATTCGTGGAGGGACAAGACCTTCGGGCCATCGTCATCGATTACAAACTCGTGGCCGCCGCGGTGCGTCGTCCACCCCAGGTGGAGGGGGACGGCAAGCACCGCATCCAGGACCTGATCCAGAAGCAGAGCCGCCGCCGGGCGGCGGCCACGGGGGGCGAGAGTCACATCCCGATCGACTCGGAGACCGTCCGTTGCCTCGAGGAATCCGGCTATGGGTTGGAGGATGTCCCCCCGGCAGGGGCGCATGTCACGGTGCGCAAGACCGCGAATCTCCACACGGGGGGCACCATTCACGACGTGACCGATATGGTCTCGCACACGTTGGTGGATGCCTGCATCCGCGCCGCCCAAGCGCTCGAGATACCGGTCGTTGGTTTGGATCTCATGGTCCCTTCCGTGCACGGCAAGGACTACTGGATCATCGAGGCGAACGAGCGCCCGGGGCTCGCGAATCACGAACCGCAGCCGACTGCAGAGCGTTTCATGGACCTGCTCTTCCCTCATACTAAGGCAGGGCTCGC
>CAYFWJ010000186.1:0-4826 GCA_964346755.1 uncultured Ectothiorhodospiraceae bacterium
GCCTCCTGGCGTCGGCCTATCCTACGAACGGCCGAGTATCGGGGTGGCGTGGCATGGGGTTGTTGGGGCATTGGTTTTTAGAACGATCGATCTGAGCCGTAGCCCGCCATGCACTCGGTAATGGCTTGTTGGATCTGTTCCGGGGTCGGGGCGGTGTTGTCATCGCTCGCCGTGACTTGGTTCTGTACCTGCCGCTGACATCGTTGAAACGCCTGCTCTTGGGAAAGATCGCTCGTGGCTTGGGGTGTCGGGGGCGAGGCGGAGCCGTTGATACCGGCGAGGGGATTGAGGTCGGCCCAGTGGCCGATCCAGATCGCCACGTAGGCCACGCCGAAGAGGGTCCCGATGGTGGGCGCGATCCAGGGGGTGAAGTCCCGTTCCTTGTTGAAGGCGCCGATGAGCACCACGGGGAGGGCGAGGACAATAAGGATGGCGCTGGTGACGACCGCTGCCATGATCCCGAAGAAAGCGGCGGCGAGCACGAGGTCGACCAGCGACTTGAGGAGTTCGGCGAAGGGCATGAATGGGACCTTGTAGACCGTGTCAGTGGCGGTAACGCCGCGGGTTGGCCAATAGCCAGGATTCTGTGGCATCGGGCTCGACCGGTTCGCCGGCCCGATTCGCGCGACGTAGTTGGCGGCGGATGGAGCCCAGGTGCGGCAGGGTCATCCCGAAGAGCAGCAGCCAGTGGCAGAATCGGGCGTTGCGGGCCAACGCCTCGTCTTCGATGGTCACCCGGGCGTCGTAGCCGAGGGCGACCAGACGACCGTCGATGAAGGCGACACGGCGGCCGTTGCCGTCGGTCACCTTGTAGTCGACCCCAGGACGCAGGAGCTGGCGGGTCAGACGCAGGGGCAGCCAGCGTTTCTCGTCCTGCAGAAAGGCCCCGGCGAAACGCGGACTGATGGCAAAACAGCGCCGCGCCACTTCGTCGATGCGACCCACCTCCGTGGATTGATCCAGGATGACGGCGAGGTTGATCAACGGCGTCCCGGCACCGGCGGTGCTCGCCCGTCCTGCGACATTCAATGCCTCGATACTCCCCGCCCAATCGATGCGTTTGGAGCCACTGCGGAAGAGCTTGGCGACCAGGCGCGGGGTCTCCCCCTCCTCAGGGTTCCAGCGCCCCGTGTCCAAGGTGGTGATCGCGTAGTCATCGGACTGCCCGTCCCGGATCTCGGCGACCTTGCCGGTGATCCGCAGTCCCTTGGTGAATTGGCGGTCGTCCGCCGCTTTGAGATCGCGCAGGACCTCGAGGTTCTGCGGGCTCATCGAACCCTGAAAGACCCAGAGATCCAGCTTGAAGGTTCGGTGCGCTGTGGCCATGGGCGGCGTCTATCCGTCGGGGGTGGAGCGCCTGATCCTACGGGAGCCCCCACTCGGCTTCAAATCCAGAGGATCGGGCGTCGGCCCGCCCGCGCGTCGGAGGCTCGGCAGGATGCGCTCGGTCACTCGCCGGCGATGGCCCTGGTAAGCGTCGCCGTACGGATCGATGAGGCGTTGTTCCTCAAGGAGGGCAAGGAGCCAACGCATCAACCACCACAGGGGCGTGAGGGCGACGGCGAGGGCGGCGTCTATCCACTATTCAGACGGCCCAACCCCGCCCCCAGAGGATGTCACCGAGGTACAACGGATGCCGAACCCAGCCGTCTAGGCCGTTGCCGAGGAGGGGCGGTCGTCGCTAGCGATCGTGGCCGTCGCGTTTCCTTGGGGCCCGGCCTGGTTGAGCTGCCGGCGGCTCGCGCCCATGACCCCGACCCCGAGCAGCAACAATCCACCGCCCACCGGGGCACGCATCCCCGATCGGCAGACCAAGGGCCGGTTGCGGGAGACCAGGGATGGCAGCGCGCGGGCGGATATAGCCGAGGCTGGCGATGAGGCCGGTCGCGAGGTCAACCGGCCGTGCGAAGCGGGTTCGGGCGGCGAAGATCGCCAGGGCGATGGCCATCCCGACGGTGGCGCTCAGGGCCCAGAACACGACATCGGTGCGTGGGTTCATGGATGGCGCGCTCCCGTTTCAAGCATCAGCGGATCCCCGGCTGGGCCGAACCTGCGGGGTGGCTGTCCTGCAGAGCCGACACGCAGGCGCCTGGGGCGTCGGCCGGACAAGGCCAGTGGTCAGGGATCGGAGGGCTCGGCGTTCGCCAGGGCCAGCCACTCCAGCAACGGGTTGTGCCCGACGCCTTCGATGAGGTGCAGCTGCGTGGATGGCCGGATCCGTTGGACGGCCTCGGCGATCCGCCGGAACTTCGGGTCCAAGGCCCCGACGACCCAGTGCAGTTGGCCCGGGTAGTGGGCAAGGGCGGGCCAGGTGTTCGGCATCTCGCCCAAACCGAAGGTTGCCAGGGCAGCCGCCAGACCCTCCGGGCGCTGCGCGAGGCGCCGAGCCCGTTGGCGGTTACGGATCGAGGCGGGCAGATGGGTCTGGGTCTGGAAGAGCGGCTGGCGCTCCCAGGTCTCGACGAAGGGGGCAATGCCCTCCCGGTGCAGCTGGTCGATCCATTGGCGGTCGGCCGCGCGGCGCTCCGCCCGGGCATCGGGGTCCTCGAGGCCCGGGTGGGCGGCGATGAGGGTCGCGGCCCGAAAGCGCTCGGGGGCACGCATGAGCATGGCGAGCGCCAGCCGTCCGCCGAGGGAATAGCCGATGACGTGGTCGATACTCCCCGGGATGCGCGCCAACAAGGCGTCGATCTCCGCGAGAAACGGGCTCGTGGGGGCTGGTGCGTGACCATGGCCCGGGAGATCCACCGCGTAGCCGGCCGGACAGTGGCCGCAGGGTGTGTCGTTCCAGTCCGCGGCACGACCCGTGAAGCCGTGACACAGCAGGCAACGCGGGCGGGCACCCGCGCCGGTCGACGCTCGGGTCCCGTTTGGGAGGCCGCTCGCCTGACGCCAGGCGGCATCGAACCAGGGACAGGGTCGCTCGATCATACGGGCGTTCGGGATGTCGGTTGAAGGGTTGTCCAAGACAGACGGTTGGGTCGCACGCCCGCACAGGGCATGGGGCGCGACCCAAGGGTAGGGACGCGTGCCCCATGAGGCAAGGCCGACGCCATCGACCGTTCCATCCCTGTCGACCGGCTCGGGCGAGGCATCGAACCCCAGCCCGGCCCGCGCCTTGGCCCATGGGGTCCGGCAATCCCGGCCGGAAGGACGGGGGATGAGCCACCGTCGATGAACCCCGGATCGAGCGACATCGTCGCCGCAAGGCCTTTCAGGACGATCTCGAGCCGACCCGTGACTCCCGGGGCGGCCGCGGTCGAACGGGCTGGCCCGGGATCAACCCCCCCGTTCGCGGCGGATCCTAAAAGTCGGCCACATGCGAACGCATGTGTGATCCGTGGGGTCGTCTGCCGATGCCGCTTCCGAGTCCATCCGATGGGGGTAAAAACCGGGCGGCGCGCGCCCCCGCCGGATCCCCTGGGCGGAACAAACGGCTTCTCGGTCGCGGTGACCTCCTGCATCCATCGACACCGCGGGGAGCCGGCGGCCTGGGGTGGGGGCAGCCGCTGCAATGCGCGCCTGGCGGCTCGCCTGCGCGGGCAGCGGCTGGCGCCCAGCCGGCGGGGCCTTGTTCCGAGTTGGCCCGGGCCGACCCCGACGCCCGCCGCCGGCCGGGCTGCGCTTATCCCGGTGTCTTGCGGGCGTAGATCTCGAAGCGTTTGCGGTGCTTCCACACCGCCTGACTCCCGCATCCCTTGGCCTCGATCTGTTCGTTCACCTCGGTCTTGCCGGCCGCTGCCCGCTCGGTCATCATTTCATCGATCGCCGAGGTGTCGGCCTCGGGATGGGCCTTGGCCAGGTGTTGCTCGGCCCGCTGCTGCACCGTGGCGAAGGTGTGGCGAAATCCCTCGACCTGGCCTGTAGCCGGGTCGCCACAGCGCTCCATGGCGTGACGGGCCGAGACGAGTTGGCCGTAGATGTGGGGGGCCTCCATGCGATACCCGGCCTTCTGTACCGCATAGATCTCAAAGCCGATGTAGCCGATCACCGCCAAGATGGCCAAGACGAGCCCGGGGTTCATGGGCAAACCTCCAACGCGTTCGGATTGAAAAACGGTTCGATTGCGGGATAATAAGGCCCGCGATGACGGAATGCCGCCGTTCAGGCTAACCGGTTTTGAGGCGCGAGCGAGTGCTCGACCAGGCCGTGTAAACGCAATTCCGACGCCCGGAAAACGGGCCGCACCGCTCAAGAGGCCCGACGGATTCGAACCGTACAACAGATCTTGGACGGCGCAAGCCCCGAGGTCCAGGCCCAGGCGCGCGATCTCAATCCGGCGACGATCGACAAGTGGCTGAATCGCTGACGTCAGGGTGGCTGGGAGGCCCTGAGGACTCAACCCGTCGGCGGACCCCCATCCAAGCTCGATGCGCAACAGATGGCCTGGGTTGCGCAGACGGTGCGCGACAACGATCCCCGATGGCTGGGTTGTCTCGAGACCCTGTCGACCTCAGCGCGGGTTAACGAGCTGATACGACAAGAATTCGCTGTCGATTTCAGTGACGTCTCGATGGGCCGGTTGATGCCAAAGTTGGCTTGGCACCGGGGCGCCCGTTGCGGCGGGCCGGATGGCAGGCGAGGGCGTATCCCGCGATCAAGCAGCAGGCAAAAAGGCGTCAGGCGCGCTTTTTTTAGGATAAACACCCGACCGAACCCGAGTTCGGTACCGGGACGCTCGCCGATAGGTCCGATTTCACCGCGCGAACAACGCGTGCCCAATCGCGGGGCATGATCCATCCGATGGCCGCGGTCAAACTGGGCGGAGGCTTCTGTTTCATGGTCCAAGAAGGCCCGCTCACGAGGGAGAGGTTTGGCCTGTTTCG
>CAYFWJ010000187.1:0-4569 GCA_964346755.1 uncultured Ectothiorhodospiraceae bacterium
GGGTATGGGGAGCCAGGGGTTGCTCAGGTTCGGAGTCGGCCTTCAAGGGCGGGGAAGGCGGCGTCCGGCGTCGCGGATACGGGGGTCATCCAGAATGGGCGGTGTCGCTGTGGCCAGCGGTCGCGCCGACGGCTGAGGCGTCGTCAAGAGGGGGGATGGTGGCTATGGTTGGATTCGAACCAACGACCCCGGCATTATGAGTGCCGTGCTCTAACCAACTGAGCTACATAGCCAAATCGAAGCCTGGGATTATGCACTAGACCTCAGCGAGGGTCAAGCTGGAACCCGGCGTGTTCCTCGGGCTAGACGTTGAAGCGGAAGTGGACCACGTCGCCTTCATGCATGGTGTAATCCTTGCCTTCGAGGCGCCAGCGCCCCTGATCCTTGGCCCTCTGCTCGCCCCCGGCGGCGATGTAGTCGTCGTAGCCCACGACCTCGGCCCGGATAAAGCCCTTCTGGAAATCCGTATGGATACGCCCGGCGGCCTCGGGGGCGGTGGCGCCGACCCGAACCGTCCAGGCGCGGACCTCCTTCTCGCCGGCGGTGAAGAAGGTCTGGAGGTCGAGTAGCTGGTAGCCGGCGCGGATGACGCGGTTCAGACCGGGCTCGTCGAAGCCGAGTTCAGCGAGGAATTCGTCGCGCTCGTCGCCCTCCAGTTGGGCGATCTCGGCCTCAAGCTTGGCGCAGACCGGGACGACCGCCTGGACGCCCTCGCTCGCTGCGCGCTCGCGAACGCGGTCCAGAAGGGGATTGGCGGTGAACCCGTCCTCGTCGACGTTGGCGATGAACATCATCGGTTTGGCCGTGATCAGGTGTAGATCGGGCGGCAATCCGATGGCCCCATCCGATTGGCTGAAGGTGCGCGCCGGATGACCGGCGTCGAGGTGTTCGATCAATGCCTTGAGGAGCGCCTGTCGGGCGATGGCTTCCTTGTTTCCGGATTTCGCCACCTTGGCGATGCGTTCAGCGGCCCGTTCCGCCGCTTCCAGATCCGCCAAGATAAGCTCGGTATTGATGGTGTCGATGTCGGCGACGGGGTCGACCTGGCCGGCGACGTGGATGACGTCCTCATCCTCGAAACAACGGACGACCTGGGCGATCGCATCGGTCTCGCGGATGTGGCCAAGGAATTGATTTCCCAGCCCTTCCCCCCGGGAGGCCCCGGACACCAGCCCGGCGATATCCACGAACTCGATCGTGGTCGGGATGAGTCGCTGGGGCTGCACCAGGGCGGCGATCTTATCCAGACGTGGATCCGGTACCGGTACGATGCCGACGTTTGGGTCGATGGTGCAAAAGGGGTAGTTCTCGGCCGCGATGGTATTACACGTCAGGGCATTGAAGAGCGTCGACTTACCGACGTTGGGGAGGCCGACGATGCCGCATTTGAATCCCATGGCAGTCCCCTGAGGCGTTGAACGAGCGGATAGCGAACGGGAAGGCCCGGTCCTCGGGCGCGCTTACGTGTTGAGGCGTTGCAGGGCCCGCGCCGAGTCGCCGGCGAGCAACAGGGGCAAGGCGGCGATCCCGTCTCGGATGGCATCGTCGACGGCGCGGCGCTCGTCCTTACCGGGGTGGTCGAGGACGTAGTTGATGACCTCGTCCCGATGGCCCGGATGGCCGATGCCGATCCGCAAGCGCCAGAACGCGCGATCGCCGAGTTGAGCGACGGTGTCGCGCAACCCATTGTGGCCGCCATGACCACCGCCTTGTTTCAGGCGGACGATCCCCGCGGCGAAATCGAGTTCGTCGTGGACGACGAGCAGTTCCGCGGGGGTCAGTTTGTAGAACCGAGCCAATGCCGCGATGGCGCGGCCACTGTGGTTCATATAGGTCATCGGCTTCAAAACCCGCACGGGCTGCCCGTCGAGGCGGGCCTCACAGGCCTCCCCGTGGAATTTGCTCTCCGGCCGGAATCGCGTGCCCGAGGCGGCCGCGAGGGCATCGGCAAACCAAAACCCGGCGTTGTGACGCGTCTCCGCGTACCGCGGCCCGGGGTTGCCCAGCCCGATCACCGCCCGGAGGCGTGGGCTTGCTGCTGCCTCAGCCACCCGCGAGGCCGTACTTAGCGGCGACCCACGAAGACGTTGGCGATCGGCCCATCGTGTTGCGGCCCCTTGCGCAGCTCCACGATCTCCACCCCCTCGGGCAGCGGGATCTGCGCGAGATAAACCGATTCGCCCGCGTGCAAGCGGGACAGATCCACGTCGAGGTATTCGGGCAGGTACGCCGGCAAACAGGCGACCAGTACTTCGTTGGCGATGTGCTCGACGTTGCCGCCGCTCTCCTTGACGCCGGGGCAGACTTCCTCGCCATGGAAATGGATGGGGACCAACACCTGGATCTCTTGATCGTCCCGGACCCGCTGAAAATCCGCGTGCACGAAGGTGGGCTTGTACGCGTGGCGTTGCAAATCCTTGAGGATGACCTGCTCCGGTTCGTCCTGCCCCTGGACGCGGATCGTCAGGAGGTGGCTGAAAAAGGCCTCATAGCCCAGGTTTTGGGCCAGCTTGTCGTGGTCTAGCGTAATGGACAGCGGATCCTGGCCGCCGCCGTAGATCACCGCCGGCATCCACTTGGCGTGGCGCAATCGACGGCTGGCTCCCTTGCCGCGCTCGGGGCGTACCGTCGCCTCCAGCTCGAAACTCAGACTCATAACCGACTCCTCCCGGGAAGATGCCCTCGGTGACACGAGGCATCGACTGGTCAACGGATGAAAGACACTCGATAAATCACATCGGCTCGGCCAATCGGCGGACTCGCCGAGCCGACTTGGTTTCGCCCGAAACAACTCGACTAGGCCCCGGCATCTGCCGAGGCCCAGTCGCTATCGCCGGGGGCCGATCGGGCGTGAGCTCAGTCCACGTATAGGGAGCTGACCGATTCTTCCAGGTGGATGCGCCGGATCGTCTCGGCCAGCAGTTCCGCGGTGCTGAGCTGCCGGATCCGGTCGGTCGCAGCCGCCTCCGGGCTCAGCGGGATGGTGTCCGTGACCACGACCTCATCGATATCCGAGGTGCGAATCTTCTCGACGGCCTGGCCGGATAGGACCGGGTGGGTGCAGTAGGCGTACACCCGAGCGGCGCCATGTTCCTTCAAGGCCGTTGCCGCCTTGACCAGGGTGCCTGCGGTGTCGACCAGGTCGTCGACGAGGATGCAGGTCTTGTTTCGCACATCACCGATCACGTGCATGACCCGCGAGACGTTCGGTTTCGGGCGCCGCTTGTCGATGATCGCCAGATCCGCCTCATCGAGGCGTTTGGCCATCGCCCGAGCCCGCACCACCCCACCGATGTCCGGCGAGACCACGATGAGGTTCTCGTACTTGTGACGCCAGATGTCTCCCAGCAGGATCGGCGAGGCATACACGTTATCCACCGGGATATCGAAGAATCCTTGGACCTGATCGGCGTGCAGCTCGATGGTGAGCACCCGACTGACCCCGACGGTCGTCAACATATTGGCGACGACCTTGGCGCTGATGGGAACCCGCTGGGAGCGGGGCCGGCGGTCCTGCCGGGAATAGCCGAAATAGGGGATGACGGCGGTGATTCGGCCGGCCGATGAGCGTCGCAGGGCATCGACCAGGATCATGAGCTCCATGAGGTTGCAGTCGGTCGGTGCGCAGGTCGGCTGGACGATGAAGAGATCCTTCCCGCGGACGTTTTCCAGGACTTCCACCATGATCTCGCCGTCGCTGAAGCGGCCGACGGTCGCTTTACCCAGCGGGAGATTCAGGTGATTGACGATCCGATGCGCTAGGGGGAGATTGGCGTTCCCGGAGAACACCATCATCCGGCTATTGGACATGGGATGAGGCCCGATTCGGTCCTGCAGGGGGCGGAAATGAAGATGGCTGGGCCGGCAGGATTCGAACCTGCGCATGGCGGGATCAAAACCCGCTGCCTTACCGCTTGGCTACGGCCCAGTGGATCAATCGCGCGAGGTGGGATGCTCAGCAATCGTGTCCCAGAGCGGTGATACCCGCTGACCGCGGGCCACGAACCCCGACCAGCGCGGCCTTAGGGTCGCCATGGCCCGCCGCGCCGATCGTTCATCGCTAAACGAAGCGTAGACGCACGCACCGGTTCCCGTCAACCGGGAGGCACTGAAACGTCCGAGATCGCCGAGTGCTCGCTCAATGAGCGGATAGCGCTTGCGCACCACCGGCTCAAAGACATTCGAGCCGGCCCCCGCTAGAAAGTCCGGTATTGTGATCGCTGGGCAGTTGCGCGTCAAGTCCTCATCCTGGAACACGGTGCCGGTGGACACCGAGACCGGCGGTATCAAGACCACGAACCAGGGCTCGGGCAGCTCGTCGATGGGGGTCAAGACCTCCCCCACCTCCTCGGCCCAGGCCGCTCGGCCGTGGACGAAGACCGGTACATCCGCTCCGAGGGTGAGGCCGAGGCCCGCGAGGCGTTCCGTCGACAACCCAAGCTCCCACAGCTGATTGAGGGCGACCAGAGTGGTTGCCGCATCGGAACTGCCTCCCCCGAGCCCGCCTCCCAGGGGGAGTCGCTTGTCGATGTGGATGTCGGCGCCTCGGGGGGTCCCGGTCGCGTCCTG
>CAYFWJ010000188.1:0-4539 GCA_964346755.1 uncultured Ectothiorhodospiraceae bacterium
CGAGCAGGCCCGTTATGAGGCGGCAGATCGGGTCATCGCCATGTGTCATTGGGCGGCGCAGTCGGTGGTCGAGGATTATGGCGTCTCGGCGGACAAGGTCCATGTCGTGCCGGGCGGGGCGAACCTCGATGAGGATGCCCTGCGTGCGGCCGACGCGCCGGGCGAGCCTCCGCCCCTGGAGCCGCTGCGCCTTGGCTTCGTGGGCAAGGATTTCCGGCGCAAGAATCTTCAGTTCATCCTGCGCGTCGCCGAGGCGCTGGTCGATCGGGGCATCCCCGCCCAGGTCCTGGCCGCGGGGTTCCCCGTTGCGGCGGGTCCCCAGCATCCCTTGCTCGAGGCGTGGGGCTTTCTCGATAAGTGGCGTGACCCGACGGGCTTCGTGGACTTCATGCAGCAGGTGCACTTCGGTTGCCTCTTCTCCTACGCGGAGGCCTCGCCCCGGTCGAATCTGGAATTCCTCCGGCTCGGCATCCCGGTGATCACCTGGGATGTCGGGGGGATGGCGGACACCGTGCCCCAAGGGCTGGGCGAGGTCTTCCCGCCGGATACGACGGCCGAATCCGTCGCCACCTGGCTCCAGTCCCTGATCGGGGATCCGGCGCGCTACGCGGCCCTGCGTCAGCGGGCTTATGCGCGGCGCCAGGAGGTGGGCTGGCCCCGGGCGATCGAACAGTTCCAGTCCATCTGGTCGGGCTCGAGCGCCTACCGCTATGGCCCGCGGGAACGCGCCCATGTCCGCTAGCCCGGGTCGCCACCGCTTTATCTGCTGGCATACCGGCCCTCGGGGGCGTCAGTACGGGATCCCGGCAGTGCTGCATCAGGCGGGGATGTTGGAGCGCTTCCACACGGATCTCTGCATCCGCGCCCGAACGGGGGCCCTCATCGCCGCGGCCTGGCCCGCGCCGTGGCGACCGCGGTTCGTGCGGGACCTCCTCAGTCGGACCTTGCCGGCCGGGCTGCCCCGCGGGCGGGTCCGAACCCTGCCGGTGGGGGCGCTGCGGCCGCGCGGGGGCAAGCGGACCCGGAATCTGAATAACCTCCTCCGGGCCCAGGTTGCCCGAGACGGGTTCCGCGGGGCGAGCGCCGCCTACAGCATTATCAATCAGGATCTGGAGTTGCTGCAGGAGGCGAAGGCGGCGGGGCTTAAGATCGTGCACGATCATATCCTGAGCCCCGACGTCGGCCTGATCCTCCGCGAGGAACGGGCGCGGTTTCCGGGGATCGAGCGCCAGGATAGCGAAGAATGGGTCTGGCGGGGCATCGAGCGGGACCGAGCCCAATGGGCGCTGGCGGATCTGGTGCTGGCGCCGGCCGAACACAGCCAGCAGGCCATCCGCGAGCTGGGCGGGGACGCGGCACGAATCGAGCGGGTGCCCTACGGGGTCAGCGATCGTTGGTTGGAGACCCAACCGAGGCCGGAGCCCGGGCGCGTGTTGTTCGTCGGCTCGGTGGGCTTGCGGAAGGGGACTCACTACCTGGCGGCCGCCGCGCGGCGCCTCGAGGCGCGCGGCGTTTCGTGTGAGGTGGTGGTGGCCGGGCCGTTCGATCCTCAGGCGATCGAGCGGCCCGAGTTTCACGGGCCGACCTACCTCGGATCCATCCCGCGGAGCGAGGTGCAAAAGGCGTTTTTACGAGCGGATCTCTTCGTTCATCCCAGCCTCGCGGAGGGTTGCCCCATCGCCTCGCTCGAGGCGCTCGCTTGCGGATTACCGGTCATCGCGACGCCGAACGCGGGCACCGTCATCAACGACGGCGAGGCGGGATTCCTTGTGCCGATTCGGGACGCGGAGGCCCTGGCGGATCGGATCGAACGATTGGTGACCGACCGCGCGCTCCGCCAACAGATGTCGAACGCGGCCCGTGAGCAGGCACGCACGGTGACGTGGAGCGCCTACCGGGAACGCTTGATCCAAGCGATCGAGTCCCATTTGGGAGAAATCGACGATGATGTTCTATGAGGGGTTGATCTGGTTGACGGGCCTGTTGTGCTTCGGGTCGGCCTTGATCGCCTACCGATGGAGCAAGGATGTGTTCCATCCGGTGATGTTCCTCGGCCCCATGCTGTCCTACACCTATTTCCTCTCGGCGATCATGCTGTATCGACAAGGGACGGTGGAGCGGTACCTCCCGATGGAGGTGATGCCGTTCGTGCAGCTGTATTTCCTACTCGGCATCAGTGCCCTCGTGCTGGGCGCCTTTCAGGCCGGTCGCCCGCGGAAGGTCCAGACCGCAGCGATCATCCCCCCCGACCCCCTCCGCGATGTGCTCCGCAAGGCGGGGATCATCCTGGGGGTCATCGGGACGCTCGCCTTCTATTACATGCTGGGCAAGAGCGGCGGATTCGACCGGGCCTATGGGGCGGCCCACGGCGGCCCCTGGGCCGACAGCGGGTATATCCGCAACCTGGTGTTCTGGGTCATCCCGGCCATCATGCTGGTGTTTATGGCAAACGCCGGGCGGACGATCATCATGAAGGATCGGTTGATCATCGCCTTCTTCGCCGCGCCGATCCTGATTCATGGCCTGTTGAGTGCCGCTCGGGGACCAACGTTCATCATTCTGGTCACGCTCGGCGTCGGTTGGTTCATGATCCGCCTGCGTCGGCCGCCCGTTGTGTTATTCCTCGTGGCTGGCTTCGCCATCGGGTTCCTGATCCTATTCCTGGTAACCCATCGAGAACACACCCATCTCGGGGCGGGGCAGTTCGAGTTCGAGGGGGCGAGTTCCGTGATCGGCTTCGCCTCCCGCGAGAATACCAGCAACGAATATATCTACGGCTCCGGGACCGTCATCGCCGTTACCAAAGAAGGCAGTTACCAGTGGGGTGGGCGTTATATTGAGAAACTCCTCATTCGGCCGATCCCGCGTCAGCTCTGGCCAAGCCAGTACGAGGACTTCCGGAACTTCTGGGGGATGGAGACCGAGCGATTGGACCTCACCGCCGGGGTCCTGGGTTGGAGCGCGCGGGGGGGGGCATCGACCGGCCTGCTCGGCGAGGTCTGGGGGGAGCTCTGGGTCTTTGGGTTTCCTGTGCTCTACCTCGTGGGCCTTTGGTTCGGGACGGCCTGGCGGAAAGCCGTCAGCCAGGGGGGCGTGTGGGTCATGATCTACGTCGTCATGCTCGCCTTATCGATCTATCTGGTGCAGCAGACGTTGCAGGCCTTCCTCTGGCGGTTGATGTTCCTCGGCATCGTGGGGGCCCTCGTGTGGCGGATCGTCGTCCATCCCCAATGGAAGGCCTTCTATCGCCGGCGTCGCCAACGCATGCGTCCTCGGCCGCGTTCGTCCCTGCCCCCCGCCTCCCTCGGGGCCAAGTGACCGGCGGTTGGCTGCGGGCGACGTATGCGACCTAGGTCCCTCGCCGTTGGCTTCGAACGCCTCGGTCCCTATCACCTGGCCCGGCTGTCGGCCCTTGCGCAGGACGCCGATGCCCCGCGGGTGCACGCGGTCGAGGTCTACCGGACGGACGCCACCTACGCCTGGTCCGACAGACCGACGCCCTTCGGCATCGAACGTCATACGCTCCTGCCGAAGGAGGCGGGCAGCGATCCGGCCAGGGTGTGGCAGGCGATGCAACGGTGTCTCGAGGACCTGAAGCCGGCCCTGGTCGCCATCCCGGGGTGGTCCCACCCGGCGGCCCTCGCGGCGCTTGCCTGGGCGCGGCGGGCGCGGGTGCCCGCAGTGCTCATGTCGGACAGCACCGCCTGGGACGAGCCGCGCCGGTTCGTGAAGGAGCAGATCAAACGGCTCGTCGTGTCGCGCTTCCAGGCGGCCCTGGTCGCGGGGGCGCCCCACGCGGCGTACCTCGAATCCCTGGGCCTCCCGCCGGAGCGGATCGCGACCGGCTACGACGTTGTCGATAACGCGCATTTCGAGCTGGGCGCCGAGGCGGCCCGCGCGGAGGCGCCCACCGAGCGGCAGCGGCTCGGCGTGCCGGAACGCTACCTGCTCGCCTGTGCCCGATTCGTGGCGAAGAAGAACCTGTTGCGGCTCGTCGAGGCCTATGCCCGTTATCGGGCGTTGAGGGGGCAAGCGGCGGCGTCGCTGGTGATCGTCGGCGATGGACCGCAACGCGAGGCGTTGGCGCAGCACATCGGGGGCCTGGGCCTGGATGAGCACGTGCGCTTGCCGGGATTCATTCAGTACGACGAGCTCCCCCGGTACTACGGCCTGGCGACGGCGTTCGTCCATCCGAGCGTGACCGAGCAATGGGGGCTGGTGGTCAACGAGGCGATGGCGGCCGGGTTGCCGGTCCTGGTCTCGAATCGCTGCGGCTGCGCGCAGGATCTCGTGATCGAGGGCGTGACGGGGTATCGCTTCGAGCCCGATGCGATCGAGGATCTCGCCGTCCTAATGCAGCGATTGACGGGAAACCCGGAGACGATTGCGGTGATGGGCGAGGCCGCCCGACGCCACATCCGCCTCTGGGGGCTCGAGGCCTTCGCCGCGGGCATGCAACGCGCCATGGGGTTCGCCGCCCAGGCATCCCATCGCACCCCCTTTCCCGGCGAGCGGAGTCTCCTGTGGTCCCTGGCGAGA
>CAYFWJ010000189.1:0-4480 GCA_964346755.1 uncultured Ectothiorhodospiraceae bacterium
GCGTAGGATGCGCTGAGTCCGCGAAGCGCATCGGTTGCCGGTCCCGAACGCGGCGGTCAGTTCCACGAACCACACCACCTTCCGTTCGTCATTGGCGAATAACCCAGGTCGCCCCCGCCCCTCTAAACGCCCTTCCTCTCACCACACCCCTTCCACTCCCCCAAACACCCCGCTCGATCTCACCTCACTACCCCATTCGCTCATCCGCGATTCGACCCCGCTCATTCCGACCACCGCACCACACCACAAGCACCCCGAGGACCCCGACGACCCCGCATCTCCGTTGTAACCCCCATTCGTTGAATCCACGCCCCGCTTCTGCGTATCCCCCTCCCCCGGCGCCTCCCACGCCGCCACTCAACCCCCAACCCGAACTCGACGCCCGAGCCCCCGACCCTCCGCCAAAGCCCACGCCCCACCGGTCACAACCGATTGACATACCACCCGCCACGCATTATGTTCGGCCTGACTGAACGCAAAAGGTGATACTCCTTGAACCTATTCCACGGTCTCATCTCCTCGAAGCTCCGGGTCAGTCTCCTGATGCGCCTGTTCCTGAACCCAGAACACGAGGTCTACCTCCGTCAGCTCGCCCGGGAGCTCGACACGGCCCCGAGCCAACTCCACGAGGAGCTCAAGCAGCTGAGCGAGGCCGGGTTGCTGGACAACCGCCCGTCGGGTCGCCAGACGTTCTATCGCGCCAATCAGCAGCATCCCCTGTTCCCCGAGCTCCGTTCGATGGTTCAGAAATCCCTGGGGATGGATCGCATCCTCGATAGCATCCTGACCCGTCTGGGCGACCTACAACAGGCCATCCTGCTCGACGACTACGCCCAGGGCCGTGACTCCGGGCTGATCGATCTCGTCTTGATCGGCCACATCGATCACGCCCATCTCAACGACCTGGTCACCAAGACCGAGCGCTACATCAACCGGAAGATCCGCACGCTCACACTGACCCCCGAGGAACACGAGGCCCTCAAGCCGACCCTCGCGGCGCGGCCTCAGGTGGTGCTCTGGTCAATCAATCAAGCCAAGAGTCACTCCGGCGAGGCCGCGTGATCATCGACGTCGCCACCCAACGCCACGACAGTCGCCGCGGCAACACCGTATCCCGGGTTTTTAGAAAACCCCGCCCCCTCGATGGACAGCGTCACGATGTCGCCCCACCGGGCCCGTGGCCTCCAATCGATCGCGGCGTGAACGCCCCCCAAAACCCCTATGCTTGACCTGCTCCGCAAGCTCAATGAACTCCTCTCCGCGCGTGAGAAACGAGCCGCAGGGGTTCTCGTGCTCATCGTATTGATCGGAGCAGCCCTCGAGATGGTGGCCGTGGCCTTCATCCCGGCCTACATCTCCGCGCTCGCCTACCCAGACCGCCTGGTCTCGGGGTCCCTCGCCTGGATGCCCGTGCCCAGCGAGTGGATCCAAACCGCTGAGACCCGCACGATCGTCCTTTATGCGAGCCTGCTGCTCATGGGGTTCTTTATATTCAAAACGGCGTACTCGGTCGGTGCCACCTATGCCCAGGCCCGCTTCGCCCAACGAAGGGCCGCGAAACTCGGCCATCGGCTCTTCGAGGCCTATCTCCATGCACCCTACGAATTCCATCTGAAATCGAATTCATCCGAGCTCCTGCGCACCGTCAACGACGACTGCCTTCAACTCGCCACGCTCGTGTTGCTACCGCTGATTCGATTCTTCAGCCAAGCCGCCATCCTCGTCGGGATCACGGCCATCCTATTCGTCTTGGTGCCCCCCATCGTCCTGCTGGGCGTCTACGTCTTCCTCATCGGGGGCATGCTAACGGTCGTCTCACTGCAAAAGAAACTCAAGCGACTCGGCCAGGAGGCCCAAGTCGAGCGGGCTCAGGTCTACCGAACCGTTAACGAGGGGCTCGAGGGCTTCAAGGAAGTGACGATCCTGCAACGAACCCGCTTCTTCTCAACACGCCTCTATTCCAGACTGAGCCGCCTGCTCGTCATCCAGCGTATTATCGACGTGCTCCGACAGGCGATCCCCCAATACGTCGAACTCCTCGCCATCATCAGCCTGCTCGGTCTAACGGTCATCTTACTCGTGACCGGCACCCCTCAAGAGGCATTGGTGTCCACACTCGGGGTATTCGTCGTTGCGCTAACACGGATGAAGGGAGCGGCCCGGATCCTCATGGACTCGCTCACGCAGATCAGACACCATGGTCCCTCCCTCGATGTCGTTCATAGGGCATTGATTGAGCTGGACGTCCCCTCCGACAGGAGTGATTCAACCGAGGACGGGGTCGCAACGCACGCAGCCGATCCGGGGGGCTCATCGGCTTCTTCATCCCGGCGGACGGGACAATCCACCCCGTTGATCGAGCTCAACAATATCGCCTACCGCTATCCAGGGGCGGATCGGGCTGCCATCGAGGGGATTGATCTCGCGATTCGCCGCGGTGAGTCCATCGGGCTGGTGGGAACGACTGGCTCCGGGAAATCCACATTGATCAACCTGGTCTTAGGCCTTCTCAAGCCGACCCGCGGCCAACTACGGATCGACGGCGAACCCATCGAATCGGTCTTGTCCGCGTGGCGCAGTCGGCTCGCCTACGTACCCCAATCGACCTACCTCATCGACGGGAGCGTCGCCGAGAACGTCGCCCTCGGGGTCGCGGGGGATGCGATCGACCGGACGCGGGTCGAATCCGTGCTCGCCCAAGCATCCATCTTAGAGCGGGTGTCTGACATGCCTCAGGGCATCGATACGCTCATTGGCGAACGCGGCATCCGATTATCCGGCGGGGAGCGCCAACGGCTCGCCATCGCGCGCGCCCTCTACCAAGACCCCGAGGTGCTCGTCCTCGATGAGGCAACCTCGGCCCTGGACAATGCAACGGAGTCGTCCATCGTCGCCTCGCTCCGATCCCGACGCCCGAATCGCACCTTCATCGCCATCGCCCATCGACTCAGCACCTTGGACGACTGTGATCGTGTTGTTGTACTCAAGGGCGGGCAAATCGAATCCGTCGGGACACACCAAGAACTTCATGCACAATGCGGGGAATTCCAACGGCTCGCGACTCAATTCGCGCCAACCTCTGAACTGGCCACGCAAGAGACTTGACATCGCGAATATCTCATCAATCAGGGGCAGGGGGGGTCGGTCGATGCTGTTTACTGTATCTATGCGACGGCGCCTTTTGTGCAGCCAGGTGATCTTCGTGCCGGTTTGAAGATGCTGTGGGAAGATGACTGGGATTACTGTTTCATGGCCACGGAATATCCGTCGCCCATCTTCCGCGCTTTCCAGAAAATGCCCGATGGCGGTATCGAGATGTTCTTTCCGGAAAGGTACTCAGCCCGGTCCCAGGATCTCCCCGAAGCCTTGCACGATGCGGGGTAGTTCGACTGGGGTGGCCCCGTGCATGGATGGTCCAAAACCGTTTGTTCGGACCTCGGAGCCGACCCCTGCGCTTGCCTCGCTGGCGCGTGCAGGATATCGACACCGAAGAGGAGCGGTGCCACCGTCGGCTGTGATGCCGCCGAGGCCTTCATGCTGGCGCCCGCCCTGCGGTAACTTATGATGAATGTGAGGGGATGCCGGAGTCATGCGATGATTGAATCCCTCAACATCAGCAATCGTGGGCCGCTTGAAGCCGTAGACTGGGCGCCGAAGTCCGGTTTCAATGTGATCATCGGTGCCAACGACTCCGGCAAGATGATCCTGCTCAAGGCCCTGTATGCCGCTGTTCATTCAGTCGAGGAGCCTGGTCGGGGGGATGATGCGCGCACTTTCTGCCGGTGCTGGGGGATGTCGTCCGTCGGGGTGGTGATGCCGGCTGCGGGATCGCGCTGACCCTGGATGGCAAAGAGGCGGAGTTCCGATTCACCGCCAAGGCGCGCAAGGGCGTGGGTGAATCGAATTCCGAAGAGGCCAGACGGGATAGCACCTCGGTGTTCATCCCGGCCAAGGAAGTGCTCTCCATGGTCAACGTCATCAAGGAGTCGCGCAGCCAGCAGAAGTTCGGTTTCGACGATCCCACGTTCGACCTGGTGCGGGCCCTGGAAGCGGATCCGTCCCACGGCAAGCCACCCTTTGGCGCCGCGCGGAAGGAGCTTGAAAAGCTGTTCGGCTGTCGCCTGCAACTGGACTTTCCGGTGGCCAAACTCCTGGATTGGCAGGACCAGCTCGAGGCCCTGCTGGCCGAAGACAACGTCTTCGCCTGGGTCACGGCCGCGCATCTTTTGACCCAGCGCACGCATCATGACGCCCAAGCGCGGTATGCGGCCAAATGGCGGCTTATTCGGCTACTCTATCAGCGCAACTGGGACCGCGCGCGTATTCTGGAACTGCTGGTCATCATTGACTGGCTGCTGCACCTACCGGCCCCACTAGCGCAGCGTCTACGGGGTGATATTGAGCGATTCGAAGAGGAGACACAGATGCGTTATGTCACAAGTTTTGAGCGTGAAGCCGAAAAACAGGGCCATCAGCAAGG
>CAYFWJ010000190.1:0-4472 GCA_964346755.1 uncultured Ectothiorhodospiraceae bacterium
CCTACTCCCTGGCGACTGGGTTCCGGCAGTCCCTGCCGGAACGACGGGATGATGGGTGGCTCGACTCCGAGTAGCTCGGCTCCGAGTCCACTGGGTACCCGCACGAGCGCATCAGTCTCCCGGGTTGGCCGCTGGAACGGCGGCTTGCATCGCGGCTTGAATGGCCGCGCCGAGTTCATTCAGGCGATAGGGTTTATTGAGCCGGCCGACGAAGCCAAACGCGGCCGGTGTGGCGACGGGACGGGCATCCTCCGCGTAACCACTGGAGACGATCACACGGGCTTTGGGGTCGATCGCCAAAAGCTCCTGGGTGACGTGTTGACCACTGAGCCCGCCGGGTAAGGTTAGGTCCATGATGACGACATCGAAGGTATTACCCGATTCGAATCGAGTCCGATACGCCGAGACGGCCTCGCTTCCGTCTCCGACGGCCTGCACCTCGTGACCGAGTCGCTCGAGCATGCGGGCACCCCACCGACGGATCATCGCCTCATCGTCGACGAGTAGTATTTGCAGGGGTCTCGTTTCCCCGGTTTGCTCAGTCATCTCGGCAGCCGCCGGGGCGGGGGCCTGGACCGCACGCAAATGGAGGATAACGGTGGTTCCCACGCCAGGCGTCGACTCGACGGCGATGGTGCCGCCATGTTGGGTCACGATGCTATGGACCACGGCGAGCCCGAGCCCTGTCCCCTGCTCCTTAGTGGTGTAATAGGGCTCGAAGATACGTTCGATCTGCGAGGCGTCCATCCCGACCCCCTGATCGTCGAAGCGAATCTCGACCCATCCGGGGTCTCGCGCGTCCGTCGTGGCGGTGGCCTCGCCATTCCAGGCAGCGACCCGCAATACCCCACCCCCGGCCATGGCCTGACGTGCATTCAATGTCAGATTGGCAACGACTTGAGCCAACTGATCTTTATCCGCCTGAACCGGCCAAATCGCCTCCGGAAGGTGGAACGCCGAGACCACATTGCTTCCGTGAAGGTGAAACGCGACGGTTTCCCGAATCAGCTCGGCTGTGTTAACGGCCTCGAAGATCGGGTTTCCCCCTTTCGCAAAAGTCAGTAGCTGTTGGGTCAGCCCCCGGGCTTGCTCAACGATCCGCCGAGCCTCTTGAAGTGAATCGCTCGGGGCGATCCCCGTGGTGGACTCGCTGACCTCGGCGAGGTCAACAATCGACAGGAGGCCACTCAGCAGATTATTGAAATCGTGAGCGATCCCGCCGGCGACCGTACCCAAGGACTCGAGTCGTTGCATCCGCTCGATCTCCCGGTCCGCGCGCTTCTTCTCCGTGAGATCCACATCCACGCAGTAGAATTCGGGTTCTCCCGCGCCGTTCCGGACCATCGCGTGGGACGAATACACCGTGATGGGATTGCCGTGTTTATCTCGAAGCTCCAGCTCACCGGGAGGTATCGAGCTGCCACGGGTAAGCCAGCCGTCGATGGCCGCCTTGAACGTTGCTGTGTCTTCAGGGCGGATGATGAGATCCTCGATCGGCCGGCCGAGGGCCTCCTCGGCCGAGAACCCATAGAGCGTTTCGCTCGCGCGATTCCAGAAGATCACCTGGCGTTCGGCGTTATAACCCTGAATCGGGATCCGATCGACGGAGTTGAGTATCGTCTGCAGACGGGCCTCACTCGCGCGCAGGGCCTCCTCCGCGGCGCGGTGTTCGGTCACGTCCCGTTGGCTTCCCATGTAGCCGATAATGGAGCCAGCCTCGCCGAGCAGGGGCGAGACCTTGTATTGGCAGTAGAAGGTACGGCCATCGCGGCGATAATTGAGGCCCTCGCCGGAGAAGGAACGGCCACGGGTCACGGTCTGGTAGATGGCGTTTTGGATCCGGGAGGCCTCCGGTTCCGCATTCAGGAAATCGGGTGTGTGGCCGATCAGCTCGTCCGGACTCCAGCCGTAGAGTGCTTCGAACGCCCGGTTGATGTAGCGGATCCGAAACGCCGCATCCGTATAGAGCATACTGTCGGCCGATTGCTCGACCAGCGCACTTAGGGTGCGCTCGGTCTGCTCGGCACGCTGGCGTGCCCGAATATCGATTCCGATACTGACCCTCGTCCCGTCGTCCAGGGATACAGTGCACCACTCGGAGGGGATCAGCTCCCCCGAACGTGCGCGCGGCTCGAAGATCTGCCAATCGGGGCCCGCATGGCGCATGTAAGCCATCACCCGCTCGCGCTCGACCGGATCCGGATAGACTTCGCTCAGCAGATCCACGCGGTTCAACTCCTCCGTCGCCCATCCGAAGGTTTCCTCAAAGGCACGATTGACAAAGTGGACTGACGGCGTGGTGTCGAAATGGGCAATGAGGATCGGCATGTGATCGAGGAGTCTGCGGTAGCGGGCCCGCTCCTGTTCTAACGCCCGCTGACTCCGGCGCGCCTCCGTCCGATCGGAGACCAGAAGCACCCGATGCGTACCCTCGGCCAGCTGGATCTCCGAGGCGCGCACGTCCACCTCACGGGTTGTTCCATCGCGGCGCCGGTAGCTCAAGGAACGGAGGGGGTCATCATCCGGGCGAACCCGCGCGAGCTCTGCCATCCCGGTACGACCGAGCTTCGGGCCGAGATCCGTATCGTGCAGCCCGAGCAACTCTTCTTTGGCGTAGCCGAGGAGCTGGCAAATGGCGGGATTGGCGTTGGTCAACCGGCCCGTTTGGCCATCGACGACCAGGATGCCCTCGGCGGCGTGTTCGAAGATCGCTCGGAATTGATCTTCACTGGCGCGCAAGGCGAGCGCCGTTCGGCGGCGCTCGATGAGATGGGCCATTCGGCTGCTGATCAGGCGAAGGAGGGAGGCGTCCTCGGCATCGAAGTGACGCGGGGTCTTCACGGCGTCCAAGCCGAGGAACCCGAGCGCGCGGGAACCCAACCGCATCGGGACGAGCACGATTGATCGAATCGATTGCGCCTCCAGCACGCGACGGTCACGATCGGCCTCGAGCGGTAGCCGCTCCACATCGTGGATGATGACCGTCTCGCCCTGCCGAAGCCGATCCTGAATCCACGGGGCCTCCTCCCGTGGCACGCCTTGGAGCGAGTCCCGTTGCGGCTCGATACCCGGCGCACACCACTCATGGGTGTTGTCGACCGCGTCCCAATCGTCCCGATATTGGAAGACGTAGGCCCGATCCACGCCGCTGAAGCAACCTAGGGTCTCCAGGGCCTGATCGATGGCGCCATCGATCCCATCGCTGTCAATCTCAACAAACCGCGCAGTCAGCTCGTGCACCAAGCCGCGAAGTGGACGCTCCCGCGTTGCGCTCTCGTTTTCGAGCGGCGCGCTTACCCCGGGGATCGCCTCGGTGGCTCGGCCGGGCCCATGCTCACCCCCGGTCGCCCGAACTGACTCGGTTATGTCCTCGGCGGTGCAGATCACGGACTCCACGGTGCTGGAGTCGCTCCATTGAGGATAGGCGGTGATACGCAAAAGTCGGAGCTCGCCGAGGGCATCGGGGAGCCAGACGTCCGCGAACTCGGCTCGATAACGTGCGCAGGCGAGCCGAGCCGCCCGGCGCCAACGCTCGGCGAGGTCCGTGCCGTGACAAACACGGGGATCGGCATCGGTCAATTCGCCGGGGGTGTGACCGGTAAAAACAGCGTGAGCCGGGTTGACAACCCCGTAACAAAGTGTCGCGGTGAACGACCAGACCTGCAGCGGCAGGGTCTCGAAGAGGGCTCGCACACGCTCAGCTTGCGGTGAAACGATCGGGTCGCTAACCGGGGCCATCAATCAACCTCATCAGCACATCTAACCAATACGCAACACCCGGTTAGCGTAACGGCGCCCCAATGGGCCGATCGGGGTGCGCACTGTTCCACAGACCGCCCGAAAGCGGCCGTTCAATGCCTTGCGCTTACTGGGAGTATGTCACAGCCCGCATCACAAGCGCCGTGCGAAATGCAAAATCCCGTCACACCGTGCGCGAGCGGCCTCGCCGAACCGGCGACGTCGTTCAAGCGGGGCGAAATCAACGCCCCCAGCACCGGCCGCTTTGACGGGGGCGAGGTCTGCATTCCTCGTCTTCATTGGGCCGAACGGCACGGACTCGGCCCAAAGGCCTGCAAGGGCGTGCTGTGCTTCGGTCGTCACTCGCCTCGGGGGCTTCCCTCGATCCATCCCAGCGTCGCCCCGATCGACGATCGGGCCCTGCCCATCCGAGGCGGCGGGCGTATAGCCACCTCAGTCGATGGCCGAACGCATCGATGTCCTAGACCCAGCGCGCGCACCGTTCCTTGAGTCCCGGTACTCAACCCAACGGCGAGACATCGGATCCAGCCGATGGCGGCGGTCAGTCGGCAAGGCGGTTCGGGGCCTCGCGCTCAGGGGCAGTGATCGCGGGGGCGGTGATCCCCGGGGGGCGATCACCGAGCCTTCCAGGACGAATCCACGAAGGCCCCCGACGGCGAGGACCTGACCCGCCGACTCAGCGGTGAGCCCAGGCCACGGTGCGGACGGAGCCG
>CAYFWJ010000191.1:0-2016 GCA_964346755.1 uncultured Ectothiorhodospiraceae bacterium
CGCCCAATGACACATGGCGATGACCCGATCTGCCGCCTCATAACGGGCCTGCTCGCGAGCCAACACCGCCCGTTGCATGCCGCGCCCGACCCGAGCCCCGAGGCCGTAGGCCTCGAAATTCTGTTTTAATGTCGCATCGATGTAGTACACCGTCGACACAGCCCCCAGCCAATCCGCCGGCGGGAACAACGGGAACTGGCTGATGACCTCATCGACCGCGCACGTGAGGCCCGCCTGCCGGAAGACGCGCTCGGCGAACCCCTTGGAGAACTGATACCCGCCCCGCTCACCGCGGCTCAGCAAGCGCCCGGCATTCCACAGCCAGCGGGCCCGACGGTCGCCGGTAATATCCAGCGCCCCCACCTCGTGCAGGAACCCGGCACGCAACCCGGCTTGCCCAAGGAAATACGGGGAGCCCCCCCGGGTTCGAACATCCGTCGCATCCCCCAAGGCCACCAACAGGCGCCGCGCTGAGCTGACCGACGATGGCATCAGCGGCCCTGCTGCAAGGCCATCCGATGCAGGGACGCTGCACAGACCCGGATGTCGTAGAGGGATGTGGCCCGCTCGCGGGCTTGGGCCCGTCGTTCCGCCACGGCAGGTCCGCCGCGCAGGACCTCCGTGAGGCCCTCGGCGAGGGCATCCGCATCCCCTGGGGATACCAGCAAACCACACCGCCCTTCGTCCAAGACCTCGCGGCAGGCCCGCACGCCGGAGGCCACGATCGGGACCCCGACGGCCATGGCCTCCGCCAGCACGATCCCGAAGCCCTCGGCCTCGGTGGTGCTGAAGGCGAAGACATCCATCCGAGCCAACAGCTCGGGGATATCCGAACGATTCCCCCAGAAGGTCACCGGCCCGGTGATCCCCAGGTCCGCGGCCTGCGCCTCCAGGCTTGCCCGGAGGGCCCCGTCCCCGATGAGCCATAGTCTGGCCGTTGGATACTCGGCCCGAATCCGCTGAAAGGCGTTCAGCAAGGTCGCATGGTCCTTGATCGCATCCAACCGGGCGATCATCCCAATGACCGGCCCCGCCGCCGAGTCGCCGTTGGCCCCCGTATCGACCCGGCTCGGGAACCGATCCAGCTCCACCCCGTTGGGCACCGCCTGGGAGCCCGTGGGCAAGCGGCCGAGCTCGCGAAGGGAGGCCTCGATCGCGAAGGACTCACTCGCGATCGCCGCCCGAAGCGGCCGGGACAAGCCGATGATCTGCCGCCAGCGTTGACGGTCACGACCCGTGGCCGGCGCGGTGTTACCCGCGCTGACGACCATCCCGCGCACCCCGGCGAGCCGCGCTGCCACCGCGACGAGCAGATGGAAGGCCCCGAAGCTGTAGCAGATGACCCCCGCCGGGCGGAGCCGCCGCAAGGTTTGGTACATCGCGCGCACGAAACGGACCCGCTCCGTCGGCAGCGCCGAGAGCTCGACGAGCTCCGTGTCCGGCAGGCTCGCGAAGTCATCGGCCAACGTCCGCCGCTGATGATTGCCGCTGATGACCACCGGCTGGGTATCCGGCGGCGCATGACGCACCACGGAGAGACACAGCCGCTCGACCCCGCCGGCGTTCATGCCGTTCACGATATGAACAATGGGCGGTTTCATCGATTCCACCGCCGGAGAGGTCTCGGGCCGGAGCCCCGTGTCAAGACACCATCGCTACTCACGTAAGCCACTCCCGCTGGGGATCATGACGCCCCGCCGGTCACACCATGAGGCGTCAACGCGTTTGAGCGCCAGACCCCGAACCCCGCTTGAACCGCGCTCACGGAGCACCGGACGCCGGTCGCCAGTGACTCAAGTCCCGCTCGATCAAGGTCTCAAGGCGTTCGATATCCGGGCGCAGCTCCTCCTCAAGCGAGGCCTTGAGCCCAGGGTCCAACGGAATCTTTCGTCCATACGCCGTATTCGCGCGACGGAGCCGCTGACCGACCCGGTATCGAAGCGATTGTGGCAGCACACGGGCAAGCAGCCGCAACGGGGTGGGTCGCTGCGTGAACAGGCGCCCGAGCCATTGACT
>CAYFWJ010000191.1:2116-4389 GCA_964346755.1 uncultured Ectothiorhodospiraceae bacterium
AACGTCCGGGTTCTGCTCCAGCCAATCCGTTAGGGCCGTGGTGCCGCACTTCGGGGCCCCGACGAAGAAGAAATCAAACGGTGCCATGTACCTCGAACCGACTCTGATCTGTCAAATCGCTAAACCGATGGGGCGAGAACCGCTGTCAAACGACTTGCGAGTCCACGATCGATCCAGCCCCCGCTTGGCCGCGCCAATCGCCCGGCGCCCATGGCGTCCATCGAGCCCCGAACCGCACCGGCTGCCAATCCCCGTCAACCCTCGGGCGAACGGCGGCGGGCCGGGACTCGGATGCTGACCGAGCCATCGCATGGAGCCATCGGACCCCTAGCCTCGGGGTGGCATGGGGTCCGCAAACCCGTTCACGCACGGGGCGGTTCTCGCGCCGTGCGGGCCGTCCGTTGAAGCGTTCATTCGCCTCGATCAGGGCGCGTCGGTGATCGCATCACGCACGCCGAGGATCGCCGCATAGCGTCTTGCCATGGCCTCCGCCGAAAAGCGCCTCAGCACCATCGCTTGCGCCTTTTGGGCCAATCCGATGGCCGTCTCTGGGTCCTCAAGGACCTGAGCGATCCCGCGGGCGAGGGCCTGGGGATCCATCGGCGGGACCAGGGCGCCGAATCGCGCGCCGTCTTCCTCCAACACCTCCCGACAGGCGGGCACGTCGCTCGCGACGACCGGGACCCCGGCCGCCAAGGCCTCGATCAAGGCGATCCCGAGCCCCTCCTGATCGGTCGTGGCGAAGACAAAGACATCCAGATCCGCCATCTGCTCCGGGACATCCGTGCGCGAGCCGAGCATCGCCACCGGCGCCCCCGTCGCCTCGATCAATCCCTGCAACTCATCCCGGCGGCGGCCATCGCCGATCAATCGCACGTGGACCGCCGCGCCCTCGTTCTGCAGGATCGACGCGGCCCGGATCAAGGTCGCCTGATCCTTGTGCCCTTCCAGCGTTCCGACCATCCCGATCACCCAGGGCCGGTCCGCCTCCGGCCTCCTCGGCCGACCCTGCGCCCCCGCGCGCCGGAAGGGCTCCACGTCGACCCCGTTATAGACGACTTCCGTCGCCCGCGCCGGCACCCCGAGGTTCTCGATCGTCTTGGTCTGAACGTACGCGCTACAGCAGATCAGACGATGGGTGAAGGGGCGCCCCAGCTGCACGAGTTGACGGTACTTCCTCAAGCGCTCCGGGTGCGCGGGATCGGGCAACGGCGGATTCCCGACGTGGGCCGCGATGCGTCTCACCCCGCCCACGCGGGCACCGGCCGCGATGAAGCTGTGCAAACCCATGGGCATGGATAACACACTTCGTGGCGACGCCCGCCGACCGATCTGCCACAGCGCCCCCGCTAGGGCCGCGTACCGTCGATACCCGAGCCGTCCGACCGGATGGGTCCAGATCGGTACCCCGAGCGCCTCGAAGGACTCGCTCAACTCATCCGGGCCCCGTTGCAGGTTGAGGATCCCAACTCGAAGCCCCCAGCGGGTCCAGAGACGACAGAGATCCAATGTCATCCGAGGCGTGCCTTCCGCGCGGAACGAGATCACCGCGACCAGGATATCCAAGGAGACCCCCATCGTCACGGAGCTGCGGGTGCCATCGACGCCATCCCGCCGCACGCCTGCGCCCCTCCGGCGTTCAAGCGTCCCGTGGCCCTGAGCCGGTTTTCCCCCCGATACCGACGCCGCTCAACGTGATACCCAACCTTCGCGCGGGCTCGGCCGGAATTGCTCGCTTGACCGATTCGTAGTTTTCTGTGCAATGGTTGTTTCCTTGACCCAAAAGCTGCCCGGAACCCAACCCACCAATCGCGTGACATCAAATTCGTGTGTCTCCTCAAGCCACTCGTCCAATTGTCGTATCAACCGTTCGAGGTTACGGCTCTTGTCCGTATCATCCACAACCATGAGTCCGCCCTGTTTGACGTGATCACAGGCCGCAAAGAACGACTCAAAGCGAAGTTTCCCGTCGATAACCACTAAATCGAAATACGCCTCAGGAAATGCATGAATCTTGGTGTAGTAATCCTCACCGTCGAGCAGATACGCTTGACTTCGAGACGTCCGCTGTATCCGCTCAAACCAATCCGGATTATTTTCGACGGTATAAACCTCCGGATAGCGTCGGCTAAAGTACAACGTCGACATCCCGCCACCGAACTCAAAGATGCGGGCGTCTGCCGGCAGGTTTTTCTGTAAAAACCGAATCGCTGGGTACGTAAGCCAGGGTTGCTCCGGAAACTGCTTCAGCAGGAGTCGCCGACTCGCGCCAA
>CAYFWJ010000192.1:0-2563 GCA_964346755.1 uncultured Ectothiorhodospiraceae bacterium
GTGATGGGCCGCATGCGGTCGACATCCAGCGGTGCGACGATGGTGTCGCCGCGTCGCACGGTTTGACGGCTTCGCTGAAACCAACGCGTCCCACCGCCGGTGACCACTCGGCCGTCAGCCCGGACGATGTAGATGCGCCGTTCATCCGCCCGGGCGGTGAGTCCGCCGGACATCTGGATGTAGTCCTGTCGGGTGAGTGTCTCGTCATAGAGATGGGATGTGGAGTGGTTCACCTCACCGATTATGCTGACCGAGTCGGGTATCGGCGGGACGCGGATCCGGTCGTCGTCGCGCAGGCGCACATTCGCCGTGTCGTCGCCGGCTAACAAGCGGGGGAGATCGATGACCATCCGACCCTTGGCCTCGATGGTTTCCAGCGCATTGAGCAGGCCCTGGGCCGTGCTCACGGCCTCCTGCCCCTCCTCTTCGTCTTGGAGGCTTTCGAGGGAAATGGCCGCGAGATCGGATCGGAGTCGCTCGCGCAGCCGCGCGATCTGCGCCTGCTCGCGCTCACGCAGCGATTCCCGGCTGAAGACAGCACCGGCCGGGAAGGCCGATTCGGTGAGCCCGCCCGCGCGTCGAATGACCTCGTCGAGCTGCGTCCCCGGCTCGACGGTGTAGTTACCGGGGAATCGGACCTCGCCTTCGAGCGACACCTCAATCCGGTCGCGCCAGCGGGGCACCTGCTTGATCTGCACAACATCGAACGGGCGCAGTTCGGTACCGCCGTCCGCGGTGACTTTTTGATCCAGGATCGAGGCCAGGTCTAGAACCGAGCGGCTCACCTCCCGCTTCTCGGAATCGACCACCCGGAACCGGACCAGCTCCCCGGTCAGCGTGTAGGCGTCTTGCGACAAGCCCCCCGCCGCTTCCAGGAGATCCCGAACCGTCATATCGCGTTCCAGGGGATAGTCGCCGGGGAACGCGATGGAACCGCCGATGCGCACGATCTGCTCAGGCTTGCCCTGTCGGGCGTACTGGCGGATCCGTTGGAGCAAAGGCTCGAGGAGCGGCGAACGGTCTCGGCGGGCCTGAAAGATGATCACATCGTCCCGCGGCTGCAGGGCGAGGTCTTGATCCGTCGGACCCGGCGACAGGAGTGCCTCGAGCTGAAAGGAGCGAATGGTCAGCCCGCGCTCGTCGGGCTGTTCCCGAACCAACAAGGCGTAGTCCCGATCCACATTGGGACGAACATCGACCGCCGCTGTAATGAGATCACTCAACTGCATGTTCGGCGTGAGGGGGTAAGCCCCGGGATGGCGAACATGGCCCTTGATCTCCACAACGCGGGCCGGATCCCCCAGGCGGGCCTGGCGCTGAAGCGTGTTGACGGTCGACTGAAGCAGGGCGGCGCGGTCCTCGTCCACCCCGAAGATGCGGATGCGGTCGCGCGGTTGCAGCTCCAGGTTGGCCTCGGAGGCGGGGTTATCGAACGCCTGATCGAGATCGACGGTCAAGACCTTGATGCGCCGGGTAGGCGGAACTTCGCGTTGGATGACAACGTAGTTCAGATCGGGTCGCGGCCGGAGGACCTCGGCGCTCGGGACAATATCGAGCAGGCGCATCCCGGGATGCCATTCCCGGGTCCCGGGGCGTTCGAGATGGCCCTGGAGGAAGACGACCTCTTCGACGGCGTCGAGGGTCGACGGGATGTGCAGCCGATCACCGTCTTGGAGGCGGAAATTCCGTCCGGCTTGCGTGGTGAGGTCGACGTCGATCACGCGACGGTCCCCCTCACGCCGGATCCGCTCGACCTTGGCGGCCTCCGGATAGGCGGAGGAGCGCAAGCCCCCGGCCAGTTCCGCCGCCTGGTCCGCCGTCATCGCGCCCCGCTGCTTGAATTCATAGATTGCGGGCCGCCGCACGGCACCGGCGACCCCGACCGTGGGGCCCACCGGTGGGACGAGGATGGCATCCCCGGGCTGGAGTCTGGCATCGCCGCGGGTGTCGCCCTCTAAGAGGAGATCGTAGAGATCGAGGGAGGTCACCCGGCGGCCGTTGCGCTTGAGCTGGATATCCCGGAGGCTGCCCATGGGCTTGATTCCGCCACTGACGAAGAGGGCGTTCGTCAGGGTCGATAGCCCGCTGACGGTGTAGGAGCCGGGAGTGCGGGCATCGCCGAGCACGAAGACCCGGATGGACCGCAGGGCGCCTAGGGTGATGGTGGCCTTGATGCCGATCCGTTGTTCCCGGATGCGCTGCTGCAGGAGTTCGCGCATCGCCTCGTATTTGAGCCCGGCGACATTGACGGGGCCGATCTCGGGGATGCTGATCTCGCCGCGCCGGTTGACCGCGAGCTCGTAGGTACCGCTCTCCTTGCCGTAGTAGTTGATCTGGATGGTATCCCCGGGGCCGATGACATAGTCCGCCGGGACGGGGATCTCAGTCGCCGGCGCGAAGGTCGTGGGCCGGCCGGCGAAGAGATCGTACCCGAAGCGTTCAAGACCCCGATCGAAGGCCCCAATTCGTGTGTTGTTCCCGCCGAGGGTGTTCCCGGCGAGCCGTCGAGCCGTCTGCGATTGCGCGGTGTCACCCGACCTCCGAGCACGCTCGGACGGCTCGG
>CAYFWJ010000192.1:2663-4319 GCA_964346755.1 uncultured Ectothiorhodospiraceae bacterium
GCCGTCTGCGATTGCGCGGTGTCACCCGACCTCCGAGCACGCTCGGACGGCTCGGCGCGTTGGGGCTCGACAACCTGCGGTTGCTCCGGGGGCTTCTGGCGCACCTCAGGACCGGAAGTCCCCGCTTGATTCTGGAATTGCTCCCGCAACTGCTCACGCTCTTCGGGTGACAACGACTGGAGCTGGCGCATCTGCTCGGGCGTGAGCTGCTGGGCCAACCCGACGTTCAACGGAAGCAATAGCATGAAGGCAAGGCCGAGGACGAACCGAACCACCGGCGAGCCCGGGGTTTCGAGGGGGGATTTCAGCATGGTGCGGGTCATGGATCAAGAATCACTCAAAGTCCGTATCGGATGGAGAAGTAGGCCTGGCCCTCCCAAACGGCGTCCGCCCCGGTGCCCCGGTCGGTCACACGCTCAGCCCCGAGGAGCCAATCGAGCTCGCCCCAGCGTGTGGCGCGGGTCCGGCCCAGGAAGGCCCCGGTCCGGTCGGCCCCCGTTGGGGTAATCGAGTGGTTGGCGCCGGTATTGTCGACGTTCAACTCGAGCTGTCGCATCCGCACGCGCCAGGTGGTGTCGAGGTCCTTCGCCCAGAGTAAGCCGAGGGTTAGCGCGCGGCTGTCGTTATCCGTGGGATAGCCGAGGACGCGGTCCTTGAACCGATAGCCCGTCTGATAGATGAAATGGTTGTAGAAGCCGTTGGGCTCGGCGTCAGATTCGAGGATGCTACGGGTCGTAAGCGCGCCCTCGAGGAAGACCCGCCAACTGCCGCTCACCCCGCGTGTTCCCCACCATTCGAGGCCGGCCATGGCGATCGGCTTGCTGGGCAGCCCGCCGGCCTCATCGTCGCCGATCACCTCGCCGTAAAGGGCCAATGGGAGCTGCCGCCACGGCGAGCTCAGTCGAATGTCGATCCCGCCGATCTGGTTGCCCGGGTCGGTGTCGACCGGTTGTTGGTCTGCCGGTGTGTTGTCGCGCCCCGCTACGACGTCGATAAAGCTCTCGAACGACTGGGGGCGGTCGTCACCGCCCCACTGCACAACCCGCGAGACACCGATCTCGAGGAAATCCACCGGACGCCAATCCAACCGCGCGCCGATCAGCTTGGCGTTGTTGACCACGCGATCATCGGTGAACTGGCCAATGAAGGCGTGGATGTTCCACGAACCGAACCAGGCCAGCCAGGGGTTGGAGAACCCCTCGGAGCTGATCCGCGTCAATTCGACGGCCGGGATCGGGCGGGCGTTGTTGGAGAGGATCAGGCTCCCCTCCCAACCTGGCCCCCACCAACGATCCACGTACCCAGCGGAGAGCGAGAGCCCCCCGAGCAGAAGGGCCCCGTAGGTCCCATCGGGACGGAAGCTGTCGCCATCGTCTGGGTCGACGACGCTGGTGGCCGTCACATTCAAGGCCCAGCGGCTGCCGAGGTACGAGAAATCCCCCTGGAACTCGGCGTTGTCCCGCACGCGATGGGTAAAACCCCGCACGGCGACGGGCCGGCCGGCGCTCATCGTGGTCTCGAGGCCACTGAAACCGTGACGCGACTCTTCGTTCAACCGCCGACGTAGCCGGCGTTTGGCGGCGTGTACAGCAACCGGCAGGTTGTCCGCGTCCGTGGCATCGACTCGCGTGAGGGCTCGATCGACGTCGGGCCAGG
>CAYFWJ010000193.1:0-4258 GCA_964346755.1 uncultured Ectothiorhodospiraceae bacterium
AACCGATGCGCCTCCTGCCGTCGGCACATCCTACGAGCCCAACGAGCCCGCTACCCCCACCGGCGCCGTCATGGGGTCATCCCGTTGAGGCACCCTGCAACCCGATCGGACGGTCGGGGACTTCGGATGAATACGGATTGTCGGGCCTTTGGGCCTCGGTCTAGACTTGACACCTTATAACGCCGGTCTACGAGGAGCATGACGGATGAGGTGGCGGCGCTTAAGCGGGTCTGAACAATGGCAATGGCCGGCACGGATCATGCGACTCGTATCGGTTGGCGTCATCATCCTCGGACTCTCGGGGATCGTGATCGATGGCACCGATCTCCGGCGAGAGGGGCGTTGGGAGATCGCCGCCGCCGACGCCGCCCGCCATCACCGCTTCTACGAGGGCGCCGACCGAGCCTTTTGGGCCGAGTCCTACGATCTCTCCGGGGTTGGCCATGCTGGCGATGCGGCCCGAGGGACGCTCATTTCGGATCGGCATTTCCTCGCGGCCGCCCATGCCGCCCCCCGTAAAAGCCTCACCTTCTACGAGACGAACGACAAACAAGGACCGGCCCACACCTACGCGATCCGCGGGGGCACACGCATCGACGGAACCGACCTGTGGCTCGGCGAACTCGAGACCCCGATCCAACCCGAGCACGCGATTCGTTCATACCCCATCGCCTGGCTACCGCGAGCCCGGGACTTTGTGGGGCGGGAGATCGCCTTGTATACCTACAACGATTGGCTCGGGCGGAACCGGATCGAACGGGTTTCGAGATTGACGCCCCACGAATTCCAACCCCTGGCCACAACCAGTCCGTTCCTCATCGCCCATTTCGATCCCGCGGGCGCCTCCCGCAGCCTCGGGGTCGACGAGATGATGCTCGGGGGCGGGGACTCCGGTGCGCCCAGCTTTATCGCAACCCACGACCAGCTGCTCCTGGCCGGCATCCACTCGTTTATCTACGAGGACCCACAGACTGGCGACCGCGGGTCCGGCGACAGCCTGATCGCCGCGCATCTCGAGGGGATCGACGAACTCATGGGCGATCAAAGCCCACAGGTCAGGGCCCTCAAGTGCTCGGTGCCCGCGCCTTAGACCCGATCCCGATCGGCGGACCCCGCTCGACTCACGCCAAGCCGACGGTCCATCAACACAAAAGGAACAACCACGGGCTTCACGAACCATCCGCCAAAACGCCATCACCGCGACCGCGTGGTTTCCTATTGAACACCGTGTCACCGCCCTGTGCCTTGACATGGGCGTGGTAATCATTCATGGTTTGAACGGTGAACACGGGACGGAACGGTCGATCGGCGTGAGCGATGAATTGCACTATCGTCTCCTGGTGTTCCTCCAGGAGCGACCCGAAGCGTCCCAGCGGGAGATCGCCCAGCATATCGGGGTCAGTCTCGGCAAGACGAACTACTGCCTACACGCGCTCATCGACAAAGGCTGGGTCAAGGCCGGCAATTTCTATCGCAATCGCAATAAACTGGCCTATGCCTACCTCCTCACGCCCCAAGGGGTTGACGCGAAATTGCGCATCACGCGCCGGTTTCTTCAGCGCAAGTTGTCTGAACATGCCGCGCTTAGTGCCGAAATCGAGCAGCTTCGACAGGAACTGGGCGAGAAACCGGGTGCACCGCATCCCTCGACCCCCGATGACACCGGCGTGCCGGATACCGATTATTGATCGGGAAGGGGGCCTGGCCCAACCGGGGCACAACGAGCGCAGATCACAGGGTCCATTTCGGTTGCGGGCAGTATGTCATGCGACGGGAGACAGGCATCGATGACCGGGTGGTATCTCGTCCACGCCCAGGGGCGACGCGAGCGCATCGCCGAGGTCAATCTCGCGCAACAGGGCTATACCTGCTTCTTGCCCCTTGAGCGCCGCACCGTGCGCCACGCCCGCAAACGCCAAGTCGTCAAGGCAGCCTATTTCCCCGGCTACCTCTTCGTGGAGCTGGATCTCGAGCGCCAGGCCTGGCGACCGATCAACAGCACCGTCGGCGTCCTACGCCTCGTGGTCACCCGGAACACCCCTCAGCCGGTCCCCCAACCCGTCATCGACGGGCTGAGGACGCTCGCCGACGAAGAGGGGGTGCTCGACTTGAGTCGCAACCTGCAGCCGGGTGACCCGGTGCGCGTCACCCTCGGGCCCTTCGCCGATCAGATCGGCCAGGTCGCCGCCCTCCGCGGGACCGACCGCGTTCAGGTTCTGCTGGGCATCATGCAGCAAACCGTCACCGTGGAGTGTGACCGGGGCGATCTCGCCCGAGTCTAGCGCCTCGTAAGCCGGGCGGATGCCCTCAGGGCGTCATAACCCACGGGGCCGGAATCCGAATGACCGGGGTCGGCCCCGCGGTCCCGTTACACGAACGATCGGCCTCCCGATCACCGGCCACCAGGCGGATCCTCCGGATGCACCGTCTCGGCGGTAGCGTGCCCGGCACCCCCTCCCCGGCCACCTGAGGTGGTTCGGTGAGACGTCGGGCCGACACGAGGCCCAGGAAATCGCTCAGCTCGACCGGGTTCGGTCGGCTCGTCGCGGGAGGGTTGCCCCGATGCACCTGCCCTGGCGGTAGCGTGCCCAAACCGGCGACCGGCGGGACGGCCGAGGCCCCAAGCGGCCCGCATCGGCTCACCGCGGTCGCATCACCCGCCTCGGGTGCCTGCCCTGGCCGCAGACACCCCGTCGCGACACCACCGCCGGGCGCGCCCTCGCCGACGACGGCCGGGACGCCGATCGGCCCGAGGGGTCGACGAACAACCCCAAAACCGCTTTAATGACGAGGGCTCTCGCCTCGGCCCATGGACTCGCATGGCGACCGGGCGAACCCATCCGCGTATCCACCCAACATCGACTCACCGGTTCATTATCCGGAGGATAACCCCATGCGTGTATTGATCCTCGGCGGCGACGGCTTCTGCGGCTGGCCCACGGCCCTGCACCTGTCCGATCACGGCCACGATGTGGCGATCGTCGACAACCTCGCCCGGCGCAACATCGACAACGAGCTCGAATGCGAGTCCCTCACCCCCATCCGCCCCATGGGCGAGCGCCTCGAGGCCTGGCAGGCGGTGAGCGGCCGATCGATCCCCTTCTACAATTTCAACGTCGCCCGCAACTACCAGCGCATGCTGGATCTCATCAACGAGTGGCAGCCCCAT
The DNA here is from genome assembly GCA_964346755.1 of uncultured Ectothiorhodospiraceae bacterium. Taxonomy (GTDB): domain Bacteria; phylum Pseudomonadota; class Gammaproteobacteria; order CAYFWJ01; family CAYFWJ01; genus CAYFWJ01. Next base: position 3,170 of record CAYFWJ010000193.1, read on the forward strand.
GCGGTGGTCCACTTCGCCGAACAACGGGCCGCGCCCTACTCGATGAAGAGCGCTTACCACAAGCGCTACACCGTCGACAACAACCTCAACGCCACCAACAACCTCCTCGCCGCCATCGTCGACAGCGGCCGCGACATCCATGTGGTCCACCTTGGCACCATGGGCGTATACGGCTACGGCACCGCCGGCATGAAGATCCCCGAGGGCTATCTCCCGGTCAAGGTGGAGACCGAAGACGGCGATCTCATCGAGAACGAGATCCTCTACCCGGCCAACCCGGGCAGCGTCTACCACCTGACCAAGACCCAGGACCAGCTCTTCTTCTATTACTACAACAAGAACGACGGCACCCGGGTCACCGATCTCCACCAGGGCATCGTCTGGGGCACCCAGACCGAGCAGACCAAAAAGGACGAACGCCTCATCAACCGCTTCGACTACGACGGCGACTTCGGCACGGTGCTGAACCGCTTCCTCATGCAAGCGGCGGTCAATTTCCCGCTCACCGTCCACGGCACCGGCGGCCAGACCCGGGCGTTCATCCACATCCAGGACACGGTGCGCTGCATCCAGATCGCCCTCGAGAACCCGCCGGCCAAGGGCGAGCGGGTGCAGATCTTCAACCAGATGACCGAGACCCACCGGGTGCGGGATCTCGCCAAGATGATCGCCGAGAAGACCGGGGCGAGCATCGATTATCTGTCGAACCCGCGCAACGAGGCGGACGAGAACGACCTTCACGTCAAGAACGAGCGCTTCCTCAACCTCGGGCTCGAGCCGATCACCCTCGACTATGGCCTGATGGAAGAGGTCACGGACATCGCCCGGCATTACGCGGATCGCTGCGACACCCGCAAGATCCCCTGCGTCTCCTACTGGAACACGACCCAAGCCGAACGCGCCGCCGAACAGGCCGCCTCCGAAACGGTAAACGGCGGAAACTAAGCGAGCCACCCCGAGCCCGCAGCCAACCCGTCGTTCCGGCAGGGACGGCCGGAACCCAGCCGCCAGGGACCGGGCGCGACTCGACCGGCCCAACACCGCCGCGGATGAAACCGGCCCAACACCACCGCGGATCAAACGATCACC
>CAYFWJ010000194.1:0-4216 GCA_964346755.1 uncultured Ectothiorhodospiraceae bacterium
CGGATACGGACAACGCAACCAATGACGCCGAACGGGAATGCGTCACCGTGACGAACGGTCAGACCGACCCTAAGTTGGATTTCACGGTGCCCGACGACTTTGTTCCGGACGGGGGGGCCGATGAGGAGTATTTCACGCGGTTCCGCCTCACCCGCGACGCGGATTTCGTGGCGGATCCGACGCCATCGGGTTTCGTGACGGACGGCGAGGTGGAAGACCACATCATCACGCCCGACTCCCTGCCCATTACCCTCGCGAGCGTGGAGGCCTGGCGCACGGGCGGTGGATTGCAGGTAAGCTGGACGACGGCGACGGAATCCGGCAACGCGGGTTTCCACCTGTACGGTCGGGCCCACGGCGGATCCTGGCAGCGTCTGACCGACTCGATGATCCCCTCCAAGGTGGTGGATTCGCGGACGCCCCAGCGGTATGAAGCCTATTTCCCAGCGCCGGGCATGGACGTGATCCGGATCGAGGATTGGAGTATCCGCGGCGAATCGGTACGACACGGCCCCTTCGAACTCGGCCAACGGCACGGGGTTGACGCCGTGGAACAGGCGCGCTCGATCCCCTGGCAACAGATTCGGGCGACCAATGCCGCCGACCGCTCCTTCCGCGGGTCCCCGCGCGCCCTGCGGAGCCGGGCCCGGGCGAACCGCTCCGCCGGGCCGGCGGGGTCGCCCGAGGCCTTGCTCTGGGTCACAAAGCCCGGGGTTCAGCGCATTGGGGTCGATACCCTCGAGTCGGCAGGCGTCGATTTCACGGGGGTGCCCGTGGCACACCTCGCACTGACCGATGACGGCGAGCCCCAGCCACGGCACATCATCGATGCGGACGGCAATGGGGTACTCAACCGCGGGGATGCAGTCGAGTTCCGAGGGACCGTGACCCCCACCCTCTACAGCGATCGGAATGCCTACCACCTGCAGGTGGACCCCACGAAGGCGGAGGCGGTACGGAGTGGTCGGGGCCGGGCGCGTCGGGCGCACCGGGATCTCGGACGGACCGTGCCGGATACGGTCACCCTCGGCCAACAACGCAAATACTCCGCCGGGGCACCGGGGGATGACCCGTGGTACGACGCCCAGCTCTTTGCCAACGACGGGTCGGCGCGCCTGGAGCGAACCTTCGATCTGCCGGGTTACGCCGGCGGCGGGGCGACCCTCGCGCTAAGCCTCTGGGGGATCACCGACTGGCCGGGCAGCGAGCCCGATCATCACGTGATCGTCTCCGTCAATGGCCAACGGATCGACGCATTCTGGTTCGATGGGCTCGAGGACGCCAGCCGAGACCTCCAGCTCCCCGCCGGTCTGCTGCAAGCCGAAGGCAATACCATCACGCTCGAGGCGCCCGGGGATACGGGCTTCGCCTTCGATATCCAGGCCTTCGACGGGATCGCCGTCACGTATGATCGGCAGACCCGAGCCCATGAAGGCAGCTGGCAGGGCACCTTGAGTCAGTATGGCCGTTGGCGACGGCCGCCCGGCCACACCGGTTGGCGTGTGGTCAACCTCGAAGGCTTCGCCGGGGAGGTGGTTGCCTGGAACCATCGCGTGCGGTTGGTCGGCACGGACCGACTCCGCATCCGCGGCGGGGGCGATTGGTTCGCGGCCGATCATCGGGCCATTCAGGAGCCAACCGTCGAAGCCACCGTTCCGGCGCCTGCGGCGACGACCGGGGCCGCCGACTACGTCATCATCGCCCACCCGCAGTTCCTGGATACCGCCGCCCTGAATGACCTGGTCGTGCTGCAGGAAGGGCGGGGCTATCGAACCGAAGTCGTCGATGTCGACGCCATTTACGCCGGCTACAGCGATTTCGCGGTGGACGCGGAGGCCATTCGCCAGTACCTCGCCGAGCTCCAACCGGATTTCGTCCTGTTGGTGGGGGGTGACACCTACGATTATCAGGATTACCTGGACGTCGGAAGCGAGAGCTTTATCCCCACCCACTACGTGTCAACGGACGGCCGGGTGACCTTTGCCCCGGCGGACATCCCCCATGTGGATTACAATGGGAACGGTCAGCCCCAAGCGGCGATCGGGCGGTTGCCGGTCCGGACCCAAGGCGAGCTCGAGCAACTGGTGCGCAAGCTTCAAAACTACCGGCCGCCGAATCTGGGGCTATTCAGCGCGGGGCCCTCGGATCGGGATCACGCCTTTAGCCAGGTCAGCGCTAACTATGCCAGGACGTTGTCGAATCAGGGTTGGATGACCGATACGATCCATGTCGACGAGGCGGGACTAGAGGACGCGCAGACAACACTGTTCGATGAGCTCGCTATCGGCGGCACATTGGTCAGCTACGTCGGCCACTCGAGCTATGGGATCTGGGGGTTGAACCCGAAACACGGTTTACTCTTCGATACCGATGAAGCACGCAAACTGACGAATTTCCAGCCGCATGTGGTCACACAATGGGGCTGCTGGAACACCTACTTCGTGAATCCCCAGATCGACACCATGGCCAATGCGCTTTTGTTCCAGGATGGCGGGGCAGCCGCCGTGATGGGCGCGACCGCCTTGACCGATCTCGGATTGTTGCAGGGGCTGGGTGAGAACTTCTTCGCACAGATTGCGAACCAACGGACCCTTGGTGAGGCGTTGTTGGCAGCCCAACGACAGTACGCGAGGAAGCGGCCCGGAGTCATCGATCAACTCCGCGGTTTCGTCCTCCTGGGCGATCCCGCGACGCCTCTGACCGGTTACTGATACACTCGGCTTCCGGCGTTACCGAACACGCCGAGGGGGCGATCCCTCGGCGTGTTTTTGGGGGGAGGGAAACCGATCGCGGCGCCCGGGACCGTGATTCCCCCGACCCGCCGTTCACGCCCTGTCGGCCCCAAAGTCTGCGCGGGAGCACCATCCGGCATGGCCTTTGAGCTCTACGGTTCTGAGCGGCCTGGAGCCGTTCGCCGTTACCGGCTGCTCGAGGACCGCCTGCGAACCAATCTGGACTTGCCGTTATTAACCCCTGAGGAGGGGCCTAGTGGAGCCGTCGAGCTCCCGGAAGGCTGTCTGCGATCCACCACGGCTCCGGTTCAGCGGTTATCGGATGTCTGGTTGGCGGGACGTCATCGATCGTTCGAGTATTCCGTCGACGGTAACCGCCTCCACCTTGAGCTCGGCGAGCTCGGGGCTTGGTGTGTTGAACTGGCGGCGCGGCGTGTCCGTCGACTCGGGCAAACGCCGTTACCCGATTCGCTGACGGCCGAGATCGGGTTTGGTCCGGGGCTTATCCCGGTTCTGGCATGGAATGCGATCTTTTGCCTGCACGCCAGCAGCGTCATCGGGCCGCACGGGGCCTATGTCTTCCTCGGGGATTCCGGCCAGGGCAAATCGACATTGGCCGGCTTCCAAGGCACGGCTCGGATGACCGATGACATTACGCCCGTGCTGATCGACGACCAGGGGGCGTGGATCCTGCCTCACTTCCCGCAGCTCAAATTGAGCCCGAGCGCCCAATATCCACACGCCGCTCCCACGCGCGTTCGGATTCAAGGCTTCTTTCAACTGACGCCTCAACGGGGATCGGATGATGCGCCTTATCGCCGGGGCCCGCTGACGGAAGGCCAATCGTGGCGTGTATTGACCCACGCAACCGTCGCAAGCCGGTTGTTTCCGAGGGCCCTGTTGCAGGCCCATCTTCGAACCATGGGCCAGTTGGCCCGATGGGTCCCGTTATGGCAGCTTGTCTATCCCTGGGGCCTGGAGCACGTGCCAGCGGTCCTCGGCCTTCTGGGGGTCGCCCGAGGCAATCAGCGCAGGCCCATGGAGGGGGAACCCGTTCGCCAGGACGATCCACGCCGCGGCTAGCTGCGAGCCCTCAATCCGTCGTCGTTCGACGAACGGGGTCGTACCCGGACAGGAGCCCCCTGGACTTCCCGAGCGCCCTCGGCTAACGTTTGCAGATGAACGATGATCGCGAGCGCGAATAGGGGCCCGATGTTCCATCCCGCCGCCGATGTGGTCATGCAGGAGCTCGATGGCGAGGCGGTTCTGCTGCACTTGGGCCGTCATCGCTATTTCGGGCTGAATGAGGTCGGGACGCGGATCTGGCAACTGCTGGAGGCGACCGGGGATCCGGACGCGGTGATCCGGCGACTGGAGGGCGAGTTCGCAGCGGATCGGCAACGGCTCGAAGCGGATGCGTGGGCCTTGATCCGGGAGCTGGAGGCGGAGGGGCTCGTGCAACGGGAGCCCGATCATGGGACCAA
>CAYFWJ010000195.1:0-4162 GCA_964346755.1 uncultured Ectothiorhodospiraceae bacterium
CCAGGGCTGCGGCGTGGGAGGCCATGTGCACCCCGTCGGCAAGCAGGGCCATGGAGCCGAAGACTACCCCAGCCGCGATCTCGATGACCATCGTGAGGGCGGTTAGGACGATGACGATCCAGGTACGGCGCTCGCCTTCGGTGACCTGATCATCGGCAAAGTCATGGCGGTGGCGGTAGGGCTCGAGGGTCTCGTCATGCATTGCGAATCGCCTCGTTCAGCGAGTTGTCGCGGGTGAGATCGAATCCGAGGGGCGGACGGTATGCGCGCGTGGCCCCTGTTGGACGGGCGCTCTGACGGCGCCATTGCTCAAGCAGCCGATGGTACAACCCCTCGGGTAACAGCCCGCGTGCCGCCCAGGCAAGGTATTCCCAGTGGATGTCCACCAGGCTCTCGAGGGGGCGTTTGCGCAGGCTGGGCAAGACCGCATCGGTGGGCACGAGGGCGAGTGCACGGGTCTCGGCGGCATACCAGCGGATTCGGAGCAGGTGCCAGGGGCTGCTGATGAGCACCGGCCGCTGCCAACCCCCGACATCCAAGTAACGGCGCGCCGCGTGCCAGTTCGTGGTGGTGTCGAAGGAGCGGCGATCCACATGCAGGCGTGCCGCCGGCACGCCCCGTTCGATTAGGGCCTGGGCCATGCGTTCGGCCCCGAGCGCCCCCGTCTCGGGTCGTGCCCCGCCCACGAGGATGAGATCCTGGAGCCGGTCGCGGTGGTACAACGTGGCGGCTCGGTCGACCCGACGCACGCTCCCGGTGCCGAGCCCGCCCTGGGAGCCGAAGTCCTGGAAGAAGACGATGCCCACATCCTCCGCTCCGTCGGGGGCGTGATGATCCAAGACCCGTTGCACGAGGATCAGATAACCGACCGTGACCAGGGCATCCGTCATCAACAGCACCAGCAACACCCGCATGAACGGGGGCCGGCGGACCCACCGCCGCCGGGAAGTGGCGGTCTCGCCGACGGTCATCGGTCGAGGTCCAACCAGGCCCGATAACGGGCTGCGGTGGTATCGGAGACCCCTTCTTGGTCGACGAGATAGGCGGCGAGCGCAGGGGGTTCCTCGAGGGTGACTGCCACCTCGACCAGCCGATCGCCGCGGAAGGCATGGACCGGAACCGTCGTCCCCGGGGGCCACTCGGCCAGCCGGGCCTCGAGCCGATCCCCGCCCCCGACGCGACGCCCGGCGACGGCAACAAGGCAGTCCCCGAGGACCAGCCCGGCGCGCTGGGCCGGCTCATCCTCGAAGACCGTGCTCAGGTGGGCCCCGTTCGGGCCATCCTGCCAACGGGCCCCGAGGTGGGGGAGCGGTACGTGGTTTGGGTCCGGCGGCGTGCCGCCGCGATCCGACGCGTCGCTGAGTGGCCGCCAGGCCAGTTCGAGTCCCACCGTTTCCAGGGCCTCTGCGAGGGGTAGTGGGCCCGGCCGTTCCAACCAGGCCACGAGGCGCTCGGCGAGCCGATCCCCGACCCGCTGGCGGACGAGCTCTGGTACGCTCGCCGGCTGAACGCCCTGCCCCGTCTGCCCGTAGTGTGTCCATAGTTCCGTCATCACCGCATCGAGCCCGCGGGCTTCCCCGGCCTCGCGCAGCAGCAGATCCAGGCATAGGGCGAGCAAGGCCCCCTGGCTGTAGTACGAGATCCCGTGGTTCGGCCGGTTGGCGTCTCCCTGGTAGAGCTGGGTCCAGGCGTAGAAACTCGATTCGATGAGGCTCTGCTGGTGGACGCCCATCCCCCGATGCACGCGGGTGATGAGCTCCCCGAGGCCGATGCGGTAGGTCTCGGCATCGAGGCAACCGGCGCGCACCGGGATGAGGTCCTCGTAGTAGCTGGTGAAGCCCTCGAATAGCCATAGCAGGGTCGTGTAGACCTCACCGCGGAGATCCGGTGGGTTGAAGCCCGCCGGCCGGATGCGTTTGACGTTCCAGGCGTGCCAATACTCGTGGGCGCAGAGCCGCAGAAAGTTGCGGTAGGCCCGCGTCGGCTTGGGGCCCGAACCGGGTTGCAACGCGATGCGATCGCACCCCAGGGCACACGAGTCCCGGTGCTCCAGGCCGCCCCCCGCCTCGCGCCCACCCGCCAGCACCAGGAAGAGATAACGCGCCATCGGGAAACCACTGAAGACTGCGGCTTCGGCGGTTACGAGCCGCGCCAGATCCTGGGTCAGGGTGGGCAGATTGGCGGCATGCGTCCCGAGGATCGCCAGGCGATGGGGAACCGCATCGACCGGGAGTTCGACGACGGTCGCCGGCCCCAGGCCGACCGGGTGATCGATGAAGGCGTGATAATCTTCATCCCGGTAGGATCCGAATCCCTGGTCGGTCGTCTCGCCCGGGGGCATGGCCGTCACCGCTTGCCACGCGGCGAAGCGTGGATCGCTCGGCGGTTCCAGGACCAGCTCGTGGGGTCGATCCTCCAGGCCGTGCCCGCGCAGGAACAGACTGGTCCCGTTGAAAAAGCCCTGCAAGGGATCGAGATACGCCGCCCGCAGGGAGCCATCCAAGGCGTAGACGGCATAGCGCAGGCGAACGGCGCGCCCCCCGGTGCGACAGCGCCAGGTCTGCTTGTCCAGCGGCTCGATCGGCGGCTCGACGCCGTCGATCTCGGCCCGCGGTGGGCTTAGATGCTGCGCGAAATCGCGGATCTTATAGCTCCCGGGGATCCAAGCGGGCAGGCTGAGCTCCAGCACCTCGGAGTCGGTGGCGGGCCAATCCGCGACCACATGAAAGTGATGGCGATGGGGATCGGGGGTAACCCGAAAGGTGACCGTTGTCATGGAACGCGCTCCTCTGGGAACCGGCGCCGGGCCGGTGACAAGGAAACGACCGCCGACCAACTGCCCCGAGGGGCCGTACGGGCGGCGGTGGGATCAGCCCCCGGTCTGACACCGATGGGCGGGATCAGGGGGGCGCCGGGGGATCAGCCAAGCCAATCGGGCGAGTCCACCGCCGAGCCCCAGATAGGCGATCAGGCCCAGGGCGATGACCTCCATGGAAAGTCCCTGGTCCAGGAGCACCCCCACCAACACGGGTGCCACCGCCGTCGAAAAGACCATGGACGCCTGGACCAGCGCGCGAATCGCCCCAAGATGGGCGGTCCCGTAGAGCTCCGGCCACAGCGAGCCGAGGACGGATCCCGTGGCGCCCATCGACAGACCGAGACAGGCGAGATAGGTGGGCGCCCACAGGGGATGATCCCCGAGCGCGACGACCAACAGCCCGAGGGCCATCGGGCCGAGGATGAGCCCGATGAGCCGCGGGGCCCCGAATCGGTCTACGAGGGGACCCAAAATCAACAGCCCGAGGGTATGCGTGAGCGCAAAGGCCGGGAAACTGGCTGCGATCCACGCCAGCGACCACCCCTTGGCGTTCGCCAGGGGCACCTGGTGGAAGAACAGGGCGGTTGCAATAAAGGGGGCCGCAAGGACCGCTGGCAACACGAGGTAGAAACGCGGATCCCGGACCACCTGGGCCCGGCTCCAGTCGCCCGCGGCGTTGGCCGAACGGGTTGTCTGTTCGCTTCGCATCGCCGTGACCCGTGACCCATGACCGCGCAGCAGCCACTGCAAGGCCGGCAGGGCGAATACGACCAGGAACACGGACACGACCAGCCAGGTCGCACGCCAGCCGATCGCTGCCATCAGCAGAACCGCAATCCCCGGCAACAGCATCTCGCCAAAGGGCAGCCCGAGGCCGGCGACGCTCACGGCCTTGCCCCGATCCCGGCCGAAGTAGCGGCCCATGGTGGTAAAGCCCATATGGGTCAGCATCCCCTGCCCGAAGAATCGCAGGCAGAACATAGCCACACCGACCCCGACGGCCCAGGGGGTCGCCGCGAGCATGGCGGCGCCGAGGGCGGCGCCGAGGACCACCGCCGCTGCGACGACGCGCAGGTCCACACGGTCCAGGCTCTGGCCGGCCACCAGGATGAGCGAGCCACTCAACAGGGTGGCGGCGGAGTACCATGCCCCGTAGAGCCCGTGACTCAGCTCGAAGGCCTCGCGCAAGACCCCACCGAACACGGAGATGAAGAACGTCTGCCCGAAGCCGGATAGCGCAACGGCCAGGAAGCCGAAGGCGAGCAGGCGTCGGTGGGCGCGGAGGAAGGCGGGATACGGGGTTGGGCGATCGGCGTCGGACTGTTGTGGAGGCATCGTCACGCA
>CAYFWJ010000196.1:0-4128 GCA_964346755.1 uncultured Ectothiorhodospiraceae bacterium
CCGCCGAATCGACCGGGGCGACGGCAGTCGTTCATGAGGCCCGAGGAGATGGAACCCTTGCCCCGCGCCCTCAGCGGTGATCCCTTGCCGTGGGATCGGCTGCTGCAGTGGGGCATTGATGGGCTATTGGGGCTCATCCTGGTGGGCCTGGCCCTCGCGATAGTCACCCATCGGGATCCCTTTCGGGCCGCTGTCTTCTTCGTGGCCTTAGGGTTGGCTACCGCCCTGGTGTGGGTTCGGCTCAGCGCGCCGGACATCGCCCTCGCCGAGGCCGCAATCGGCGCTGGCGTAACCGGCGCCCTGCTACTCCGGGCCTTACAACGCATCGATCGGCCGCTGAGGGACTCCAAGGCGCCCCCGCCCCCTGAGCCAAACCCTGGCCGGGACGATTAGTTCGGTCTGTTCCTCGGCCGCCCCGCCCGATCGCCCCCGGCGTTCGCCATTGACGATTCAGCCACCGCCCGTTTGGCATTGGGAGTTACCGGCCATGACTGAGCCCGCCCGACCCATCATCCCCCCGGGGACGAAACGCCCCGGGCCGCGCCAAGCCAGGATATGGCTCGTCACCCTGGGAATCCTCAGCGCCCTGGTCACCTTGATCGCCCTGACCGGGATCGCCCCCGGCCCCGGCGGGGCCGGTGCGGCGGTCTGGGGGCGTTTGCCCGCCAGTGGGGTCGACAACCCGGTGACCGCCGTCCTATTGAACTTTCGGGGGTACGATACCTTACTTGAGCTTGCTGTGCTGTTCGCGGCGCTCGCCGGGACCTGGAGCCTGGGACCGACCGACCCCCTCCCCCCTGGCCTACCCTCGCCGACCCCGCGTTCGCTCCTGGGGTTACTCGGTCCCCTGTTGATCGTCACCGCCGCCTACCTCCTATGGATCGGTTCCAAGGCGCCGGGCGGTGCCTTCCAGGCCGGGGCCCTACTCGCCGCGGGCGGGATCCTCTTCTTGCTGAGTGATGCCCCGTTACCGATCTGGCCGGCGGTCCTACGCCGGGGCCTCATCACCCTCGGCCTGGCCGGCTTCACCGGGATGGCGCTCGGGCCAATGCTCGCCGGGTTCGCCCCGTTCAGCTATCCACCCGCCCATGCCGGTGCCCTGATCCTGGCCGTCGAGATCGGCGCCACCCTGTCCATCGCCGCCGTCCTCGTTGGGCTGTTCCACGGCGGCCGACCGAGCGCTGATGCCCCATGAGCACGGTGCTGTACTACACCGGCCTCGGGCTCATCCTCGGGTTCATCGGCCTGATCGGGCTATTTGCCGCCGGTGGGGTCGTCCGGCGGCTCATGGCGATGAATGTCGCCGGGGTCGGGGTCTTTATGGTCCTCATCGCCCTCGCCTATCGCACGAGCCCGCCGGATCCCGTCCCCCACGCCATGGTCTTGACCGGCATCGTCGTGGCCGTCAGCGCCACGGGTCTCGGGTTGGCCTTAGTCGCGCGTCTGGCGGCCCTGGAGGCCGAGGCGTCGTCCGGCGGGGGCGCCGACGACCCGGAGGATGCCGGGATGCCACGATGAGTGCCATCGGCCTGATCTTCTTGCCCCTGGTGGCTGGCCTGATGGCCTTCCTCTGGCCAAGCCGAGCCCGTGCCCTCGGCGGCACGGCCGCCCTCGGTTGCCTTGCCCTGGCGATCCATCTCGCCGTGGCGGTCAGCACCGAGGGGCCTTGGTCTGTGGCCTTTGGCGGATGGCTCCCCCCTTTAGGGATCGCCTTGTTCGCTGATGGTCTGACGGTCGTCTTATTGCTGATCGCGGCCACGGTCGGGTTAGGGATCAGCGCCTATGCCGGGGCCTACTTCGGCAAGGATAACGCGCGAGATTTCTGGGTGCTCTGGCTACTGCTATGGGCCGCCTTGAATGCGCTGTTCCTCGCCGCGGATCTCTTCAATCTCTATGTCACCCTCGAACTCGCCTCGCTGACCGCGGTTGCCCTGGTCGCCCTGGCGGGACATCGGGCCGCGCTGGAAGCGGCCTTCAACTACTTGCTCGTGGGCCTCGGCGGATCCCTGATCTATCTCCTCGGCGTGGCCCTGAACTACGGTCGATACGGCATCCTCGACCTGGGGATGTTGGGCGAGGTGGCCACAAACGATGGAGTCACAGCGATCGCCCTGGCCCTGATGACTGCCGGTTTGTTGCTCAAAACGGCGGTCTTTCCCCTGCATTTCTGGTTACCGCCCGCGCACGGGAATGCCCCGACGCCGGTCAGCGCGGCGCTGTCGGCCCTCGTGGTCAAGGGCTCTTTGTACCTCATCCTGCGCCTATGGTTGGACGCCTTCCCCCCGGTGGTTACCGAGGCCTCGCGCTTGCTGCTTGGCCTCGCAGGCGCCTTAGCCGTCCTCTGGGGCTCCCTTTTGGCCCTGCAGGCAGAGCGGTTGAAGGGCTTGATCGCCTACTCGACAGTGGCGCAATTGGGTTACCTGATCCTCGCCGTGCCCCTACTCGGCCCCACCGCCTCGGCCGGGGTCGTCTACCTGCTGTTGGCCCATGCCTTGGCCAAGGCTAGCCTCTTCCTGGCCGCTGGGACCTTTGCCCGCACCGCCGGTGATGATCGCATCGAGACACTGGCCGGGATCGGCCGCCATCAACCCCATGCCTTTTTCGGCTTCGGATTCGCCGCCGCCAGTCTTATCGGACTGCCCCCCACGGGCGGTTTCGTGGGCAAATGGCTGGTCCTCAATAGCGCCCTGCTGCAGGGCGAGTGGCTGTGGGCCGTGGTGCTCGTGATCGGAACCCTGTTGAGCGCCGGCTATCTCGCCCGCGTCCTGGTCATCGCCTTTGCCGCCTCGGGCCCGGCGGACGCCGGTCATCCGGCGGTACCCGGGGTCCTCTCACTGGTGCCCCTCGTGCTCGGTTTGGCGTCCCTCGGACTGGGGATGATCACGGGACCGCTGTTCGCTCTGTTGACGGTAGGGCGCCCCGGCGAGGTGCAGCTGATGGAGGGCTTCCTGTGAGCAACGCCTGGTTACTGATCGCCATCCTCTTGTCCTCGTTGCTGCCCGGGCTCGTGATCTTCCTCTTGGACGAGTCTCAGCACCGGCTGCGGACCCGCCTCAACCTGGCAGGGGCCGGGGTTAAGGTGATCCTCGTCGCTCTCCTGATTGCCGGGGTCGCCCAGAACAACGTCTACGAGCTCAGGCTGTCCTGGGTCCCAGGGATGGACTTGTTCCTCCGGGCGGATGCCCTGTCGGTCCTGTTTATCTCCCTATCGACCCTGCTGTGGTTGCTGACCACGGTCTATGCCATTGGCTACCTGGAGGATAGCCCCCACCGCAGTCGCTTCTTCGGCTTCTTCAGCCTTTGTGTGACGGCTACCATCGGTTTGGCACTGGCCGGCAACCTTCTGAGCTTTTTGCTCTTCTACGAGCTCCTCACGGTGTTTACCTTCCCCTTGGTGGTCCACCGAGGGACGCCCGAGGCCCTCCGCGGGGGTCGGATCTATCTCCAATACACGGTGGCCGGCGGCGCCTTGATGTTGGTCGGGGTCGCCGCGTTACAGGCCCTCGTCGGGCCTCAGGACTTCAGTGACGGGGGGTTTCTCGCGACGATCGACCCGCGTTTCCACGGGCTCCTGACCCTGCTCTTCTTCGTGCTCCTGGCCGGGGTCGGGGTCAAGGCGGCGCTGGTTCCCCTCCACGCCTGGCTCCCGGCGGCCATGGTTGCTCCGGCCCCGGTGAGTGCCCTTCTACATGCCGTGGCGGTGGTCAAGGCCGGCGCCTTTGGCATCGTGCGGATCGTCTACGATGTCTACGGGGTGGAGTTCGCCCAGGACTTGGGGGTGCTGTTGCCATTGGCGGTCATTGCTGCGGTCACTATCCTCTATGGTTCCTTCCGCGCCCTGCAGGCCGATGGCCTCAAGAAACGGCTCGCCTATTCCACGATCAGCCAGGTCTCCTACATCGCCCTGGGGATCGGCTTGTTCGGGCCGCTCGCCAGCCTAGGGGGCATCGTTCACCTGGTCCACCAGGGGCTCATGAAGATCACCTTGTTCTTCTGCGCTGGTAGCCTCGCGGAGACCCACGAGATCCACCGGGTCAGTGAGATGAACGGGGTCGGGCAACGCATGCCGTGGACCATGACCGCATTCACGATTGCCGCCCTCGGTATGATCGGGGTGCCACCGGTGGC
>CAYFWJ010000197.1:0-4095 GCA_964346755.1 uncultured Ectothiorhodospiraceae bacterium
TTTCCGTGGTCGACGGCAACTGAGCCGAGACTGCGTTCCTCGGCGACGTACAGCCGGATACCGTCACTCATCGGGCACCTGGGCGGGATGGTCGAAAAGGCCGCGTGGGTGTTCCGGGGGGCACGAGCGATTGATCGATTAACCCGGGCTTCGTCGGGTGTCGGGGCAGGGGTTGAGCGCCGCCAGTTCTACGCCATGAATCTCGACTGGTCTGCCACCTCGCGCGAACGAGTCGTCGGTCTCGTCGCGCACGCCGGTCCAGACGACCTCGCGGGCGGGGGCGGAGCGGAGTCGGTCTCGTTGAGCTCGGCGCGGCACCGACGGACAGCCATCACGTCGCTGAGGACCAGGAACGGGGCGCGCTTGTGCGTGACGTGGACGCGGCCGGCGCGTCGGATGCCGTGCAGCGTCCCGCACTTGGGGCCGCGTTACGCCTCCTCGGTCGTGTGCTTTATTCGCCCGCCTGTCGGGTAAGGCCAGCGGCTCATCCGCCGGCGACACGAGCCAGTCTTCCGACCGGTAGGGAGGCGGGAGCTCGGGGCGAGGTTGAAGCGAGGAACGCCGATCCGGCACGGGTTTGCGGCGGCGAGGGCTGTGGCGGTCAGCCGAGGGGATCTCTCCGCGGCGGCTTGCGGATAGGAACCGAAACACGCACTACCGGTGCGTATTTCGGTCGGTTCTGGACATCGGCCGCTGGGCGCCTATACTGGCTCAGGTCAGCGACGACGCGCACCTGTAATGCGTGTTTCGGTTAGGAGTGTCCAGTGACATCCGAGGCGTTCTTTCAGAGTTACCCCGTGTTCACGCACGAGGAGTACGCGCAGAGCCGTGGCGACGGGAGCCCGCGTACCGTGGACAGCCTGCTTCGCAAGCATGTGAAAAACGGCCGGATCGCCCGGGTACGGCGTGGGCTCTACGTCTCGGTGCCTCCCGGTGGCTCGGCGGAGACGGTCGATCCCTACCTCCTCGCGACGAAGGCGGTAGAGGACGCCGCGGTCAGCCACCACGCGGCGCTCCAGTTCCACGGGCGCACTTACTCGATGCGGAACCAGGTCACGTTCCTGACCTGCAACCACACGCGTGGCTTTCGCTTCGGCCCGGTGGAGTACGTGCCCGTGCGGCCTCCCTCGGCGGTCGCCGACCTCGAGGCCATGGGGGGCGGTGTCGAGGTCGTGCCCAGCGGAGGCGGCCACGCGCGCGTCTGCACCTGCGAGCGCGCGATGGTGGACATACTGCACACGCCGGCGCTCGGCGGCGGCTGGGAGGAGATCTGGCGGTCGCTGGAGATGATCGAGTTCTTCGACCTCGAGGCGGTGATCGCCTACACGCTCCGCCTCGACACCGCGACGACCGTCGCCCGGGTCGGCGTCTTCCTCGAGCAGCACCGCGAGCGACTCTTTGTGGAGGACACGCACCTCGAGCGCCTGCAGGCGCACGCCCCGAAGGACCCGCGCTACCTGGACGCGTCGAGGGAGCCCGGGCGCCTCGTTCATCCGTGGAACCTCATCGTGCCCGAGCGCGTGCTCGACCAACGCTGGGGTGAAGTGGCCTGATGCTCACGCGAGAACAACTCCAGCGCGCCGCAGCCGACAGCGGCTTCCCGGTCGACTCGTCGGTTGCCGCCCCTTTCCTCTGGCGGTGCCTCACTAGCCGGTGCGTAGCCATGTTGGCCTGCTCATCGGGTCACCGGAGGCGGGTGACCGCCTCCGGTGACCCGGTCTGGGTTCAAGCGGTCGAGGCGCGAACCGGACCGCCCAGCCCTGGCTGTGCAGGTCGTTACACACGCGCTCGGCGAGTACGGCGTCCGCGCCGTGGCCCTCGGCGATGACGACCCGGGCGCGCCGGCTCTCGGTGTCGGGTTGAGCGGCCCGGCTATCGTCCATGAGAGACGGGCCCTTCGGCTTGCAGGCCGAACCGAACGTGGCGGGGGGTGAGGCGCGGACCTCCTGGGCCTGGAGCGCGACGGGCCGGTACCTGATATCCTAAGCCATGCCGAGAACGGCGCGGCTCCGATCACGCGATCCGAGCGGGGTAGCCGATGATGGAGACGGCTATGCCGCCGACATTCGGCGAGGCCATCGGCAGCCGGTTCGATCCTGAGCCCGTGCCGCGTCCCTTGCTCCGGCTCATCCCATGCCGACGTGACCGACCCCGATGAATGAATCCACGCCTCCCGAAGGGACCACGCGTCGTGGTGCCACCGTCCGCGGGATCTTGGTCCGCCGCCGAGGGCGGATGTGGGTCCTGGGCGGGGCGCAGATGATCCTCGTGATCATCCTGGCCACCGTGGCCCTGTTGATCGGTCCGGAGGGGATCCAATGGGCCCAGGCGCCTCACCTGGTCACCGCGGTCATGCCGGGGATGGGGGAGGGCGATGCCTTCGCGACCATCCTCGTTCAGCTGCGCCTGCCGCGGGTGCTCGCGGCCATCATCGCCGGCGTGGGGCTCGGCTTGGCCGGCCTCGGCCTCCAGAATGCCCTCGGCAACCCCCTGGCCTCCCCCTACACCCTCGGCATCGCCCAGGCCGCGGCCTTCGGGGCCGCCCTGGCCATCATCCTCCTCGGCGTCTATCAGGGGAATGTGGCCCCCTTTGGACTGCCCCCGCCCCTGGTGATCGCGGCGAGTGCCTTCGCGGCCGCCGCGATCACCCTCGGGGCCATCCTCGCCCTGCTCCTGTGGGCCCGCCTCGGCCCCTATGCGGTTGTGTTGGCCGGGGTGGCCCTCGGGGCCTTGTTCCATTCGGCGACCATGCTGCTCCAGTTCTTCGGCACCGACATCGAGGTGGCCGCCACGGTCTTCTGGACCTTCGGGGATCTCGCCAAGGCCGGCTGGTCCGAGCTCGCCGTGATGGCCGGGACGTTGCTGCTCGGTCTCGTAGCCTTCGGGACCCGGACCTGGGATATGGATGCCCTGGCCTGGGGGGATACGGTGGCCCAGAGCGTGGGGACGGCTGTCGCCTGGACCCGCGGCATCGTCCTCGGAGTGGCCTGCCTGATGGCCGCCACCCTGACCGCCTTCCTCGGCATCATCGGTTTCATCGGACTCGTTGCGCCCCACCTGGCACGCCTCAGCGTCGGCGAGGACCACCGGGCCCTGGTGCCGATGACGAGCCTGATCGGCGCGATCCTCATGCTCGGCTCGGATATCGTCTCCCGTGTGGTACTCGCCCCGGTCGTATTGCCCGTCGGCATCGTGACCGCCTTTCTCGGCGTGCCGCTCTTCCTGCTCCTCCTGATCCGGCGGGCGCGGAGTGGCCGATGACCCCGAAGACGGGCCGCCCCCGCCTCGAGACCCAGTCGCTCGGCGTCCGTTATGGTCGACGTCTGGCCCTGTCGGTGACGGGTTTCACCGCTGAGGCGGGGGAGCTTATCGCCGTGGTCGGTCCCAACGGCGCGGGGAAATCCACCCTATTGAAGGCGATCGCCGGTCTCCACGGCCCCCATCGCGGCCACGTTCGGGTGGACGGCGCGGAGCTCACCCGCCTCTCGGTCGGGGCTCGAGCCCGGCGCGTCGCCTTCCTGCCCCAAGGGCTCAGTGCCCCTCCGGTGCGCGTCGCAGAATCCCTGGTGCTCGGCCGCCGCCCGCATGTCCCAGCCGGGTTCGGATGGGTGACGCGTCCGGAGGATCAAACGATCATCGACCGGGTGGTCACCACGCTGGACTTAGCCGGATTTCTGGAACGCTCGGCGGATCGGCTCAGTGGGGGTGAGTTACAGCGGGTGCTCCTGGCGCGGGCCTTGATCCAGCAGCCCCGGGTGCTGTTGCTGGACGAGCCCATCAACCACCTGGACCCCCGCCATCAACTCGATGTCCTCGGCCTCATTGGGGATCTCACCCGAGCCCAAGGCCTACTGGCCCTGGTGGTGCTACACGACATCAACCACGCCCTGCGCTTTGCCGACCGCCTCCTCATGATCGCCGAAGGCGAGTTGATCGATGACCGGCCCGCCGTCCGAGTCGACGGGTCCGTGTTGACCCGTCTCTATGGTCTGACCGCGCAGGTAGTCACGACGGACCTCGGTCGTCACGTGTACTTCCAACGTCCCCCGTCGCGCCCCTCGCTTCCGTAGTCGGCACCCAACGCGTTTCGCCCAC
>CAYFWJ010000198.1:0-4075 GCA_964346755.1 uncultured Ectothiorhodospiraceae bacterium
GTTGGGCGTCGACGGTTGGACAACCCGCCTCCGTCGATGGCGCGGGATGCCACGAGCGCACGCGGCCACCCCCTGGCCCTGGGCCCTGGGCCCCGGGCCCCGGGCGTGATCGGCCGAGCGCTGACAGGCCCGCACGCGGGGAGACTCGTTCACGGGAGGGATGCGCCATCAGGGCAGACTCCCCATCGGTCCTTTTCCAGACGGTCGTTGGCTTAGGCGCTGGGTTAACGACTCAACTCGCAAGGGCAAGATAGCCCGTTTCTCCCGGTTGGTGCAATCCCCCAGGATACTTGCGATCCTCCACGGGGCACGAAGGCGGCCGTATGCGGTGGACCCGGTGTTGGACAACCGGAGGGATTCTAGGGGGCAGGGCCGGCGGGTTCGGGAGGGGGGCGCGTGCTTGGCGAAACCAAGCCATGCGCCTCCGGTTTCGGCCCATTCGACGACGACCGGGCATGGGGGGCTCATTCGCGGGACGATCGGCCCCACCGTGCAGGCCATGGGGAGCGGTGGAGGCCTCGGGTCCGTGCGTTCCGGTTCGGGACTCGGGCCGAATCCGCTCAACACGCCGTGGCCCCCGAGGACGCCCGGGGGCCGGGGGCTGCCTCAGGGGCGAAGCGCGCCGAGATGCGCTTCGATGGCCGCGGGGTTACAGCGTTGGCAGATCCTGCCATCGGCGTCGTTGGTGTCCACGGCCCCGTCGACGAGGTTCTCCCCGCGGAAACCGAATAAGTAGCGCAGGACGAGCAACCCATCGGTTAGGGCGTCGGCTTGCCCGTTGCCGTCGATGTCCCAGGATGTGGCCCGGTAGGTGGCGAGGTAGTCGTCGACGAGCGCGGCCTCGTCCCGGGTCGCCCCGTCGCCGAGGGCGCTGTCGATCAGGCTGTTTTGTGTGAACCCGAATAAATGCCGGAGCAACAACAGCCCGTCGGTCAGGGCGTCTTCCGCGCCGTTGCCGTCGATGTCCAGCGTGGCCTCCAGGGTGACGGTTATTTCGAGCGCGTAGTTCGCCCCGCCTTCATCGGTCAATGCAACGGTCAGTGCGTCCGTTCCGTAGGCCGTGGGGCTCGGTTCGTAGGTGAGAAGACCGTCATCACCGAGGCGTGCCGTGCCTTGCGCGGGAGGCGTGGCGAGCGCGAATGAGGCGACGGGACAGCCGCCGGTGGAGAGGGCGAGCGAGGCGGCTCGGCCGGGTTGGGTGCGCAACCCTTGGTCCTCGGGTAGGTCGTTGCAGGGGGAGGGGGCGCTGAGATTAGCCCGCAGGAGGGTCCCGTCTGCCAGTCCGAGCAGTAGATCCTGGATCCCGTCACCAGTGACGTCGCTGGAAGCGACCGCCTCGACGGCGTCCGTCAGCTCGAGTGTCGCGCGCCTCTCAAGGTCGGACCCCGCCAACCAGTGGACTTCGGTCCCCGCGACCGTGAGCAGATCCTCCTCACCCTTGCCATCGATATCCGCCGTGAGCAGAAGCCGGTCGGCTGACACGGGTTCGGTGGGCACTGGGTTGAGATCCGATAGGCGAAGCAACCGAACCGTCGAGTCCGGCGTGGTGAGGACGGCGAGGTGCGGCGCTTCACCCCGGCTCAGCGGTCGGAAATCGAGGGCGTCGACGTTGGGGAACGCCCGCTGGGCGATCACGGTGCCATCGGCGCGTTCGATGCGAAGACTCGCTGGGGCAGACGCCGCGTCCTGCGCCGGTTGCCCTGAGGTTTCGGCCGCAACGATGACCGGCGGGTCGTCGGGCCCGGATTGGGCCACCGCGACCCGGCGATACCCCGAGCCGGGACCGGCCTCGGCGAGGCGTGTGGGTTCGCCCGCGGCGGTGAGGTGTAGCCGGTAGAGGGTGTCGGCGCGCGTCGGCGACGGGCTGGTGACGCCGCAGTCCACCGCCCGAACTCGTTCGCCCGGTCCCGGGGATCGATCGGCCTGGAGTGTGCTCTGGACGGAGGCGAGGAGGTCGACGGACCCGTCCTGATCGATGTCATCCACGGCGACCCCGGTCGGCCGGGGGCCGAGCTCGCAGTTCCAGATCTCGAGGCCATTTTGCAGCCGCGCCCGATCGATGAGCGCGAGGCCGCGACGCTCCTTTTCGAGGGCGGTCTCGGGGCGGACATCGTCGGCGCCGCTGTAGGCGACGAGGAGCCCCTGTCCGTCCAGCTCAGCCAGGGGCTCGATGGCGTTGGTCCGTCCGCCGAGATGGGTCTGGAGGATCTGATGGCGTTGTCCGGTGCCACGGTAGACGGTAATCTGCGGGTTGGGTGTTTCGCGGGCCCCGACGAGCATCTCGAGGGCGTCATCCCCCACCACATCCTCGAGGATCAGTCCCATGGCGGGTTCATCAAGCGGGATGGGGTTGCCCGTGAACCGCAGATCGGCGGGGTCCACCAGTTCGATGGGCTGACCGCGGGCATTGAGGACATAGAGAAACCAGTCGGTGAGCGCGACGATCTCCGCTTGACCGTCGCCGGTCACATCGCCGGTGCGCACAGCCTGAATGGGCCGGCCCGATTGGAGGGTCGTCGTCCAGGCGATTTGCCAAGGCCGATCAGCCGGTCGGTATACGTTACGGTCGCGCCCCGAGGCGGTCCGCTCACCGTGGGGGTAGCGCCAGCTGGTCCCCGGATCAGGGCGGCGGCTTTCATCATCCTCGATGTACACGGTCAGCGCCGCGGGGTTCCCGAGCTTCCCGTCGCCGTCCCGGATCCCCAGTCGGAGCTCGAAGGACTCCCGGGGTTCGGTGACGTTGTCATCCTGCACGGGGACGGTTATCAGGCGCTGCGTCTGGCCGTCAGCGAACGCCACGGTGTCATCGAGGGCCACGAAATCCGCCCCCGCCGAGGCGCTGTCGGGTGCCGTCGTGAACCCCAGGATCACGGTGCCATCGCGGCCATTGATCCGGCGAATCGGCACCGTGATCCCGCCCGCGGCTTCCAAGATCTCGATCGTCGATTGACTGAACTGGAAGGTCCCCGGTCGTACTTCGGGTTCGTCATCGTCGATGATCCGAACCGTCGCCTCACTCGGGCTGCCGAGCCGTGCCCCATCGCTTGGGTCCTCGAGCGTGACCGTGAAATCCTCGTGCGCCCCTTCATCGAGGCGATCATCCGCGATGGCGATGGCAACGGTGCGTTCGGTCTCACCGTCGGCGAAATCGAGGCGGGTCGCCTCAGCCTGGAAGTCGGCACCCTGGATGCTCGTTGCGGTTCCGTCGCGGGTCGAGATTTGCACGGAGGCGGGCCCGTCGGCCCCCGTGCGGCGAACAACGGTCAGCGGGGCCGAGCCGTCCCCCTCCGCGACATCGAGCCGCTCTGAGCGGAAGGCGAAGCGCCCGGGGTTGCGTGGGTCGTTGTCCCGCAAGGTGATGGTGGCTCGGCTGGGGGAGCCGAGGGTCGCGCCGCCGGCTACGTTATCGAGCTCGACGGCGAATCGCTCATCCCCTTCGAAGTTCGTGTCGTCGATCAATTGGATCTCGAGTGACCGCTGGCCGGCTTCTCCGTCATCGAATCGAACCGTGGTCTCCAGGGGTTCGAAATCCGTGCCCGACGAAGCCGTCCCGGCGCGGGTCCTCAGGGTCGCCGTGACGGCCCCATTACGCCCATTGATCCGTTCGAGTCGCAGGGAGAGGGTACCGGCCTCCTCGGACACCTCCCACTCACTCTGGGACCAGCGGAGGGTCCCGACGGCCGGGGGGTCGTCGTCGCGGATGAATACCTGCGCCGCCCGGGGCGATCCGAGGCGAGCTTCGCCACTCGGGGAGACGAGTTCGACCCGAAAAGACTCGTCGCCGGCTTCGAAGTCGTCATCGTCAACAATCGAGAGGGTCACGCTGCGACGCCCGGTCACCCCGTCACGGAAACGTACCGTGCGCTGCATGGGGATGTAATCCGTCTCGGCCTGGGCGGATCCGGCAACGGTTCGGAGCAATACCTCAACCGCTGTATCCCGGCCCTCGTCGCGTACCACCTCGAGCGAAACCGAGCCTGCGTCCTCCGATACCGAGTGGACCGCTTCCCCGAGCTTCAGGATGCCGGCCTGAACGGGGTCGTCATCCTGGATCCGGACCCTCTGGCTCGTTGGC
>CAYFWJ010000199.1:0-4035 GCA_964346755.1 uncultured Ectothiorhodospiraceae bacterium
CCCGGGCCGTGATCGGGTCGTCGAGCAGCTGTTGCAGGGATTCGGCGCAGTGCAGAAGCTCGATGAGGCGGGCCCAGTGGTAGGCGAGGGTGGCGTGCACTGGGCCGTGACCCTGGTCTGCAAAGAAGGCCTGGCGGGCGGCTTCGGCCCGTGGCGTGGGGATGAGGTCCGTGTTGTTCAGCCGTGCAAGGGGGCCGACGCGATACCATCCGGCCTCCGGTCCGAATGCCTTCAGAAAGGGAAACTTCATGTAACTCCACGGCTTGACCTCTTCCTGGAGGTAGCTCGGAAAGTCGTTGGGGTCCAGTCCGTCATAGAGTTTTTGCCCGGTTTCATCGCCGACGCGCAGCGTCCCGTCGTAGAACTCGAGGGCGCCGTCGGGGCCGGTCAGGCTTAAGCTCTTGGCGGGAAACGCGGCGAAGTCCCGGATGGTCGCCTGCTCCCGTCGATGCCATTCCCGCAGGCGTTCCACCGCTGCCTCAGCCCAATCGATGCGTTCCGGCAGATCCCGGGCCAGCCGATCGCGATCGGCTGGGTCCAGGCCTTTGACCGCGCCACCGGGGACGACGGCGATGCCGTGGACGCGTTTTCCGGCCAGGGCCTCGATCACCTGTTGGCCGAGTTTGCGGAGCAGGATGCCCTGGCGGGCAAGCTCTGGTTCCCGTTCGGCGACCGTGGCGATGTTGCGTTCTGCGGCGTCCGCGTGAAACCCAAACAACAGATCCGGCGAGGCGAGGTGGAAGAAGTGGACGGCGTGGGATTGCAGGATCTGGCCGAAGTGCAACAGCCGCCGGAGTCGGGTGACGGTCGGCGGGAGGGTGTCGGCGCCGACCAGCTGGTCCACGGCCTTGGCCGCGGCAAGGTGATGACTCACCGGGCAGATCCCGCACAAACGCTGCACCACCATGGGCAGTTCGTTGTAGGGTCGGCCCTGAATGAAGCGCTCGAACCCGCGAAACTCGACTACATGGAAGCGGGCTTCCTGGATGCGGTCGGCGTCGTCGAGCACCAGGGTGACCTTGCCGTGTCCTTCGACGCGGGTGACCGGATCGATGACGATGCGGCGCCGGTTCTCGGTGGCGGAGGCATCGGTCCGGGGGGGGTTGGCAAGGGCGTCAGGGGTGGCGGACATGGGTGAATCGCTCCCGCTCAGTCGAAGCGGATCTGGGCGGCCGACCCCTCGGGTGACCGGCCGGTGAGAATGGCCTCGAGGAAGGTCCCGATAGCGGCCGCCGAGGGGGGGCAGCCGGGCAGATAGTCATCCACCGGCACGACGGCGTCGAGGGGGTAGACCCGGTCGAGGAGCCGGGGCAGCTCCGGGTCGTTCGGCACGCCCGGGTTCGCGATCCCCTCGGCCCCGGCCCCGAATGCCTCCTCGAGACAGGCCTCCAGGGGGATGCCGTTGCGCATCGAGGGGACCCCCCCGGTGACGGCACAGGCCCCGAGGGCGACCAGAGTCTGGCTGCGTTCCCGCAGATCGAGCAGGGTCCGCACGTGTTCGTCGGTGGAGACGCCGCCCTCGACCAGGGCGAGCGCGCATGGCCCCGGGGTTCGGGTGTCGACCAGGGGGCCGCGGACCAGCTCGACCCGGTTGAGCACCTCGAGCACCCCTTCGTCGAGGTCCAAGAAGGACATGTGGCACCCGAAACAGCCCGTCAAGGCGAGGGTTTCGAGGCGAGGCCGCGTGGCCGTTACCGTCGCTTGTTTACTCATCGTGGAGGACCTCGCGCGGCATCGCTGGGCGATGTCCGACCGTCTCGATCCCCGCCTGGTCGTAGGCCCGGTGGCCGATGGCGGTCTCATAGCCGCGGTGTTTCAGCATCAGGGCCCCGACCGGGCAAACGTGGGCCGCGACATCGTCCGGGGCCAGATCGCTGTCGACCAGCAGCCCGCTTTCGGTGTTGACGATCAGATGCGTATCGTGTCCCCGTCCCCCGAGGGCAAACACCGATTTTCCGTCCTGGTCCCGGCTCGCTCGGACGCAGAGTTCGCACAGGATGCATCGATCCCGATCGAGCACGAAACGAGGATGGGAGGCATCCACGGGCCGCCGCCCCGCCAGCGATTTGAAACGCGGGGCCAACATGCCGAGGTAATAGGCCAGGGCCTGGAGTTGGCAGTTGCCGCTTACCTCGCAACTCGGACAGATGTGGGTTCCCTCGGCGAAATACATCTGCAGGATGTGGCGCCGATGGGCCTGCAGCTCGGCGCTCGTGTTGTCGACGGTGAGGCCGGCGCGGGCCGGGGTCGTGCAGGCCGCGGCATGTCGTCCAGCGATCGCCACGGTGCAGAGCCGGCAACTGCCATGGGGGCCGAAATCGGCGTGGAAACACAGATGCGGGATGTAGACGCCGGCCGCGGTGGCGGCCTCCATGATGGTCTGGCCGGGCTCGAAGGGAATCACCTGGCCGTCGAGGCGAAAGGTTTCGGTGTCGCTCATGGGGCTATTCCTCGACCGGGGTGTGTTCAGGACGGGAGGCGGCTCGGCGGGCTGGGGCAAGGGCGGCCTCGAGATCAAACGAGGGGCCCGGCGCGGTGCGGTTTTGAACCGCGGGCTGGTAAGCGCTCGGGAAGGCCTCCAGTAGGTCCACCAGGGGGTTCGGGGCCGTCTTGCCGAGGCCGCAGTGACTGCCGGCCTTGAGGGTCTCGGCCAGGGTGTGGAGCTCCTCGACGGTAGTCGGATCGCCACGCCCGGCGGCGATCTGATCGAGGTCGTTCTTGATCAGCTGGGTCCCGACCCGGCAGGGCGTGCAAAAACCGCAGCTCTCGTGGGCGAAGAACTCGGCGAAGTTGCGGACGATCCCCAGGATGTCGCGGCTGCGATCGAAGACCATGAACGAGCCGCCCGTGGGCAGGTCCTCGAAGGCGATGCGGCGGCCGAAGGCGCTGGGCGGTAGCAACCGACCGGCGGGACCGGCGATCTGGACCGCGCCGGTGTCCGTGGCGCCGCAATCGGCCAGGATACGCTCCACGGAGGTGCCGAACGGGTATTCGTAAACCCCGGGCAGGGCGCAATCGCCGGAGATGCTCAGGAGTT
Organism: uncultured Ectothiorhodospiraceae bacterium; assembly: GCA_964346755.1. Lineage (GTDB taxonomy): Bacteria > Pseudomonadota > Gammaproteobacteria > CAYFWJ01 > CAYFWJ01 > CAYFWJ01. The sequence goes on from CAYFWJ010000199.1 coordinate 3,038, forward strand.
TGGTCCCCGGGGATTCGGGGGTCCCGTATCCGCGAAACCAATCGGCCCCGAGCTTGGTGATTCGCGCCGCGGCCGCGAAGGTCTCCACGTTGTTGACGACCGTCGGGGCCTGGCGATACCCGTGGGTGACCGGGAACGGCGGCCGGATGCGTGGGATGCCTCGCTTGCCTTCGAGGGATTCGATCAGGGCGGATTCTTCGCCACAGACGTAGGCGCCGCTGCCGACATGAATGGTGATATCGAAGGGCACCCAGCCGCCCTCGTGCAGTCCCTCGCCCAACAAGCCCGTGGTGCGTCGTCGGGCCAGGACGTCCTCAAGGTGCTCGAGGAGATAGCGGTATTCGCCGCGCACATACAGATAGCCCTGGCGGGCCCCGACGATCTGGGCGCAGATGGTCATGCCCTCGATGACCCGATCCGCGAAATGCTCCAAGAGGACCCGGTCCTTGAAGGTGCCGGGTTCGCCCTCATCGGCGTTGCAGACGACGTACCGTGTGTCCCCCGGGGCCTCGCGGCAAGCCTGCCATTTCACCGCTGTGCGGAAGCCCGCCCCGCCGAGCCCCCGGAGGCCGGAGCGCGAGAGCTCCGCGAGACTCGCCTCGGTCCCCCGGTGTCGCACCGCCTCGATGGCCTCACCGAAGGCGCAGTTGTTGCACAGCATGGCGTCCTTACGGCGCAGGTTGTCCTGGATATCAAACAGGCCCATGGGCCAGCTATCCAGCGGGGCATTCTTCTGGATGCGATCGATAATGACGTCCAGGCGATGGCGTTCCAACTGAGGGATGGCGTAGCCGTTCACCAGCGCTGCGGGCCCTTGATCGCTCATCCCGGTGCAGGAGGTGCGTTCCAGACTCACCTGGCCGTCCGCACGGGTCTCGCCCACCGCGACCCCGAGGCCCCGCGCGAGATAGGCCGTGGCCTCTAGGCTCCCCTGCATGCGATCGACGATGTTGTCGCTGATCGAGATTGCGTAGCGACCCCGTGGCTGCTGGTGTGCA
>CAYFWJ010000200.1:0-3998 GCA_964346755.1 uncultured Ectothiorhodospiraceae bacterium
CGCGTTCGTTTATGAACGCTGGGAACGCATCCCCACGGAGCCGTGACCCATGGCGACGATCCTCGGCGTCGGCATCGCGGTTCTGGATGAGCTCTTCACGCTCGAGGGCTATCCCGCAGAGGACAGTGAGCAACGCGCCGTGCAACGGGCGACGCGCCTTGGCGGGAATACGGCCAATACCCTGACGGTCCTGACTCAGCTCGGCCACACCACGCGGTATGCCGGGGTGTTGGCGGACGAGCCCCAGGGCCGACGGATCGCGGCCGCCCTCGAGGCGGTCGGGATCGATACCGCGGATGCCCACTGGCAGGCCGACGGTCAGGCCCCGCTTTCGCACATCTGGTTGAACCGGCAAAGCGGGACCCGGACCATCGTCCACCACCGCGACCTCGCCGAACTTGGGGCGGATGCCTTTGCAGGAGGTCGCTGGCCCGAGTCGGACTGGATCCACTTCGAAGGCCGGAATGTGCGCGAACTGCAGCGTATGATCGCCCGGGTCCAGGATCATGCGGGATTGAGGAGGCGGTTCTCGGTGGAGATCGAAAAGGAGCGGGAGGGCATCGATTCGCTCTGGGGGGAAGTGCCTGTGCTCATCGTCTCACGGGCCTTCGTGCGCGGTCGAGGCTGGGATGATCCCGAGGCCTTTGCGCGCCACCTCCGGCCGTCCCTCCGGACCGATGCGTGCCTGGTCATCCCCTGGGGCGAGGCGGGCGCCTTCGCCTGGAGCCCGGCCACGGGGGACATCCATCAACCGGCTGTCCCGCCGCATCGTGTCCTGGAGACCGTCGGTGCGGGGGATACCTTCAATGCCGGGCTCATCCACGGACTCCTGAGGGGCGATCTCGTCGAGGCCGTGCGCGGGGCCTGCACCTTGGCCGGCCGGAAGTGTGGTCAATCGGGGTTCGCCGGGCTCGTGGGGTGAACCTCGAGCGGATCGAGCGGCCGGCTTACGGGGGGTCGGATGAGTGCTGGGTCCGTTCCGGGCCCTCGCGGAAGCTGACGATCAGGAATAAACCCGCCCCGACGGTGATGGCAGAGTCCGCGATATTGAAGGCGGGCCAATGAAAGGAACCGTAATAGACATCGATGAAATCGATCACGTAGCCCCAGGCCAGGCGGTCGATGAGGTTGCCGATCGCCCCGCCGATGATCAGGGCTAGGGACGCCGCCAGCCCGCGTTGATCTGAGCGTAACCGATGCAGCCAGACTGCCAGGATGATTGCGACGGCACTCGCCAGGCCGGCAAAGAACCAACGCTGCCAGCCGGAGGCCTCACTCAATAGACTGAAGGCCGCCCCGGTATTGTGGACGTGGACCCAATTCAAGAATGGCGTAACCGGGACCTGGGCACCGACGTCCAGGCTTGCCGTGACCCAGGCCTTGATCACCTGATCCAGGGTGATGATGACCGCCGATAGCCATAACCAATGGAGCATAGGTGCCTCGTGTGAGCGGTTTCAGTTCAGCCGGTCCCGAGGCGCCCAGCGACCTGCCTCGAGCACGCTCGTGGCCCGACTCGATTAGTTGATTTTCGCAGCCCCCGGATCTCCGAGTGCTTCCCGAATCGCGAATTCCAGATCGTGCCCCAACCGGGCGATGTGCTCCGCTTGCGTGGGTTCCCCGCGTTGGTACCAGTCCAGGGCGGTGTTGAGCCGTTGTTCGACTGCCTGCACGTCGATCCGTTGGCCTTGTGCGGTCAAGTACTGGGCCGTCCAGCCCTGCTCGACGTTCAATGCGACGGCGTAGGGCAGATATTGCTCATAGCGTTTCGTGGCATCCTCCGCTGGCTCCCGATTGTTGGCTGGGCGGCCAACCTCCATGAGGTGGTTGCGAAAGCCCTGGGTCTGCGCCAACACCTGCCGCCCATACGGCGTAGGACGCGTCAGCAAACGATCCAGGTACCGGAGTCCCCAGCCGATGCCGGAGGCTAAGACGCCCATCCACAGGAGCCGCGTAATCGAGGTGCTCGGCTCCCACAGGGTGGCCGGGTACAGGGCCAGGAGCCCGAATAGGCCGTAGAAGGGGATCAAAAGGCCCGCCAACCAGCGATGCATCCGGCGTCCTTGTTCCGTCACACGGCGGCCGGTCACCCGGCGCACCAGTGCGAACAGACCCAGCAGCCATAGCGCGATCCCCACGACCCATACCAGATCGCCCAAGGGGAGCGAGACGGCAAGGGTTGCCAACAGACCGATGCCACCCGCCCAACCCACCGACAGGGGGAACCATCGGCGTCGATAGAACAGGGGGTCGTAGGAGCGACGCAGCCAGCGGCCGTAGCAGTGCAGGGCGCGGTTCATCGCCTCCCGATTGATCTCGTGGATCCAGAACACGTTGTTCGCATTATCCCGGAAGAGGATACTGCTCAGCTCTTGCTCGCCCGGGCTCATGGCGATGTTGTACCCAACGCGCCGGAGCAGGAAGCCATCCTGTCGCTCGATGATGATCAAGTACCCGCGCACCGCCAGATCCACCAGCGTCGCCGCGATCAATCGGCAGTCCAAATGCCGTTTGAGTAGGAAGCGCGATGCCGCCGGCGGAACCCCGTTCGGGGGACTGCGTCGGGAGGCCGGTCCCAAGCCGCGTTGCCTCAGTCCGACCAAGGCGCTGACCAGCCCGAGGTAGAGGAAGAAGAGGACGACCCCGCCGAGCCAGAGGATGTGGCTGAGGGGCGGGGCCTTGTCCCCCTCGCCGCCCGGGGCGGTGCGCGATTCCGGAGGTTCGAACACACCGGCGGGCCAGCTGACCTCGAGCTGGGCCCCGGTGGTTGGGTCGAGGGGTTCCCGGGCGCGCAGATGGATGGTGCGTCCATTGACCTGTTTACGAAACCGGGCGTCGGCCCCGGCTCCGAACGCCACATCGATACCACCCGCCGGGACCACGGTCGGGAGGTAGATATACAGATCGAACCGCTCGATGGTCTCCGCCCAACCCGCGGCGAGATGCCAGGTCAGGGATTCGCGATCCGTCTGCACCTGAATCGCCGCGGTGGGCGCGTATTGGATCTGGTAGGCGCGCGAGAACCGCTGGGCGGTATCGGCTGGGTTTAATTCCAGCCGTGCGCCACCGACTGTGGGCGTTACCGGAACGGAGCGTCCGCCCTCGGTCTCGGCGCGGATCCAATCGAGGTTTTCCCCGTTGATCGAGCCTTCGTTCGCCAAGGGGTGAAAGACCTCAGGATCGCTCGAGGCAGAGCGAGTCGTTTTTAGGACCGTCTCCGAGACGATCACCCCCCCGTCCTGATGGACGCTGATAACGATATCGTAGGATCGGATGGTCCCCTGAGCCACGGTCGGCAGCAATCCGACAGTGGCGAGACCGACGCCGAGCCAAAGCAGGACAGGGCGCCAATCGCACCTGGACGGTTGTTTCACGTCGTCACCCGAGAACCACGCCGTGATATATCACTCGCACTGAGTCGTTGAGCGGTTGATTACGGCCAGTGAGTCGACGTTCGCCTGACCGTACACCACTCCCTCGGGTAAGAAACCGCGGATCGAGGCGTCATTATCCCATCCGTCGCGGTAAACCCCAAGTGGCCCAGTTGCGAGGTCACGTTACAACCTGTCAAGCCGAGCGGGTCTCGGTGCTGCTGAGGCATGCAACCGAGTGAATCCCGAAACCGCCGCTTCGGTTGCCCGGGGTCGTGCCGTGATTGCCGCGTCGGGGTCTTGAGCCCCCGGGCACCGGGTCGGGCGATCGGAGCAACGGCGATCGTCTAAGGGGGTTGGTGCGGTTTGAGTTCACGAAAGCGGGACGCGGTGTGACAGTCGCGCCCATGGTGGCTTTAATAAAAGCGTCATTCTTTAGTCATCGCTAAGTCAGATGCGTTACTTAACGTGTGGGGGTTGTTATCCCAGGCGGGTAACGCACCAGACTGATTCTATCCACGGGAGATCCTGAATGATTCTTAATAAGCGATGGCTGTACGTCTTCGCTATCGTCGTCGGCCTTGGCTTGGCCGGCTGTGACGGTGACGATGCCGGGGTGCAGACCGC
>CAYFWJ010000201.1:0-3979 GCA_964346755.1 uncultured Ectothiorhodospiraceae bacterium
TCTAGGCCTGGCAGGCTCAGGTGGTCCAGAGTCAGTCCCATCCCACGCATCGGCTTCAAAATCCTCGGGGCCGATCTTGCCGATCCCGAGAATCCGAGGTCGGCCTCGCCAACTTCGACCGCCCGGCCGGAGCGAAATCTGCCGAGAAGTTGGCAGCCGGTCGCTTGCCAGCAATCCCCGCATTCAGCGGGGACCGCCGCCTCGAGGAATCTATGGTCCTCAAACCCCTCACGTTCCCAAGACACTCAGGGGCACGAGCATCTCCGCAGCGGACAGCCCCCCATGAACCCCCCGCGGGACAAACGGCCCGTCCGTCGGAAGGACGTCCTGTACGATGCGATCACCGGCGGGCAAAACCAGGAAATCGCCAATTCGGCGCTCGAGCTCCGGGTGGTAGGGGGGCGGTCCGAACCAACCCCGCGCGATCGCCTCCTCACCCGAGCGTACCACCGCCCGGTCACCGAGGGCCTCCGCCAGAAGCGGCCGATGCTCCTGGGGATCACCCCGCAAGTAGAAGTAGGCGCATCGAGGCTCCCCGGCAAGCGGTAGGAGGGCTCGCCTGGCGAGCTCCGGGAAGTCCTGTAGCAACAGACGTTCTTCCTGATCGACCTGGCCATGATCCCCGGTAACCACCCAGAGGGTGTCGGGTCCTGCCGTCTCGAGGAGCCGAGCCAACCACTCATTGAGTTCCTGCAGATGCCCTACCGCCTTATCACTTTCCATCCCATAGGTATGGCCCAGGTGATCCAGGAGAGGCCAGTAAATGTAGGTGTACCGAGGACCGATTTCCGAGAAGACGCGTGGGACCCATTGAGCCAAGTCATCCAAATCCCGGAAGGGTACGACGTGGGCCCCTCGCGTCATGACCTGATTGTACGGGGAATCGGCGATCTCGGCCGGCGTGAGCACCGCGCTCGGCCCCGCGAGTCGGGCCGTGATCGGGGTGCTGTCGAATACCTGCTCGGGGGCCAAGCCGCCCTCGTCGTAAAGAGACGTCCCGAAACGGCTGCGGCCCGGCAGGATCGAAGCCACAGTGCCCCAACGAGGAAGCAACATGTACCAGCCCGTGATCCCGTGCTCCCCCGGGGTCTGTCCAGTGAAAAAGGTCGTCACGGCACTCGCCGTCGTCGATGGGAAAACCGAGGTCAGTGGGCCTTGGCGTCCTTCGATCAAGGGCCCCCCGTTCAGATGGGCGCGGAGAAACGTATCCCCGAGCCCATCGATAACCAGGAGCACCACGCGCTGTGACGCCGCAACCCGCTCCGGTACCAGATGCGGCGTCGGGGGATGGCGCGCTTCCAGCCCGAATCCACGCATCAAAGAGGCCATCAGATTGACGAGCCCCCCGCCCATGTAGTCCGGTTCCTGCCATGTCACGCTCATCAATTGCCCTCGCTCGATTACCTCATCGGACCGTACGGCCCAACCGCCTGCCGAGCAGGATCGGCGTCTCGGGGCCCATCGGAGTCCCGAAGAGCCGGCAGTTTGATCGGGCCTTACGGGTAGCGGTCACCCCCTCGATACCGCGAGAATGGAGGTGTTCACCTGCGTGAGCAACGGCCCCCCCTCGCCAAGCCAACACCTGGAGGCAGCACCATGGCGGATCTGAGGCCTCAACCGATCCATTTTGGACGCGCGATCTGCGGCGTTCTGGATCAAGCGGAGCGGCGCGAGTGGTGGTTGAGCAACGGGCGCGGCGCCTATGCCTCGGGCACCGTTGCGCTCGATCTCACGCGTCGGTATCACGGACTGCTGGTCGCGCCCCTCTTCCCCCCGCTGGGGCGACAGCTGCTGATCGCTAAGGCCGATGCCACCCTCCTCGACGGCGATCAGCGCCTGCCGTTGTTCACGAACCGCTGGCAGGGTGGCGTCATCGAGCCAGCGGGCCATGTCCACATCGAGGCCTTCGAGCAGGTGGGCCGCCTCCCCGTGTGGCGCTTTGCCGTGGGGGATGTCCGGATTGAACAACGCATCTGGATGATCCCGGGGCAGGACACGACCTGCGTCGCCTGGCGGCTCGTGGCCCCGAGCGGTACCGAAGGTTGCGATCGGGACCTCCAGCTGACGGTGGACCTCCTCGCCAATTGGCGCGATCACCACGACGTGGCCTCCCCCGGGCACTATACGCCAAGTCTTCAGCGCCAGGACAACACCGTACACCTCGACGCGGACGGCCATCGCATCACGATCCAAACCCTCGGGGGTTCCCTCGCCATCGATCCGGTTTGGGTGGAGCGGTTCGATCTGCCGGTCGAACGCGAACGAGGCCTCGAAGACGTCGACCACCATCTCCGAGTGGCCACCCTGAGGTTCGCCCTCGAGCCGGGCACCTGGATCGGTTTGACCGTGAGCGCAAACACTGAGGCCCCTCCGATCGAGCTGGCCGCCGCTTGGGAGACGGCTCAGGAACACGACCGTGCCTGCCTCGATGCGGCCACCCATGCCCTACCATTGACGGACTCGACGCCGGATTGGATCAGGCAACTGGTACTCGCCGCGGACAGCTACCTGTTTGCCCGACCGACTCCAGGGGTGCCGGATGGCCTATCGGTCATTGCCGGTTACCCGTGGTTCGGTGACTGGGGCCGTGACACGATGATCGCCTTGCCGGGCCTGACCTTGGCCACCGGACGACCGGAACAAGCCCGCAAGATCCTTGAAACGTTTGCGCGCTTTGTGGATGGTGGGATGCTGCCGAATGTCTTCCCCGGTGTCGGCGAAACCGCGGAGTACAACACTGTGGACGCGGCCCTCTGGTATATCCATGCCTGGACCACGTATGTGCAGGTCACCCAGGACGTGGACGCCCTCGACGCCGTGTTTCCCGTTCTCGAAACCATCGTTGCCGCATACCGGGATGGCACCCGCTACGGCATCCGTACCGACTCGGCCGATGGCCTCGTCCAAGCGGGGGAACCCGGCGTGCAATTGACCTGGATGGACGCGAAGGTGAGCGATTGGGTTGTCACGCCCCGCATCGGCAAACCGGTCGAAATCAACGCGCTTTGGTACAACGCCCTGATGCAGCTGACCGAACTGGCGCCGCGGGTGAACCGAGATGCTCGGGGGTTCCACGAACTCGCCGAAGCCGTTCGCCAAGGGTTTCAACGCTATATCCGTACCGATGGCCTCGGGCTTTACGACGTCTTGGATGGACCGGACGGTCCGGAGACCCGCATCCGACCCAATCAAATCCTCGCGTTGAGCCTCGATCATTCCCCGCTGGACACGGCGACTCAGAACGCGGTCCTCACAACCTGCGCCCGTCATCTATTGACCTCCTATGGGCTGCGCTCCCTTGCACCGTCCGACCCGGCCTATGCGGCGCAGTATCGCGGCGATGTGTGGGCCCGAGATGGGGCCTATCACCAGGGTCCCGTGTGGGGCTGGTTGCTTGGCCACTATGCACTCGCCCAACAACACGTCCGTGGCGATGCAACGGAGGCGCTCGCGGTCCTCGAGCCTTTGTCGGACCACCTGCACGATGCCGCTGTCGGTCATGCGAGCGAGATCTTCGATGGGGCGCCGCCTCACACCCCCCGTGGCGCGCCGGCCCAGGCCTGGTCGGTCGCCTGTACCCTGGAGGCCTGGTGGCGCATCGCCGGTCACCGATAGACCACGACGGAGCCGGCAACCACGGGGCTGACGCGCCCCACCGCGGCACAACTCCGACCCCGCCCGTGGCGTACGGACACCCGACCCAGCCACTAGCCGTCCGTCCCTCACGACGCAACCGCTCCCCGGGGAGACCGTCTCGCATGAACAACTCAACCCACCCGATCGAAGCACAACGGCTGGAGAACCAGCGGACCGAGCGCGAAGACTGGCGACTCGGGGGACCGTATCTCGCCCAGCAGGCCTGGGGCACGGTGGGCGCGGATAATCGCCCCGACGACGCCGCCTGGGAGCCCTTCGATCACGATCAGGCCCGATCCCGGGCCTATCCCTGGAGCGAAGACGGTCTCGAGGGCCTCTGTGA
>CAYFWJ010000202.1:0-3974 GCA_964346755.1 uncultured Ectothiorhodospiraceae bacterium
CATGGGGGGCGGGTCGGTACGACGCGGCAACAGGGGGATGGGGCTCATCACCGGGCCCCGCGTTTCGGGTCGAACGAGTCGAGTCCATCGGCGCCGAGGTCGATTCAGTGGGCCATCAGGCGGCGAGGAAGAAGTCGTGTCCCTCGATTCGGCCCATGGCGCGGAGGTGATTGCCCAGGGCGTTTCGGGCTCGGGGGTTGCCGACCGCCGCCAGGATGACGGCGTCCGGTCGGTCCGCGAGGGCCTGCATCGGGCGGATCGGGCGTTCCCGGCGTCGCCGGCCGATCTTCCGTGGATCCACGTCGATGAACCCGTCGAGTGGGGCGCCGATCTCCAATAAGGCGTCCGCGAGGCGGAGGCCGACCGGTCCGGCCCCCCAGATCAGGGCCGGGCGATCCCGAAGGGGCCCCAAGGCGAGATAGTGGGCCTTGGCGCGGGCCAATTGCCAGTGGCTGTAGCGGGGGTCGCGGCGGGTCAACCGGTCGGGATTGTCCCGCCACCGCAGCAGGACCCCGCGGGGTTTCCCCAGCTGCCAGCCATGGGCCAGGAGGCGGAGGATGAGGTCGTAGTCTTCGGCCCAGGCGGTCTCCTGGTAGCCGCCCAGGGCCTCATAGACGCCTCGGCGGAGCAGGAGTGTGGGATTGGCGATCGGGGATTCCACGAAACGCTGATTGGCGATGGCCGTCGGGGCCCGTTGGGCGTTGAGCCAGGCGGCATAGCGACGGAATCCGGGCCGCGCGGGGCCGATGTCGGTGAAGACCTCGACCTCGGCGCCGACCCCGGCGAGGGTCGGGTGGTGGACGAGGCACTCGAGTTGCCGGGCGAGGCGCTGGGGGAGGGCAATGTCGTCGGCGTCCATCCGGGCGAGGTATTGCCCTTGGGCCTGTCCGACGCCGGTGGCCATGGCGGCGACCACACCGCGGCCCCGATTGGCCAATAGCCGTAGCCGAGGATCCCGGGGCAAGCGGTCCAGGGCGCCGTCACGGCTATGATCGTCGATCAGGATCAGTTCCAGATCGGCCCAGGATTGTCCGAGGATGCTGGCGACGGCCGGCGCGAGGTAGACGCCCGCATCGCGGGCCGGAAGGATCACCGAGACCGTCGGTGGGTGGCGTAAGGGCATCGCGGGGCCGACAGGTGGTCGTTCAAGTGAAGGGTCGATCGCCTCGGCCGGTCCGCTCGGGTGGCGACCGGCGTTCAGTCGGGGCATGCGACGGTGGGTGAGCTCGAGGGGGGCGGGCCTGGCCGAGGGCACAACCCGCGTGCCTTATTCCCCGATCAGCACCGCTTTGGCTTGATTGATCTTGGCGGCGAGAAAGGTTGATCCGCCTCGGTCCGGGTGCAGCTTCTGGATCAGGCGCCGGTGGGCGGCGATAATCGCCTCGCGGCTCGCGCCGTTTTCCAGCCCGAGGATCTGATAGGCCTCTTCGGGGCTGAGCGGTCCGCTGGGGTTGCCCTGACTCGTTCCCTCCTCGGCGGTCCCATCCTCGGTGCGGCGCCACCCGGCGCCGTGGACCCGATCGAGATAGCTCTCGAGCAATCGGGCCCCCTCGGCATCTTGAGTCCGACAGGTGTGTAATAGCTCCCGGAGTTGCTCCAGGCCGAGCTCGTTGAGCCGGCGCCCGGCGAAGGCGCCACGGGAGACGACCCCATCGAGTTCCCCGGTCTCATGGTCGAGCCGCATGGTGAAAAACACCGTCTCGATCGCTGAGACCCGCCCGGAGCCGGTCGCGCCGCCGCCGAGCCCGAGCTGATCCCGTAGCCGTTGTACGACCTTCATGAGCAGATTCGGGGGGATGAAGCGGAGCAGCGACACCAGTCGCATGCCGATGGCGGCCACGGCCCCAAGCAGGGCCAGTAGCCAGGGCGCACGGCCGGTTGCGACCAGCACCAGCAGCACCAGGGTGCCGGCGACCAGGCCGGCCTGGATCTGGCGCGGGCGGGGTTGTTTGCGCAGCCACTGGACGAAGCGAAAGCCCGCATACAGGACGGCGAGGGCCAGGAGGAGACGGAGGATCATGGTGCTCGTGGGGTTGTGTTGGCCGGGGTGCGCTTAGCGACCGGGCGCGTCATGGGGGCCGGGGCCGCGGAGTTGACGACTCAAGGCCGCGACCGCCGAGCCCCGACCTTGGCTGTAGTCCCGTAGGGCTCGAGCCCCGCCCGCGGCGAACACGGCGGCCCCCGAGAGAAGCTCCGTCAGGGTCTCGGCACTGCCGGGGTCGAAGCGGCAATGGGCCCCGCCACTCAGTCGGGCGATCTCCGCAAAGGTCCGGGTCGCGGTCGGCTCGTTGCCCTCTTGGAAGACCAGGACCGGGACGCCCTGGACCCCGAGTCGACCCGCGCGGTGGCTCAGCTCGTCGATGGATTCCTCGCAGCAGTCCCCGATGAAGGCCACGGCATCGAGGGTGCCGTGGGCCGCCTCCCGCTCGGCGAGCTCCAAGACCCGGGCGATCTGGGTCAGCCCGCCGCGGCAGCGGATCCCGGTCAGGGCCGCGCGCACGCGCTCCGGCGAGGCCGACCAGCGGGTCGCCTGGAACTCGCCGTACCCCCGATAGAAGCACACCTTAACGTCCAAGCCCCCGTGGGCCTCCACGGCTTGGAACATGTGGGCCTGGAGGTGGCTCGCCCGCTCCCAGGTCGGGGCCCGGCTGCCCGTGGCGTCCAGGGCGAACAGCAATCGGCCGCGGGGATGGGTTGTCTCCGCGCTGTGGGTCGGGACGGTGGATTGGACTCGCTCGAGGAAGCGATCCACGTCCTGGCGCTTGGTCGCCGGGCGCTCCAAGGTATTGGGGCGTTTGGTGTAGTCGTCATCGGCACCCATGAGTCCCCCGCTTGAATCCAGCCATTCAGTGTAACGGATTCGGGATCGAGCGCGCAGGTTCCCTCGCCGGAACGGGCCGGGCCGGCAGAGGGTCTTGATGACACCCTTCATCGCATCGGAGATCCTCGCATGTCCACGATTGTCTTGCTAACCGGCGCCGCGGGTGGGCTCGGCACCGCATTGGCCCAGCAGCTACGCGCCGCCGGGGTGGGTCTGGCCCTGGTCGGGCGGGATCGGGAGCGCCTGGTGGCGGCCCATCCCACGGCGGAGTCCGCGGGCGAGTGCCTCATCGAGGCGGATGTCTCGACCCCCGAGGGGGCCGAGGCCGCCGTGCAGGCGTGTACCGAGGCCTTGGGTCGGCCCGACGGCCTCGCCCATTGCGCGGGCACGACCCTGCTCGCACCGCTGCATCGGACCCGCCCGGAGCAGTATCGGGCGTGCCTTCGGGCCAACCTCGACAGCGCCTTCTTCACCTTGGATGCCTTTATCAAGGCCTGTCGCAGCGAACAGGGTCCGGGCGCGGCGGTGCTGGTGTCCTCGGTGGTAGCCGGGCGGGGGGTGTTGAACCACGAGGCCATCGCCGCGGCCAAGGCCGGCGTCGAGGGGCTGGTTCGCAGCGCAGCGGCCACCTATGCACCCACCGTTCGCGTGAATGCCATTGCCCCGGGCTTGTTGGAGACCCCGGCCACACGCCACATCACTCAGACCGAGAACGGCCGTCAGACCGCCGCCCGACAATACCCCCTCGGGCGTACCGGCACCGCCGAGGATGCCGCCGGATTGATGGCTTGGTTGCTCTCGGACCAGGCGGACTGGATCACCGGCCAGGTCTGGGCCGTGGATGGTGGCTTCAGTGCCATTCGGCCCATGGTACGTTGACGGCCGACCGCCCTTGGCTGACTCATGCCGTCCGACGTCTGGCGAGGGGGACGAGGTCGGCGGGGCGGGTCGCCGGTGGGGCGTCGCCTTCGGTCGCAGGCGCCCGTGAGTTCATCGGATCCGATGGCTCGGGATTCGGCCATTGCGCGGAGGCGAAGGCCCTGCTAGCGTCCCGGCTTTTCCCTGGGAGCGCGTTCCTGTGACTTCGGTTGCCCGCCCTGCCGCGTCCATGCCGCCGCTGTCCGTCGTCATCCCCTTCTATGACGAAGAGGCG
>CAYFWJ010000203.1:0-3917 GCA_964346755.1 uncultured Ectothiorhodospiraceae bacterium
TCCGATGCCTCGCTGGCTTTTTTACGAGGGATCCCACCGGCGGGCTCCACCCACGACGCCAGCACGGCTCGAGCCTCCCATGACCCACCGACTCCTTGCCTACCTGGGCGTTGGCCTCGGGGTTCTTTTGGTCGCGGCGATCGTCGGCCTCGTCTACCAGCCCGCCCTGACCGGGCCCTTCGTGCTGGACGACTGGGCCCATCTCGAAGAGCTGCGCTCGCTCCCCCCGGACCCGGCCGCCGCTTGGCAGGCGATCTGGGGGAGCAATAGCGGGCCCACGGGGCGGCCGGTGGCCATGGCCACCTTCGTGGGGGATGCCCTGGTTCACGATTTTCGGCCGGTTTGGACGCGGAGCGTCAACCTCGGGCTGCATCTGGCCACGGGGTGGGTGCTGTTCCTGGCCGCCCGTCTGTGGCTGCTCCGCTGGTTCCCGAACCCGGGCGAGCGCCGAACGGCCATCGGGTTGGCGGGGATCGCGATGGTCCTGTGGCTGGTCCATCCGCTGAATCTCACCTCCGTTGCGTATCTGATCCAGCGCATGAACCAGCTCTCGGCCTTGTTCGTGGCGCTGGCGGTGTTGCTGTATTCCTGGGAGCGGACCCGGCAGCAATGGCGGCCCGGGCGTTGGATCCCCGTCCTGCTCGGCCTCGGGGCCTGTGGCCTCCTCGGGGTCTTGAGCAAGGAGAACGCCGCCCTGCTCCCCGTCTACCTGCTGGTGATCGAGGGGCTGGTCTTTCGCGGGGCCGCACGGACCGTCGGCGACCGCCGCTTCGTCGTCGGACTCTTCCTAACCATTCTGGCGTTGCCCGCCGTGCTCATCGGCGGCTGGCTGCTGCTCGACGGGGGCCGATTCACCGACTACGCCATCCCGTATACGCCGGTGGAACGGCTGTTGACCGAACCCCGGGCCCTCGCCTGGTATCTCCAGATGCTCCTCGTCCCCAATATCGGGGCGATGTCGCTGTTCCACGATGGGTTCGCGCACTCCACGGGGTGGTGGAGTCCGCCCGCCACGGCGATGGCCATGGGCTTCTGGGCCGGGCTCATCCTGGCGGCAAGCATCCTATGGCGGCGCTGGCCGTGGCTCGCCTTCGCGGTGGCCTGGTTCCTCGGCGGCCATTTGATGGAGTCCACCTTCCTGCCCCTGGAGTTGGTCTACGAACACCGCAATTACCTGCCCGGTTTCGGGATCCTCCTCGGCGCCGTCGTCGCCGTCCATACCCTGTTGGCTCGGGCCCCCAACGGCCACCGCTTGGGCTTCGGGGTGGCGGTGCTCGCGCTCGTGGTGCTCGCCGGCTCCACCCACATCCGGGCCTATCGTTGGTCCGACGACCCCTTCGCCCGACTCACGGGGCTCACCCAACAGCGAGACTCCCCGCGGGCGAACATCCTGGCTGCCGGGATCTACAACCGCCTCGCGCAACGGGTGGAGCACGTGACCCACCGGGACGAACTCATCGGGCGCGGGGTCGAGCATCTGCGGCGCGCGAGCCGATTGGAGCCGCGCTCACCGAACGCGTTTTTCATCTGGTACATGATCGCGGAACGCCACGAGACCCCGAACCGGGCGTCGGTTCGACAGCGTTTGATGGAGCGGCTCGAGACGGGGCGCATCGACAAGATCAGCGTCAACGGCCTCCATAAGCTCGCGCGCTGCAGCATCGAGGGGCCCTGCCGGGCCGAGCCCTTCCCCGCCATCGTTCGGGCGGCCTTGGCCAACCCAGGGATCGGCGATGGCACCGCGAGCCGGTTCCGGCGGGATCTCGCCCGTTTTCTGGCCCAACAGGCCGGGGATTTCGGGGGAGCCGTTCAGCAGGCCCGGCAAGCGGTCGAACAACAGCCGAATGACCTCAACCCGCGGATCGAGCTGACCAACTACCTCATCCTGGCCGGGCAACTCGACGCGGCGCAGCAGCGGCTGAAGCGCCTGCGAGCGGCGGATCCATTGAATCGCCACGCCGCGGATCGGGCCCAGTTGCAGGCCCTACTCGAGGCGCAGCGGCGCGCCGAACGGGGTCCGTCATCGCCGTGAACCCCCGCCGAGATCCGCTGGCGCGACGGGGCGGCGCCGTGAAGCCCGCGCCCGGGGCGTTACCCGCGTTGCTTTTTCTGGCCTGGGTCGCGGCCACCGTGGCCGTCTATTGGGCGGGGGTCGAGGGCCCCTTCCTGCTGGACGATGCCCCCAATCTCGAGCGCCTCGGCCACTACGGGGCCGTCGAGGATTGGACGTCATTCGACCAATTTGTCTTCCACGGCGCTGGGGGGCCCACCGGGCGTCCCGTCGCGTTCCTGAGCTTTCTGCTCGACGATTACACCTGGCCGAGCGAGGCGGCGCGCTTTAAATCCACCAACATCCTGCTCCATGCCCTGAACGGGCTGCTGCTGTTCTGGTTGATCTATCGGATCGCGCGCCAGGTTCGGGGGGCGCAGGCCGGCTCCGAGGCGGCGTGGCTCGCCCTGATCGCAGCCGGCCTGTGGCTGGCGCACCCCTTCCACGTATCGACGACCCTGTATGTGATCCAACGGATGACGCAGCTCTCGGCGTTGTTCGTGTTGGCGGGGCTGCTCGGGTATGTGGTGGCGCGGGCCGCCTTGCCTCGGGCACCGTGGCGGGCACTCACGCTGATGACCCTCGCGCTGGGGCTGGGGACCCTGGCGGCGACCTACAGCAAAGAGAACGGGGCCCTGCTGCCGCTCTTCGCCCTGATTCTGGAACTGACCGTCTTCGCCGGGCGGGATCGCTCGTGGCGGCTGATCGTGTGGCGGGTGGGGGTGCTCGGGCTGCCGAGCGCCGCCGTCATCGGCTACCTGGGCCGGCGCCTCGTGCAGGACAATGGCCTCGCCTCGCCCCAGCGCACCTTCAACCTCTCGGAGCGCCTGTGGACCGAGAGCCGGGTTGTGGTGGATTACCTGCACCAACTGGTCCTGCCGGCACCGGTCACGCGGGGGCTGTACGGGGATTCCTACGCCCATGCCCTGTCGACCGGGTGGCTCAATCCGCCGTCCACCGCCTATGCCATTGCCTTGATCAGCGCGCTGCTGGTGTTGGCCGTGGTGACCCGCCGGCGGCTGGCGTTCGTGAGCCTGGCGATCCTGTTCTTCTTCGCCGGCCATCTGCTCGAGTCGACGGTCATCGCCCTGGAGCTCTATTTCGAGCACCGGAATTACCTGCCCTCGGCCTTTTTGTTTCTGCCGGTGGCCGCCGGGCTGATCTGGCTGGTTCGCCGCCTGCCGCGCCTGACGCCCGTGCTCGGCGTCGCCGGATTCGCCTTGGTGCTCGGGCTGACACTCCTGCGGGCGGATCGATGGGGCGAGGCAGAGGCGTTGTACCTCGCCTGGGGCGAGGCCAACCCGGATTCGCCTCGCGCCCAGGTCTCGGCGGCTCAGGTGGAGTTCGAGAACGGCCAGTTCCGGGCGGCCTTGGGGCGCTTGCATGAGGCGCGGGAGCGGGTGCCGGCGAGCCTACTCCTCGAGCTTCAATACGTGACCTATCTGCAACGCCTCGGCCGGTTCGACCCGGCGGCCTTCGCGCGGTTGACGGCGAAGTTCCGCGATTCGCCCCTCAATGCGCAGGCCGTGCAGGGCCTGCGCCGCCTCATTGCCACGGCCGACGCCTCGGGGACGTCAGGCCTCTCCGTGGATGCGGCGTTCGAGCTCCTGGACGCGGTGGAGGCCAATCCGCGCTACGCGCGGTCACGGCATAGCCAGCGCCTGCTTCCGCATTTGCGGGGGCGTCTGTTCCTCAAACAGGGCGAGGGGGAGGCGGCCTTGGCGGCCTTCCGGCGGTCGCTCACGCGATTCCAGCGCATGGGCACGGGCATGCAACAGGTCAGCCTGTTGGCCAGCCGCGGGCATTACGCCGAGGCGCTGGACCACCTGGAGGCGACGGAGGCCCTCCTGGCCCGGATGGCCGCGCA
>CAYFWJ010000204.1:0-1725 GCA_964346755.1 uncultured Ectothiorhodospiraceae bacterium
CGGGAAGGCGCACATGCTGGTGAGCCAGGCGGTGCTGACGCCGATGAACAGGGTGCCCGTGCCCACCCCCGCGGCGAGTAGCAGGGAGTTGCGCAGGTACTCGCCGAGCACCGTCTCCCGCAGGTGCGCCCAGGCGGGCCCGGCCGGTTGGACCAGATGGGCGAAGATGACCAGGACCGGGATAGCCGGGAGCAGGGCGACGCCCACGGTGGCGACGGCCCAGGGATCCAGGCGGGGTCGCCAGCGCCGGCGGGCGGTGAGGGGGGCGAGACCTTCGGTGGTGACGGCCATAACGTGACTCGGGATCCTAGGGCCGGGCCCCGGCCGACGGCGGGGCGGCGGGCCGATGCCGGGCAAGACTGAGCACCGCGGCCACGCCCCGGGACCTCGTTGTCGCGCCGGGGGCGCTCGCCCCACGACCGATCGGGCCAGGGGCCGCCGGGCCAGGGGAGACCGGCCCGAAGCCCTCACCTGACCGGATCCGGATGAGCTCGGGCCGCGGCCGAGGTCGGCGGCCGTGCCGGGCGGAACCGGTGGGGTGGAGGATCACCGCCAGCCGGCCCGGTCCATCAACCGAACCGCCTCGGCGTTGTTCTTGCCGAGGACCGACAGGTTGAGGTTGTCGCTCGTGAACTCGCCCCAGGCCTCGAGGCGATCGCTGATCGCCACCTCGGGGCGGACCGGGTACTCGTAGTTCACCTCCGCGTACCAGCGCTGGGCCTCGTTGGAGACCAGATACTCCATCAACGCCTCGGCCGCCGCCCGGCGTTGGGTGTGGGTGGTGATCCCCGCCCCGCTGACGTTGACGTGGGCGCCCCGGCCGTCCTGGTTCGGCCAGAACAGGGCCACCTGCTCGGCGGCGGCCCGTTGATCGGCCTCGGGACTGGCGAGCATGTGGCCGTAATAATAGGTGTTGGCGACGGCCAGGTCGCATTGGCCCGCGGCAACCGCCTTGATCTGATCCCGGTCCCCACCCCGAGGCGGTCGGGCCATATTGGCGACGAGGCCGCGGGCCCATTCCTCGGTGGCCTCGACCCCGTGAGCGGCGATGAGGGCGGCGACCAGGGACTGATTATAGATGTTGCCGGAGGAGCGGATACAGATGCGCCCCCGCCACTGGGGATCGGCCAGGGCCTCGTAGCTGGAGAGCTCGGCCGGGTCGACCCGGTCCGGGGCGTAGAAGATGACCCGGGCCCGCTGGGACAGGCCCGTCCAATGGGCCTCGGGATCCTGCAGATAGGCGGGGACGGCCCCGGTGACCCGTTCCAGGTCCAGGGGTTGGAGGACGCCCGCCTCCGTGGCCCGGTGCAGTCGGCCCGCATCCACGGTGATGAAGACATCCGCCGGGGTATGGCGGCCCTCCACGCGGATGCGGGTGAGCAGGGCGTCGGCCCGCCCCGTCAGCAGGTTGACCTCGATCCCGGTCTGCTCGGTGAACCGATCCAACAGGGGCTTGATCAGGGCCTCCTGGCGGGCCGAGTAGACGTTGACCTCGTCCGCGGCCTGCGCCGCACCCGCCTGGGGGACACCGGCGAGGACCAACCCCGCCAGGGCGAGACGCAGCCATCGCACCGGGGCCGGTAACGGGCCGTTTCGGGGGCCGTCCCATGGGCCGTTGGACGGGCGATTCGACGGGACATTCAGGACTGACATGACGTGGACCTCCGGGGACCAATACGGGCAACGCCGAGGCGGCGCGAGGGGCGCGGTGGGGCGGGCGCCTCC
>CAYFWJ010000204.1:1825-3885 GCA_964346755.1 uncultured Ectothiorhodospiraceae bacterium
TCGACCGGCGCCTCATGGTTGGGTCACCAGCCCCTCAATGGGGGTGCGGATATCCAGTTCCAGGACCAGGGAGGCCTCCACGAGCTGCTCCTGCAGGCTCTGGAGCCGCTGGTAGAGGGGCCGCAGCACCTGGTGCTCCTCCTGGATCGTGCCATGGAGGTCCGGCGTCTCCGCCGCCAGCCGGTCGAGGGTTGCGGTGATCCGATCGAGTTGTTGGCCGATGGCCTGGGCCAGCTGGGGATCCTTGGCCTCGACCACCCCATCGCGGGTGGCTACCAGCCGCGTCAGGCTCGCCTCGCCGTCCGCTTCCAGGGCCTCGCGCAACCCCGCGAGGGTGGTCTGGAAGGCGGGGACGGTCTCGCCGCTGCGCCAGGCCGCCAGATACTCCGGCCGGGGCGGTTCGACGAAGAAGCCGCTGGCGACCCCGATCCGGTCCCGCAGCACGTCCTCGGTGACGTTCAGGAGTTGGGCGTAGGCCAGACTCAGGGCCTCCGCCTCAGTAAGAAACGGCTCACCGTCGCCGGCCGAGACGAACTCGGACCGGAACGCCTCGGCCCAGGCCGCGCGTACCTGCGCGGTCCGGGTCGCGATCTCCCCGGTGAGCTCCCGGAGATAGGCGCAGCGTAGCGGTGCCGAGGCCTCGGTGGCATCGCCCGCCGTGAATAACAGGTATTCCACGGCGCCGTAGCCCCGGATGGTCCGATCGTTCGGGTCGGCGGACACATCCGGGGTGGTCGCGCTGGCATCGAGCACCGGCTCGTTGACGGGCCAGGTCTCCAGGTGCCGCCGGACCTCGAGCCGCTTGGCGGGCCCGTACAGGAAGGGTACCGCCTCCCGCCAGGCCCGATACGCCTCGCGCCAGGCCTGCCGGGCCGCGTCGAGATCGGCAGCGGAGGACCGGTCGCACAACCGTTCCACGGAGCGCTGAAGTCCGTCCGCCGTCTCGGCCATGTCGGTCAGGGCCGGGGTGACCCCCGCGTCGACCAGGCCGGCGAGGACGGCCCGGTCGCTGGGCGGATCCCCGGTGGGCGCCTCCCCCGAGCCGCTGCAGGCGGATAGGGCGAAGGCCAGGGCCAAGGCCAATGCACGGCCTGCGAATGCGCCGTTGCCGAGGTTGCTGGGAAGGGCGGCGGAAGCGGTCATGGGCTCGGCTCCGTGGTTCGGGGCAGCACGTGGGCGCAACCCAGCGCGTCGATCGCTGGTTGGGCCGTCTGGGGGCGGGGTGTTGCGGTCCGCGGGTGAATGTACTGGGGTAGCATAACCGAGGGTCCAGGGGTTGCGCCAATCATTCTCATTCGCGATGTTTGATTTCTCGACGACCGAATCGCGCGTTTCGCTCGGGACACGGCGTCGCTCGTCGTTCCTGACGCCTTGCGCTCACGCCCTCGTCACCCCTCGGGCGGCCTCACGGAGGCTTGCAGGGCTCCGGCGCCGCCGGGTTGCCAAGAGCCCCGGGGATGGCCCGGATCGGCGGGCCCGTCGGGCTCTTGGGGGCAGGCTTCCGGGCCATCCGTGACCCGCGGCCAAACGGCGGAGATGGGGCCGAGACAGCGCCCTCGGCCCCCATCCAAGGAGGTTCCGGTCAGCCACGGGTTCCTACCTCACGCCTCAGCGCCACGGACCGGACGGGGGCGACGCGAAAACACCAGCGACCTTCGTTGCGCGTGGCCGGGCCGAGCGGGGGGACGGCGAACCGGTATTCCGTCCCGGCGGAGGCGATGGCCCCACGGGGCCCGCCTTCCGTCACGCGCACCTCGACGGCCCAGCTGCCGTACCCGTCGTGGTCGAGCAGGTCCTCCATCCGTTCGACCCGGGTGTTCAGGCAATCCGGGATGGGCTCGTGGCTCATGTCAACCGTCCAGGAACGGGGAGGGCATCCACGTCAGGTGGTTGTCCCAGGCCGTGTCATCTGGCCACATACGTCGTGCGTTTCACGGTATCAGCCTGGGGAGAGGCAGGCGCTGGCGCAGGTCGCAAAATCGGCGTGAAACCGGCCTTGGTGAAGCAGGAACTCGGTACTGAACCCGTTTAGATAGGCCTGAAAAAACGGGAATCCACCG
>CAYFWJ010000205.1:0-3791 GCA_964346755.1 uncultured Ectothiorhodospiraceae bacterium
CTTGGCGCGCCAAGCCGGCTGTACCGTTCGGGGGCAAATTCCGAATCGTCGACTTCCCGCTATCAAACTGTATCAACTCTGGAATCCGCCGTATCGGGGTACTCACCCAGTACAAGGCGCACTCCCTGATCAAGCACCTACAGCGTGGCTGGGGATTTATGCGTGGGGAGTTCGGCGAGTTTGTCGAGATCCTACCCGCTCAACAACGGGTGGATACGGGATGGTACGAGGGAACCGCCGATGCCGTCTATCAGAATTTGGATATCATCCGCGAGCACAACCCCTCCTACGTACTCATCCTAGCCGGTGATCACATCTACCGCATGGACTACGGGGCGATGATTGCCCATCACGTCGAGACCCAAGCGGACATGACCGTCGGCTGTATCCAAGTCCCCCGCGAGCAAGCCCGAGCCTTCGGCGTCATGGCCGTGGATTCGAATTACTGGGTGCAGGCCTTCGAGGAGAAGCCGGCCAACCCGACCCCGATGCCGGGTCGCTCCGACGTGGCCCTGGCCTCGATGGGCATTTATGTATTCAACACCGGCTTTCTCTACGAGCAACTCCTCAAGGATGCGGCCACCACGGGGTCATCCCGTGACTTCGGTCACGACATCATCCCCACCGTGATCAAGAACTATCGCGTTGCGGCCTATCCGTTCCATGCCCCGGACGGGTCCGGCGATCAAGGCTATTGGCGGGACGTCGGCACCATCGACGCCTTCTGGCGGGCCAACCAGGAGCTGATCGGCGTCACCCCCGAGTTGAATCTCTATGACGAAAGCTGGCCGATCTGGACCTACCAAGAGCAGCTCCCGCCGGCCAAGTTCGTCTTCGATGATACCGATCGCCGCGGGATGGCCGTGGACTCGATGGTCTCCGGTGGCTGTATCATCTCCGGATCGACGGTTCGTCACTCCTTGCTGTTCTCCGAGGTGCGCGTTAACTCCTACAGCCTCGTTGAGAACTCGGTCCTGCTGCCCGGGGCGGAGGTCGGGCGCCGTAGCCGGATCCGCAACGCAGTCATCGATGAGAATGTCTACATCCCGCCGGATACGGACATCGGCTTCGACCTCGAGACGGATGCACGGCGGTTCTTCGTCACCGACGAGGGCATCACGCTCGTCGTGAGCGACATGCTCAAGGAGGAGTGACCTCACCGGAAGCCCCGGCACTCAACCGCTCGAACCGACGTCGAAGCAGCTGGCCGCTCGGCGTCGGGCGTCGACCGATCGACTTGACACCTCGCTTACCGCCGCCTCGACCCATCAAGCCCGCCGCGATACGCGAGACGAACGCGGCCTGGCACCCACCGAGGGCCGGACCGATTTGGCCGGGTCTCGGCGCATCCGATACACTCTTCGATCAATGTCCTTGCGTGACACGCGGACGACCGACCCTCGGAGACCACGGGATCATGGCACGCCTGGGTTGTCCCGAGCGAAGCCCGTCTCGGTGGCCTTCAACCGGACCGCCTCCCCGCGACACCCTTCGGGTTAATGTGGAGCTCGGGGAGAGACAGTTCGACTCACATGCCAAGCTTACGCCCAAGGGGTAATCGATGACGACGGACTCGGACTTCATGCCGCCCTTCGATCGACGACGAAGCGGTATCCTTTTGCATCCCACCTCATTACCGGGCCCCGACGCGCGCGGCGTCCTCGGGGCCGATGCCTATCGCTTCGTGGATTTTCTGGCGGACAGTGGCGTCACCGTTTGGCAGTGTCTACCCTTGGGTCCAGTGCACGCTGACGGCTCGCCCTACCAAACGCTGTCGGTCCATGCCGGTTGCCTGGCCTTGATCGATTGGGCCCGCTGCCGAGAGGCCGGGTGGCTGGACGATGACGGACCCGCCCAAGCGAGCACGGCGGATCAGGCGAGCCTCCGTGAGGATCGCCTGCGCCGGACCCTGAACGGGTTCCAGCGCCAGGCCTCGCTTGCCGATCGCCAGCATTATGAGCGGTTCAAGGCGGATCGCCGCCCGTGGCTTGAAGACTTCGTGCTGTTCTCCGCGATCAAGGTGGAACAGGGAGACCGGCCCTGGTGGGATTGGAGTCGCGAACTCCGCAACCGTGACGCGGAGACCCTGGCCCAGTTCCAGTCGAGTCACAGCGAACGCCTGGAAGCCTATCGCTTCGGCCAGTATCTCTTCTTTCGCCAGTGGCGCGACCTGAAGACCTATGCCAACGAGCGCGGGGTCCTGTTGTTCGGTGACATGCCCATCTTCGTCGCCCACGACAGCGCCGAGGTCTGGGCCCGGCGGGATCTTTTCTCCCTCGACGCGGAGGGCCGTGCCCTGACCGTCGCCGGCGTACCACCGGACTACTTCTCATCCACCGGCCAACGCTGGGGTAACCCCCATTACAACTGGGAGGCCATGCAGGCCGAGGGCTTCACCTGGTGGATCGAGCGCATGGGCACCCAGCTCGAACTCTTCGACCTGGTCCGTATCGATCACTTCCGCGGTTTCGAGGCCTATTGGGAGATCCCGGCCCATGAAACGACGGCGATCAACGGTCGCTGGGTCCCCGCCCCGGGACGGGCGTTGTTCGAGCGCCTCTGGGAGGCCTTCGGGGAGCTCCCGGTCGTGGCCGAGGACCTCGGCATCATCACCGAGGAGGTCGAGCGGCTGCGCCGGGACTTCGGGATGCCGGGCATGAAGATCCTGCAGTTCGCCTTCGACAGCGGCGACGACAACCCCTATCTGCCCCCCAATCACGAACCGCTGGCCATCGTCTACACCGGGACCCACGACAACAACACCAGCCTGGGCTGGTTCCAGTCCCTGGAGGATTGGCACCGCCAGCGGGTGCTCGACTACCTCGGCCATCCCCAGGAACCGATGCCGTGGCCGCTGATCCGCACGGCCCTCGAGTCCATCGCGCGTATGGCAGTCATCCCGATGCAGGATTACCTCGGGCTCGATACCCGCGGCCGCATGAACCAGCCGGGTACCATCGATCCCAGCAACTGGTCGTGGCGTTTTCAATGGAACGAGGTGCCCGATGGGCTCGCCGAGCATATTCGTACCCTGAACGAGCACTTCGATCGGATCCCATAACCGATTGACGCGGCGATCCCGGGCATCGCCGCCGACGGTCACCCGCCGCTCATCCCTCCGGGAGATTCATGCGTTCCACCCCTGAGACGACCCCGCGGGCCCGCGATCACATAGGGGTCATCCGCTCGATGATCCCATATATCTTGGAGTTCAAGGAACGGCTCATCCTGGCCCTGGTCTTGCTGGTGCTGGCCAAGGTCTCGCTGGTTGCGGTCCCGTGGATCCTCAAACAAATCGTCGATTCGGTCGACCCCTCGGAGACAGCGACCCTGGCGGTCCCCGCCCTATTGCTCCTCGCCTACGGGGCGCTCCGATTTGGGAACTCCTTGTTCGCCGAGCTCCGGGACATGGTCTTTGTCCGGGTTACCCAGCGGGCCATTCGGCGGATCGCCCACCAGGTCTTCCGCCATCTTCACCAGCTATCCCTTGCTTTTCACCTGGAACGCAAGACCGGGGGGCTATCCCGGGACATCGAGCGTGGGACCCGGGGGATGAGCTTCCTACTCTCGTTCATGGTCTTCAACGTGATCCCCACCTTCGTGGAGATCTTCCTCGTCGGTGTGATCCTGTTGACGTTGTTCGATGTGTGGTTCGCCCTGGTGGCTTTGACCTCGGTGGTCGGGTATGTCACCTACACCTTCCTCGTGACCGAGTGGCGGATGAAATTCATTCGCTACAAGAACGAGGTGGATTCGCGTACCAACACCCAGGCCATCGACAGTCTACTAAA
>CAYFWJ010000206.1:0-3695 GCA_964346755.1 uncultured Ectothiorhodospiraceae bacterium
GGGGCGATGAACCCCGCGAATCTCGAGACGGTCATGTGCCGCTCACTGATCAGTGTCGATTGGCAAGGACGACTCTACGACTGTGATTTCAATCAGATGCTCGATCTTCCCCTGAGTCTTGGGGAGGCGGGCCCGCGCTATCTCGAAGACCTGCTGCGCTATGATCTCGAAGGGAACCCCATTGCCGTCGCCGACCACTGCTACGGGTGTACCGCGGGTCAAGGATCGAGCTGCGGTGGCGCCTTGAGCTGAGCACGGCGACGGGATGGACCCATCCACCGGGCGACTCGTCGTCTTTGGGCGCTCGCCCGACCCCGGTCGGGTGAAAACCCGATTGATCCCGGTCCTCGGGGCGACGGGAGCCGCCCGGGTGTACACGCGGCTGCTTGCCCGGACCCTCGAGGCGGCCGTTGCCGTGGCCGGCCGACGGGCCGAGTTCTGGTATCCGCCGGATTCCGAGCCCGGGGGGGCGGATTGGGCCCGGCGTTTCGGTCTTGCCGGTCGGATCCAGCAGGGCCATGACCTCGGGCAGCGCATGTACCACGCGTTAACGGCGACGGCAGATCAACCGGTGGTCCTCATCGGTAGCGATTGCCCGGGCTACACCCCCGCCTATCTCCGGATGGCCTTCCGTCGGCTCGCGACCGCGGATGCCGTGCTCGGTCCGGCCGAGGACGGGGGCTACGTACTCCTCGGGGTGCACCGTCCCGACCCGAGCTTGTTTATCGGCATCCCCTGGAGTACCGATCGGGTTGCCGGGATGACCCGGGCGCGCCTCGCGGCGCTCGGCTGGCGGTTTTGCGAGCTCCCGACCCAACGGGACATCGATCGCCCCGCGGATCTCGTGAGCCTACCCGGGTTTTGATGGACGGTTTCAATGCCCGGCGGTGCGGCTCGGCGTCGGCGCATCCCCCGAAACCGCGGGCCGGACGGGACGGATCCGGGACCCTCCCGCTCATTCGGCTCGCCGTTCCGCGAGGAATCCCTTCAAGACCCGGGCCGTCTCGCTCGTGCGTCGGGTCTTCACGACCTGTTCCGGGGGACCCGCCGCGACGATCTGACCCCCCTTGTCCCCGCCTTCGGGGCCGAGATCGATGAGCCAGTCCGCCTCGGCGATCAGGTCTAGGTTGTGTTCGATGAGGACCACGCTGTGTCCGGCGTCCACGAGCCGGTGAAGGACCCGGATGAGGCGTTCGACATCGGCCATGTGCAGGCCTACGGTGGGTTCGTCCAGGAGGTACAGGGTGTGCGGTTGGCGCTGGCGTCGCCGGTCGGGACGGGCCTTGGCGAGCTCGGTGACCAACTTGATCCGCTGGGCCTCGCCCCCGGAGAGGGTGGGGCTCGGCTGGCCGAGGGTGAGGTAGCCGAGCCCGACCGCCTGCATCAGCTCCAGGGGGTGGTGGATCGTGGGATGGGCGTGAAAGAAATCCACGGCTTCGTCGGCGCTCAGGCGCAGTACCTGACCGATGTGCTTGCCGTTGTAGGTGGCCGCAAGGGTCTCGGGGGTGAAACGATCCCCCCCACAGACCTCGCAGGGTAGGGTCACGTCGGGCAAGAAGTTCATCTCGACGCGCTTGACGCCCTGGCCGTCGCAGGCAGGACAGCGCCCATCTTGGGTATTGAACGAGAAGCGTCCCGGGCCGTAACCGCGCATTCGGGCCTCAGCGGACTGGGCGAAGAGTCGGCGGATCGCGTCCCAAAAACCGATGTAGGTGGCCGGGCACGAACGGGGCGTCTTGCCGATGGGGGCTTGATCCACCTCCAACACCCGATCCAGCGCCTCCCAACCCTCCAGTGCGTCACATCCATCCAGTGGCGCCGCCGCCCCCGCCCGAGCGGCGAGGAGGCGCTTGAGATTCCCGTGCAAGACCCCGCGCACCAGGGAGCTCTTACCGGAACCGGAGACACCCGTTACGCACACGAGCCGCCCGAGGGGTAGAGCCACATCCATGCCCTGAAGGTTGTGGCGGTTGGCCCGACGCACCGTCAGCGTTGCCTCGGGGGGCTCGAGGCGGCGGTGTCCAGCCAAGGGATGACGAAGCGGATTGGATAAGCACCGTCCAGTGACGGATTCCGGGTGGGCGATGAGCGCTTCGAGGCTCCCAGTAGCCACCACGGATCCGCCCTGAACGCCCGCCCCGGGGCCGAGGTCGATCAGGTGCTCCGCGCGGCGGATCGTCTCCTCGTCGTGTTCGACGACCAGGAGGGTATTGCCCTTGCCCTGCAGCCGGCCGAGGGTATCCAGGAGCCGGCGGTTATCCCGAGGATGGAGCCCGATGGTCGGCTCATCCAGGATGTAACACACCCCTTGGAGGTTGGAGCCAAGCTGCGCGGCGATCCGGATGCGCTGGGCCTCCCCGCCGGAGAGGGTCGGCGCCGGACGATCCAGCGTCAGGTAGCCCAGGCCGAGCTGTTCGAGGAACTCGAGCCGCGAGCGAATCTCGGGCAGGATATCCCGGGCGATGGCGGTCTCCCGCGCGTCGAGTTTCAGTTGACCCAAGGTCTGCTTGGCCTGATGGACGGTGTGGGCGGTGTAGTCGGCGATGGAGCGGTCCGTGAACCGAACCGCCAGGGCCTCCGCCCGGAGCCGGTGCCCCGCGCACGTGGGGCAGGTCGTCGGCTTGGCGTCCCGGGCCTCATCCAGCCAGTCCGGCTCCTCACCGGTTTGCTCCGCATCGAATCCGGGCAGGATCAACCCGGTCCCGAAACAACGGGGACACCAGCCGTGGGCGGAGTTGTAGGAGAACAACCGCGGGTCCAGCTCCGGGAAGCTACGGCCGCAGCTCGGGCAGGCCCGTTTCGTGGACAGGAGGGTGTCCGCATCGCCCACCTCGAGTTTCAGGGTGCCTTGTCCGAAGTCCAGCGTCCGTTCGATCAGCCCGTCCAAGGCCGACTCGACGCCAGGGGTGATGGCGAGGGTCCCGATGGGCAGATCGATGGTGTGCTCCTGATGCCGGGCCAGACGCGGCCAGTCGTCGGTGGGCTGATAGGTCCCGTCGACGCGCAGCGACGGGAAGCCCTTCTTGGCCGCCCACTGGGCGAGATCCGTGTAATAGCCCTTGCGGGCGACGACCATCGGTGCCAACAGGGTGGCCCGTTGGTGCCG
Organism: uncultured Ectothiorhodospiraceae bacterium; assembly: GCA_964346755.1. Lineage (GTDB taxonomy): Bacteria > Pseudomonadota > Gammaproteobacteria > CAYFWJ01 > CAYFWJ01 > CAYFWJ01. The sequence goes on from CAYFWJ010000206.1 coordinate 3,107, forward strand.
CGCCGCGCGCAGGATGTGGGCCCGGATGGCCGCTGGGGTCTGGGCCTCGATGGGTACCTGGCAGTCGGGACAATACGGGGTGCCGAGCTTGACGAAGAGCAGCCGCAGGAAGGGGGCGATCTCGGTCATCGTCGCCACCGTCGACTTGCGGCCGCCGCGACGGGTTCGTTGTTCGATGGCGACCGTTGGTGGGATGCCAAAGATGGCGTCCACATCGGGTCGGGCCGCGGGCTGCACGAACTGCCGGGCATAGGCGTTCAGGGACTCGAGGTAGCGCCGCTGGCCCTCGTTGAAGACGATATCGAAGGCCACCGTGCTCTTGCCGGAGCCGGACAGGCCCGTGAGGACGGTGAGTCGATCCCGGGGGATCTGAAGGTCCGTGTCCTTGAGGTTGTGTTCCCGGGCCTTGCAGAGGGTGATGGCGGCCTCGGCCGGGGCCGGACCCTCGGCCGCGGCGGGGGCGGGCCGGGGAGCCGGCGTGGCCTCGGTCGGGCCCACCGCCCCGGCACGGTAGGCCCGCAGGGCTGCGCCGGTGTGACTGCGCGGCTCGGCCATGATGGCTTCGGGCGGACCCGCCCCCAGCAGCTCG
>CAYFWJ010000207.1:0-3504 GCA_964346755.1 uncultured Ectothiorhodospiraceae bacterium
CAACCGTATCGTAGTATCGTAGGATGTGCTGAGCGCGAGCGAAGCGCATCGGTTGCCCCGGGCGCGACGCGTTGGATCGGTGTTGACGAGGCGCCGGGTCGATCCTGGAAGGTTCGGGTGGAGAGGGTGTAGGGGGGTCGATCCGCGCGGCCCCGGCGAGGCAATTCCGTGCCCCGTCGTTGGCGACGCCTCGGCTTGGCATCAAACCCAGGCATCGGACGCGGAGGCCAGCGCCCCGCGCTCGCGGGCCGAACCGCGAGCGGCCACGCCCCAGCGCAGCCGAAGCCGCCGTCGTCACCCGATCGCGATCCACGATCCGCATGGCAATCACCCCCAATGCTTGCGTACTGCTCCGCTTGGAGTCCTTCAATATCAAGGGGTTCGGGTAATCGACCCGGTCCGTATACCGCCCTATATCACGTCTGGCATCCGGCTTACCCGGCGCGGGGCTCCCGGTGGGGCTCAGCCAGGCACATCCCGCGAGCTATCAGGTGGATCCCCAAAAATCCGGGCGTAGGACGGCGAACGGAGGGTCAACAGCGCGGCCCCGGGGTCACCCGGCACACGGCGACTCCGGCTGGCCCGGGCCCACCGCACTACGCGCCGAGGCGCATGGTGAGACCGATCCGCTTGCGCGTGGTGTCCACCTCCAGGACCTTCACCTGGACGACATCGCCGGCCTTCACCACTTCGCGGGGATCGCGCACGTAGCGCTCCGCCATCGCCGAGACATGCACCAAACCGTCCTGGTGCACGCCCACATCCACGAAGGCGCCGAAGTTGGTGACATTGGTGACAACGCCCTCGAGCACCATGTCGATCTGGAGATCCGCGAGGGTCTCAATGCCCTCCTGGAAGCGGGCGGTGCGGAAACCAGGGCGTGGATCCCGACCCGGCTTCTCGAGCTCGGCGAGGATGTCGCGCACGGTCGGCTCACCGAACCGCGCATCGGTAAAGTCCGCGGGCCGCAGGCGGCGCAGGAAGGCGCCGTCGCCGATGAGACCGGCCACGTCGCGGCCACTCGCGGCCACGATGCGCTCCACCACCGGGTAGGCCTCGGGATGCACCGCAGAGGCGTCCAACGGGTTCAGACCGCCCAGGATGCGCAGGAAGCCCGCCGCCTGCTCGAAGGCCTTGGGACCGAGACGCGGGACCTTCAGCAGTTGGCGACGGTCGCGGAATGGGCCCTGATCGTTCCGGTAGTGGACGATGCGGTTGGCAAGGCCAGGCCCGAGCCCAGCTACGCGGGTGAGCAGCGCTGGGGAGGCGGTGTTCACGTCCACGCCCACGGCGTTGACACAGTCTTCGACCACGGCGTCCAGGGTGCAGCCGAGCTGTGGCTGGCTCACGTCATGTTGGTACTGGCCAACGCCGATGGCCTTGGGCTCGATTTTCACGAGCTCGGCGAGGGGATCCTGCAGGCGACGGGCAATGGACACGGCGCCGCGGAGGGAGACATCCAAGTCCGGCAGCTCCGCGGCAGCGACCTCAGACGCCGAGTACACGGAGGCGCCCGCCTCGCTGACCACGACCCGCGTGAGCCGCAGCTCGGGATGGCGGCAGCAGAGCGCATCGACGAGGCGCTCGGTCTCTCGGGAGGCCGTGCCGTTGCCCACCGCCGCCAGCTCCACCCGATGCCGCCCGCCGAGCGCCGCCAGGGTCGCGATGCTCGTGTCCCACTGACGCCGGGGTGGGTGGGGATACAGGGTCGTCGTCTCGACCACCTTGCCCGTGGCATCGACCACCGCGACTTTGACGCCGGTGCGCAGGCCCGGGTCCAGCCCCACGGTGACCCGAGCCCCCGCCGGCGCGGCCAGGAGCCGATCCTTGAGGTTGGCGCCGAAGACTCGAATGGCCTCGACCTCGGCCCGCTCCCGCAGGCGGCCCTTCAGATCCAGATCGAGGTGGGGATACAGCTTGGAGCGCCAGGCGAGGCGCACGCCCCCCTGCAACCAGCCGTCCGCTGGCCGACCCCGGTCGGCGATGCCGAAGCGCGCCGCGATGCGGCGTTCCGCGTCGCTCGGGGTATCCTGCGACGGCGTCCCCTCGAGCGCGTCGGGCGTCACCAAGGTCAGGGACAGGATCCCTTCGTTATGTCCCCGGAACAAGGCGAGGGCACGGTGCGAGGGAATGCCCTGAAGACGCTCGTCATAGGCGAAGTAGTCGGAGAACTTGGCCCCCGCCGGCTCCTTGCCAGCCACCACCCGGGCGCGCAGCCTGCCCTGGGACCACAGGTGCTCGCGCAGCTCCCCCATCAGGCCGGCGTCTTCAGCGAAGCGTTCGACCAGAATCTGGCGGGCGCCCTCAAGGGCCGCCTGCGCGTCCCGTATGCCCTTCGTTGCATCGATGAATGCGGCCGCCTCGGTCGCGGGCTCGCGGGCGGGGTCCTCGAGCAACCCCGCGGCCAGGGGCTCGAGCCCCGCCTCTCGAGCGATCTGGGCCTTGGTGCGGCGCTTCTTGACATAAGGCCGGTAGAGATCCTCGAGCCGGGTCTTGGTCTCCGCGGCCTCGATATCGCGGGCCAACGCCGGGGTGAGTTTGCCCTGCTCGTCGATGCGCTTCAGCACGCTAGCGCGGCGCTCCTCGAGCTCGGTGAGGTAGCGCAGACGCGCCTCCAGGGTGCGGAGCTGCTCATCGTCGAGCCCGCCGGTCGCCTCCTTGCGGTAGCGGGCGATGAACGGGACCGTGGCGCCGTCCTTAAGCAGGCGGGTCGCCGCCTCGACCTGGTGGATGCGGACGGCGAGGCCCTCGGCGATGCGCTGGGCGATGTTCATGGATCGGCACAGGTTCGTGATGGCAAACCGCCATTCTACGGCGTGCACACGGGGATGCCATGCCGGTCTCGACCGGGCAGACCGCGGCCGCTGTTCCTGGCCGGCTGGGCGGGGCGGATCTGGCGCGGCGTCAATCCCGCGCGCCCGCCAACCTAGACCCAAAGCGCGGCGAGCGTCAGCTCCAGCGCCTCGAAGGGCGGCACCCGCACCACCGCCTCATCGGCCGCTTCCCGCCGCAAGCGCCAGGCGCCCTGCTCCAGGGTATACGCCGCCAGCGTGCGCCGTTGCGGGTCCAGCAACCAGGCATAGGCGACACCGTGGCGTGCATAGAGCGGGAGCTTGATCTCGCGGTCCTTGCTAGCGGTGGCGGGTGAGAGGATCTCGCAGACCCAGTCCGGCACCACCTCGAACCGATGCCCCTCGGGGATCCGTGGCATCCGCTCACGCCGCCAGCCGGCCAGGTCTGGCACGGCAACCTCCTGATCGCGGATGAAATGCACCTCGGGCTCGACCAGAATCCACCAGCCGCCTGGGCCGCTCCCCCCGTCACGCCCGAAACGCGGGACCAAGTCCCCCGCCAGCATGCTTTCGGCATAGCCATGCGGCCCGCTTGACCGTGGCTGGGTATGGAGCTGCCCGTTCAGGATCTCCCCGGTCAGCCGCTCGGGCAGTGCCTGCAATTGCGCGTACAGGCTGGGTTGATACGCCAAGGAAGCCATGGATTCACCGG
>CAYFWJ010000208.1:0-3487 GCA_964346755.1 uncultured Ectothiorhodospiraceae bacterium
GTGGCCGGCGAGCTTGAGGCGCTGGGCCTCCCCGCCGGACAGCGTGGGGACTGGCTGGCCGAGGCCCAGATAACCGAGGCCGACTGCCTGGAGCGGTTCCAGGCCGCGCCGCACCTCCGAGTGATCGGCGAAGAAATCCACCGCTTGATCGACGGTCATGGCCAGGACATCGGCAATCGATCGGGGCCCGAGGACCGAGCTCGCCGACGGGGGCACGGTAATCTCGCGGATCTCCGGGCGATAGCGCTGGCCGTCGCAGTCCGCGCAGCGCAGATAGACATCGCTCAAGAACTGCATCTCGACGTGCTCGAACCCGTTGCCGCCACAGGTGGGACAGCGTCCCCGGCCGGCATTGAAACTGAAGGTCCCGGCGGTGTAGCCCCGGGCCTTGGCCTCGGACTGGCGGGCAAAGAGGGTGCGAATGGGGTCGAAGGCCCCGACGTAGCTCGCCGGTGTGGAGCGGGTGGTGCGCCCGATCGGCGCCTGGTCGATGAGCACCCCGTCGTCGATCGCCTCATGGCCGCTTATCCCGCGATGGGCCCCGGGGGCGTCGCCGGGGTGGCCCTTGAGCTCGGCCAGACCCCGATACAGGACATCCATGATCAGTGTCGACTTGCCGGAGCCGCTTACGCCAGTGACGACCACCAGCCGATGCAACGGGAGATCGACATCGATGCCCCGCAGGTTGTGTGCCGCCGCACCGGCGATCCGCACAAACGCCTGGGGCTCGTCGGCATGGGGCGCGTCCGGTGCGTCCTCAATCACCCGCCGACGGCCTGTCAGGTAGTCCGCGGTAAGCGAGTCGGCCGTCGTCAGCAGATCGCTCGGGCTCCCCTGAAACACCACTCGCCCGCCGCGCTCACCGGGCCCGGGCCCCATATCGAGTACCGCGTCGGCGGCCCGGATCACCTGGGGGTCGTGTTCCACGACCAGGAGGGAGTTGCCCGCATCGCGGAGCCGTTCCATTACCCGAATGATGCGGTCCAAGTCCCGAGGATGCAGGCCGATACTCGGCTCATCGAGGACGAAAAGCGTGTTGACCAGCGAGGTCCCGAGGGCAGTGGTCAGGTTGATCCGCTGGACCTCGCCGCCGGACAGGGTCCGCGACGGGCGGGCGAGGGTCAGATAGCCGAGCCCGACATCCACCAGGTAGTCCAGCCGCGCGCGGATGGCCCGCAACAGGAGATCCGCGGCCTGGTCCAGCGGCGCGGGCAGGTGGAGCCGCTGGAACAGCGCCCGGGCTTGGGTCAAGGGCAGACTCAGGAGCTCGGCGAGGGTGAGTCCGGGTAGGGCCCGCAATGTCGCGTCGTCAAAGTCCGTGCCCTGTGGCCGCACACGCTGGCTCGGATCGCAGACCGCATCCGCGTCGTCCTTGGACCCGATCCGCCAGAGCAAGGACTCCGGTTTGAGTCGGGCGCCGTGGCAACTGGGGCATTCGTCATACGAGCGGTAGCGGGAAAGCAAGACGCGAATCGGCATCTTGTAGGCACGACGCTCCAGATGATCGAAGAAACGTCGGACGCCGTACCAGCCACCCCGGCGCGTGTCCCAGCTCCAATCGGCCTCGCCGTCCATCACCCAGTGGCGATCCGCGTCGGTGAGCTGATTCCACGGCACATGCGTCGGGACGCCGGCCCGCTTCGCCGCCCGCATCAAATCCTGCTGACACGCCCCGTAGCGCTCGCTCTGCCAGGGTTTGATGGCCCCCTGGGCGAGGGTCTTGGTGTCGTCCGGGATGATCCGTTGCGGGTCGATGCCCATGACCCGGCCGAAGCCCCGGCAGGTCTCACAGGCCCCGACCGGCGAGTTGAACGAGAAGCTATTGGGGATCGGGTCCGTGTACTCGCGCTCGCAATCGGGGCAGTGGAGACGTTCCGAGAAACGCCACGGGCTCGTCGGGTTGCGCGGCTCATCCAACGCCAGGACATCCACCTGGCCACGGCCGGCCCGCAGGGCCGCCTCGATCGCCTCATTGAGCCGCCCGCGACGGTCCGGTGTGAGGCGAACGCGATCCTGGATGACGCGCAGACGACTCGGCCCGGCGGACTCCACCCGGGTGTAACCCTGGCGCTCCAACTCCTGGCGGACCTTGTCCTCGGCGACCCCACCCGTCAGCGGCACCTCAAAGGCGATCGCCGCGCGCCTTTCGGGGGCCTGCTCGAGGAGTTCCGTGACGATGGACTCCGGCGTATCGCGCCGGACCTCCCGACCGCATCCGGCACAAAACAGCCGGGCCGCCCGGGCGAAGAGGAGCTTCACATGGTCGTTCAGCTCGGTCATCGTGCCGACGGTGGAGCGGGAATTCCGCACGGGATTGGTCTGATCGATGGCAATGGCCGGCGGGATGCCCTCGATGGAATCTACCGCCGGTTTGTCCATGCGATCGAGGAATTGCCGGGCGTAGGGCGAGAAGGTCTCGACGTAGCGGCGCTGGCCTTCGGCATAGATGGTATCGAAGGCGAGGGAGGATTTACCCGATCCGCTTGGGCCGGTGACGACAGTCAACGTCCCCAGGGTGAGATCCAGGTTCAAGTCCTTGAGATTGTTTTGGCGGGCACCGCGGAGACGGATCCGATCGTGGGGCATAGGGGAATTGGGGACTGGGGCTCGCAGGCGGTTGGGGTGGATACGGCGGGGAATCGGGATTCCGTGGGGTCGATACGCCGGGGGCCGGGCGAAGCCGCTGCCCGTGCGGCGTGGGCGTTAGGCGGTGAACCGGGCGCGCGTGTGGCGAAGCTATTCAAAGCCCGGCCCGGGATCCACCATCGGGCGGTCTCGGAGGGCTGGCCCCCTCGTTCAGCCGACGCCTTGGCTGCCCCGCTATGAGCCAGACGCGGGCAATCCCTCGGTGGAACCCGCTTCTTGAACGGCTCGGAGCTCCCTCAAGGCGGATCCGATGACGCGAACCGCCGAACGGAGCAAAAGCGCCACCAAGGCCAGTGCGACCACGATATCGGGCCACCCGGAGTGGGTAAGCCAAACCCCCGCCGCGGCGACGAAGACCGATAGGTTCGTCGCCACATCGTTTCGAGAGCACTCCCAGACCGAGCTCATGTTCACGTCCTCATGGCGATGTCGCCACAGCAGGAAGAGACACAGGCCGTTGGCAGCCAAGGCCAGCAGACTGAACGCGCCCATCACCTCGAAGACGGGGGTGACCGGGACCACCAGCTTGTACGCAACCTGCCCCGCTACCGCGAGGGCGGCCAGCAGGATGAGGACACCCTTGAACAAGGCGACCCGCGCCTTGACCGCCGCGCCGCGCGAGATGGCGTACAAGCTGATCGCGTAGGTCACCGCGTCCCCGAAGTTGTCGAGGCTGTCCGCCAACAACGCCGACGAGCTGGCGTACAGGGCCGCCGCGAGCACAGCAACGAACATCACGGCATTGATCCCGAGTACTGCTCTTAGGGTGCTCCGCTGTCGCGCCCCCTGTGCCTCAACCGCGCAACTCGTGTCGCAACAACCACTCATCTCAAAGACCTTT
>CAYFWJ010000209.1:0-3371 GCA_964346755.1 uncultured Ectothiorhodospiraceae bacterium
CGGGTAGTCGATTCACCGCCGAGCCCAAACGAGAAACCGACATGGCGCCAAAAGCCCGTGCGTTGGCCGGCGTTCAGCCTATCCGACGATGTCTTTATCGCATTCGGCACGTCATGGGCGCGGTGTTCGATGTCACGTTCGGGTGCCCTGTTCTCCCGTTCCCTGCCGTTCGCTTTCCGCCCGCCCTCTTTCTTTCCCTCCCTGTGTGCCTGCCGATCCGTTCCGTCTGCCCGTAGCCCGTCAAAACACCATCCGTCCGAAGGCGGCGAGGACGCCGGCGAGGCTCTCGCCGGCGACGAGGCCGGCGGCGCTGGGGAGGACGAATCGCTCGGCGCGCCGGGGGGAGCGCCAGGCGATGAGCCAGGCGGTGAGGGCGCCGAGGCTCATGGTGACGGCGATGCTCGCGGGGATGACGAAGGCGAGGCCGAGGGCGGCTCCGCTCGGGATCCAGGCCCTCCGCCGCGCGGCCAGGCGCGCTTCGAGCAGGGCGAGCCCGAGACCGCCGAAGCCGCCGAGGGCCACACCGATCCGCGCCGAGACGGGGATGCTCGTCCAGCCGCTTGCCAGGGCCTCGGCGACGGCCTTCCAGGTGGCGACGGCGGGGGCGGGCCATTCCGGGGTGAGGAGCTGGCCCTGGGGGTCGGGGATGAGGACGAGATAGACGAGGCTGCCGACGAGGCTGCCGATAAGCACCCCGGCGCTCTGGGCAAGGATCTGCGCGGGTGGATGCGCCCCAACGGCGTAGCCGACCTTGAGGTCGTTGAGGCAATCAGCCGCTTGCCCGGCGGCGCCACCGGCGGTGTTGGCGGCCATGAGGTTGGTGGTTGCTTGGCCCGGGGCGAGGGAGCCGATGCCGAGCTGGCTGACCTTGCCGATGGCCCCGATCGGCGGAATCGCCGTCTCGCCCACCACCCAGGCCGCCACAGCGGCCAGGACCAGGGCCAGGGGAACGGCGACCAGGGCCATGGCGAGGGGGATGTCGAACAGGAGGATCTGCAGGGAAACGACCAGGAGGCTGGCACCGGCCAATCCCAGGGCACCCGTCCATCCCGGCCCGGACGGGCCAGCCATACCCGCTGAGCCCGCCTTACGCCGCCCTCGTTCCAGCCCGCGGCGCAGCCGCAGGACGAGCTGGGCGAGGGTGGCGGTCACCATCAGACTGACCCCGGGCCACAACAGCCACTCCACCAAGGGGCCGAACAGGGACCCGCCCTCGGGGGTCGCCGCCACCGCCCCCGAGGCCAGGAGCCAGGGCGCGATCCCGCCCCAAGCGATCACCGCCCCGAGCAGCAGCGAGAGCCCCACCCGGAGCCCGATAATCCCTCCGAACCCGAAGAGCAACAGGGAGGGTTCGACACCGAAGGTCAGCCGCTCCAGCGCGGCGGTCGGCGCCCCGCGCGGCAGGCTCCAGATCACGGTGTCGATCCCTTTGACGAGGGCCGCGATCCCGACGCTCGTGAACAGGATCTGCAATCGCCGACCGGCTTCGCGACCTTCCCGGAAGACGTCCTCCAGCGTCTCGAGGGTCGCCGCCCCGGCGGGGAAGCGCAGGCCGGCGCGGACGATCAATGGGCCGCGGAGGTACCACCCCATCCAGACCCCGAGGAAGCTGACCGCAAAGACCCACGCGACGAGCGGCCCCAACGGGAGCGCCTCCCCGGTGAGCAGGGTGTAGGCGGGGAGGGGGGCTACCAACCCGCCGGAGATGATGGACGCCGCCGCCGAGGCGGTGGTCTGGCTGATGTTGCTCTCCTGGGGTGTCCAGGCCGACACGCCGCGCACCCGAGCGAGGGCCCGCCACACGCCGAAGCCGATCAGCAGGGCGATGATCGACATATTGAACGACCAGCCGATCTTGAGCCCGGAATAGACATTGGCGGGGGTCAACAAGGCACCGAGGACGAGGCCGGTTAGGAGGGCTCGGAGGGTCAGTTCACCGGTCTTTGACACCGTCGCTCCCCAGGGAAAAGCCGCCACGCTGCCCCGCCCGCCCGCCGGAGTCAAGGGCCATTCCGTCGGGGGGCATTCAATACAACTATTTGCGCGCGCTACTGTCCTAAGTCAAACTTCGACGAAACATAGACACGCGACGCGGGCGCCGGCTCATGAGCGGACTCGCGGCGCCCTATCACAGACCACCCGCGACTTCGGAGCTCCCCATGAGTACGAATCAGATCGATCATTCTGAGCCGCTGTATCGGATCGGAGCCGTTTCCCGACTCACCGGCATCTCCGAGCACACGCTGCGGATGTGGGAACGCCGTTATCAATCGGTACGCCCCCACCGAACGGAATCCGGCAACCGGCTCTATACCCGCGACGATGTGGGCCGTCTCGCATTGATCAAACGCATCGTCGATGCGGGCAACTCCATCGGCACGGTCGCCAACCTCGATCTCGACCGGCTCGAGGCCTTCGCCCGCGAGATCAGTCAACGCCCCGGCGTCACCCGCGGCCGTGAAGGCATTCGGCCTTGCACCGCCGTGGTCTACGGCGATGCCCTCAAGGCCCGTCTGGCCGATTCCACCGGACATGACGGTTTTGTCATCCTCGGGGCCTACAACGACCCGGCGATCTTTGAGGCCCAGGCCAAGGAGCAGGGCGCGGATGTCTTGGTCATCGAGATGGCGACCCTCCACGAGGAAACCGCCCAGGAGATTGACGAATGGATGCAACGAACGGGCGTGGATCGCACGGTCGTGGTCTATGCCTTCGGTGCCAACCGAGACATCCAGCGGCTGGATTCCCGTCGCGTGACGGTCATCCGGGCACCGATCGAGACGAGTGAGCTGGCGCTGGTGTGTCGCTCCATCGCCGGGGCCGATACCGCCGCCGAGGCCACGGATCTCACCTCGACGCGCCAAGCGATCCCGGACCGGCGCTTCAGTCAAGAGGAGCTCGGGCGCTTCGCCCAGGTGACGACCACCGTCAAATGCGAATGCCCGCATCACCTGACCGAGATCATCTACAGCCTCAATGCGTTCGAGACCTACAGTAAAGAGTGTGAGAACCGCAATCTCGAGGATGCAACCCTGCACACCTATCTGCACACGACCACCGCCCATGCCCGGGCCATGATGGAAGAGGCCTTGGAGCAGGTGGCCAAACACGATCGTTTGATCGACTGAAGCGGATCGTCTCGTCGGGACGCGCCACTCCGCTGAAGCGTGCATTCGGACCGTCCCGACGGGGTGCGCACCGCGATCGCCGACGCCGGCTCGGTCGACCCGGGAGGTGGGCGACCCGGGAGGTGGGTGTCCGCGATTCGTCCGTGCGGTGATTCGCCCCTCGCCATTTGTGGGTGTCCTTGATTCGCTTGTGGGTGTCCTTGATTCGCTTGCCAGCAATTCGCGCCATCCGCCATTCGCGGC
>CAYFWJ010000210.1:0-3350 GCA_964346755.1 uncultured Ectothiorhodospiraceae bacterium
GAAGCTCGGGGTCGCGGATCTGGAGCACGGCCCGGTTGGGATCTTTGGCACGATGGCCACTCCAGAGGATCCCGTCGCCCCCGGCGACCGGGTCGAACTCTACCGGCCCGTCCCTAAGGACCGACGCCGACCACGGACATGAGCGCCCGCGATCGCGGTCGACCCCGGGTACCGCACCACGCGAAACGCTCCGCACGGCATCGGATGCACCGGTCTGGCCTGGCAATTGCAAAATCCCAGTTCGAAGGCCGATCCCGAGACCGAGATAAAACGACAGAGCAGAACGGCCTTTCCCACTTATGTTCCCGCTCGGTGTGGGACCCAATCGAGGTGCCATCGGCATGACGCCCACGTCCGTGACGATCAACGACACGACCCTTCGCGACGGGGAACAATCCGCCGGGGTTGCCTTCACCGTAGACGAGAAATGCGCGATTGCTCAGGGGCTCGATGCGCTCGGCGTCCCGGAACTGGAGGTGGGTATCCCGGCCATGGGACCGGAAGAACGGGAGGCCATCCGCGCCGTCGCCGGTCAAGACCTGCGTGCGCAGCTCATGGTCTGGGCGCGAATGACACCCGCGGACATCGATCGGTGTCGGACCCTGGGTGTCGATCGGGTCGATCTATCCCTGCCCGTCTCCGACCAACAACTGGAACACAAGCTTGGCCGGGACCGGGCCTGGGCCCTTGCCCAGATCCACGCCCACGTCCCCCGGGCCACCGCCCTAGGACTCGCGGTCTGCGTTGGTCTCGAGGACGCCTCCCGCGCCGCCCCGGACTTTCTCGCCGCGGTCGCCTCGGCGGCCCAGGCGACCGGGGCGACGCGGCTGCGCTTCGCCGACACCCTCGGGATCCTCGATCCCTTCACCACCGAGGCCCGTGTCAGCGCCCTGCGGGCTGCGTGTGACCTAGAGCTCGAGATCCACGCCCACGACGACCTGGGCCTGGCGACCGCGAACACCCTAGCCGCAGTCCGTGCCGGGGCTAGCCACGTCAACACCACCGTTCACGGCCTTGGGGAGCGGGCTGGCAACGCCGCCCTCGAGGAGGTCGTCATGGGGCTTCGCCACCTCTATGGGCTCGACCCCGGTGTCGACCTGAGCCGCTTCGCCACCCTGTCACGCCTTGTGGCCAACGCCTCAGGACGGCCCGTCGGCTGGCACAAGAGCCTGGTGGGTGAAGGCGTGTTCACCCATGAGGCGGGCATCCACGTGGATGGACTGATCAAGGATCCCCGCAACTACCAGGGCATCGATCCCGCCGAGATGGGCCGGCGTCATCGACTGGTCCTCGGCAAGCACTCGGGTCAGCAGGCCGTTCGGGCAGTTTGCGCGCGCCAACTGCACCGGGATGTCGATGCGGACCAAGCGCGCCGTTTGCTTCCCCTGGTTCGGCGGTTCGTGAGTCACGCCAAGCGGGCCCCGGATACGATGGAACTCGGGGCCCTACTCGCCCAGGTCACGCCGGATGGACCCCGGAACCCCGCCGACTTTGCCACAGACCCCGCGGGACGCTCCGGCTCAGCCGCATCACCGAGCCCTTGACCCAGGCGTCGCCCGCCCGACCGCTTGTTTTTTAATCGCCTTTGGGAGGCCAGCCCCATGACCGACACGACCCTTACTGAAGACCTGGAATCACTCAGCAGCGCCGAAGAGTTCCTGGAGTATTTCGAGGTCCCCTATGACCCCGCCCTCGTGCGGGTTAAACGCCTGCACATCCTGCAACGCTTCCACGATTACCTCGAAGACCCGAGCCTCGACCGCTCGGGTGAGGCCTTCGATTGGTCCGTCTACCGCGCGCTGCTGATGCAGGCCTACGCGGACCTGGTCGGGATCGAAGCCCGGGAGGCCAAGTTGTTTCGGGTCTTCCAACGCGGCGATGGCTCCAGCCAGAGCGTCTCGCTCGACACGCTAACCGCGAGCCTCCGGCGCCATGCGTCCTGAGTTCGACTACGGTGACGCCGTACGGGTCACGCGCAATCTGCGCAATGACGGGACCTTTCCCAACCAAGACCGGGGCGATCTGCTAATCCGCCGGGGGTCCACGGGGTATGTGCGGGATGTGGGCCGGTTTCTCCAGGATACATGGATCTACGCCGTTGCCTTCCCGGAAGCCGGGCGGGTGATCGGTTGCCGGGGGGAAGAATTACAACCGGCCGCGGCCCCCTGGACCCCCAGTCGTTTCGAGAACCGCGAGACGGTGGCGGCCCGCCTAATGCTGAGTCTCCCGGATGGGGTCACCCGCCTCGAACCGGGAACCGAGGGTCAAATCGTCGGCGTCCTGCGGGACGAACCGAGCGAGGTCATGTACCACGTCCATTTCCCTGGCCACCCCACCCTCCGTGTCCCGGAATCCGCCCTGGATCCCCCGGCGACACCGCACCCGCGACCGAGTTGATGTTTTATGCCCCATCCGAACCCCATGACAGCCCCCGAACCGGTGACACCTGACAAGGCGGGGGCCTACCGCTACCACCTCTGGCGGCTGGCCGAGGCCGAATCGGTCGAACCGTCACACCATGCCGCCCCGAACCCCGGGCCCCGCCTGCGGGATCGGGCCACCCGCAGTCTGGCCTTGGAGTCTCAGGCCCTCGGCACGGCAACGGCACACGCCATCACCATCGGATCGACGGCCATCCGGGAACGATTGCGGTCCCTGCAAGCGGAATATCGCAGTCGTGAGGCCTTCCGTACGGCCTTGTCGCAATACCGCCTCGACGCCGAGACCCTGCGCACGGGGATTCGCCGTGAGCTGGCCTTCGATGCCCTCATGCGAGCGGTTGCCGCCGACTGCCCGCCAGTCACCGAGGCCGCGATCCGATCCTTCTACGCCACCCATCCCGAGGCCTTTCAGGCCCCGGAAGCCCGAGCCGTCCGGCACATCTTGATTACCGTCAACCCGGACTACCCGGAGAATACGCGGGAAGCGGCCGAGGCACGGATCCAACACCTCGCCGAGGCCATCGCCGGGGACGGGGATCGGTTCCGGGCCTATGCACGCGGTCATTCCGAGTGCCCGAGCGCCCTCGAGGATGGCTGGCTCGGCGTGCGTCCCCTCAAGCAACTGGACGCCCCGTTGCGCGCCGTGCTCGAGCCCCTTCCGGCCGGGGCCATGAGTCCGCCGGTGGAAACCACGCTGGGCTTTCATCTGCTCTGGTGTGAGGCGATCCGCCCTGCCCGGACGGTCCCCTTAGAACAGATTCGGGAGCGGATCCGCACCCATCTCGAGACGGAATCGGTCCGCCAAGCCCAGAAGGCGTGGTTGGCGGCATTGCAACCGACGGGATAAGATTCCCGATGCCCAACAACCGGCACAGGATTGTGGGACACGGGAGACACGGGAGACACGGG
>CAYFWJ010000211.1:0-3196 GCA_964346755.1 uncultured Ectothiorhodospiraceae bacterium
GCCCATTAGAGTCGCCGATCCCATGCGCATCACGCCCCGCAGCCGTCGACGGCTGGTCTGGCAAACCCGGCTCACCCTCGCGGGATTCCTCGTCGTGATCGCCCTCCTCGGCTCGGGGATCGAGGCCATCCCCTGGAGCTGGGACTGGCGCACGGGTCAGGCCGGCGAACTGAGCCCGACAACCCGTCGCGCCATCGATCGCCTCTCCGAACCCCTTCGGGTCGAGGCCTTCGTGGCCCCTGACACCACCGCCCGAACTGCGATCCGACACCTGGTCGAACGCTATCGACGTCATGCCCCGGGCATCCAACTGGTGTATCTCAACCCCTATGTGGAACCGGAGGCGCTGCGCACCTACGATATCGGCTCAAGGGGCGCCCTGATCCTCCATTACCGCGATCGCTGGACGAAGGTCGAACGCACCAGCGAGGCCGCCTTCACGCGTGGACTCCAACAACTCACCCAGGACCAACCCGGGCATATCGCGTGGCATATCGTCCCGGAAGACGGGCCGAATGGCCCACGGTCCGAAGACTATCAACGCCTTACCCAGACCCTCTCGGCCACCGGCTATCGCCTCAGACACGGGCCCGACACCGCCCGCGAAGGACACGCCACGTCCCCGCCGGTACGGATCCTCGTCAGCGAAGGGCCTGAGCTCCCGGATGAGGTCTTCATTCAGGCCCAGGACTGGATCACACGGGGGCGCTCATTGCTGTGGCTCTGGGAACCCGGACCGACTGACGACCCCTCGATCACGCCGCTGGCCGAATGGCTTGGCCTGCATCCGATACCCGGGCTCCTCACCCAGCCGGGTATCGCCCCAGGCGGTCGATCCGCCGAGCGCGAGTCGTCGCGGATATTACAGCTCAGGGATCACCCCGCGAACCCCTTGACGACAGGGCTGGAGGGTCCCATTCGACTGCCTGATGCCTGGGGCATTCGGCGCGCAGACTCCGCCGATGCTGCGCGCCTCGAATGGACCCACCACCGGCTTCTCCAAAGCCCGCCGGGCAGCCGAGTCGAGAGCGATCCCGCGGGACCCGAGGCGACAGGGGCGAGGCGCGCGCCCCGCACAAGTCCCCAGGGCGGCCCGATACCGATCGGCTGGATTCTCCGACCCCAGGCCGATGCAACCAACCAATCGACGCCGGGACGGGTCATCGTCATCGGGGATCGGGACTTCGTGAGCAACCCCTACTTGGCCGAGGGTAGCCATCGGCAGCTGATCCTGACCGCAATCCACTGGCTGGCAACCGGGACCGTCACAAGCGCCCCAACGCCGCCGACGCCCCCGGATGCCCGACTGGATCTGCCGACGAATCACCTACGAGCGGGC
Source organism: uncultured Ectothiorhodospiraceae bacterium (assembly GCA_964346755.1). Classification (GTDB taxonomy): domain Bacteria; phylum Pseudomonadota; class Gammaproteobacteria; order CAYFWJ01; family CAYFWJ01; genus CAYFWJ01. Next base: position 1,340 of record CAYFWJ010000211.1, read on the forward strand.
CTGATCGGTTTCGTATTCCTTTTGCCCGGCGTCTTTCTCGGATTGAGCGGATGGGTCTGGTGGCGTCGACACCATCGCTAATGGTCCGCTGGCGTCGCTTGCTGATCGGCATCATGCTGGCCCTCATCGGGGCCGCCAGCGGGGGTTTCTGGCTCCTTCCCCGGGAGGCGTCTCCGCCGTTGCTCCCTTGGCCCGAGCACGGTCCGGCGAAGCTCACCCTTGAGGCGGAGACGGGGCCGACCGTCGTGCTCCGGCGTCATCCTCGAGGGTGGCGATTCGAGGAACCGTTTCGTTGGCCGGCCGACCCTGAAGGGATTGAGCGTCTGAAGGCTTTCGTAGTCCACCACCCCGATCCCATCACGACCGCCCAACGCGGGACCACGCTCCGGCAACGACTCGGGTTAGACCCCCCGCGTGGCCGTTTGCAGATCCAGGGCCACACGCTGGATCTGGGCGATACAGCGCCTTTGAGAACGGGATTGACCTATGCGGCTCGAGATGGAGCGGTTTATCTCGTTCCCGAAACCCTGCACCGCCTCCTACAAAACCGTATCGCCGGCCTCGCGAGCCGCCGATTAATCCCCTACGCGCAACCACTCACAACATTACGCATCGGGGACTACCGATTGCGGCGGGTTGGTAGTAACTGGCGTCTGGAACCCTCGACCGGGACCAACCCCGAGGCGGTCGAGACCGTGCGCGCCGCTTGGCGCGAAGCGAAGGCCACCGCCGTGGCCTGGCAGCCCCCGCCAATTCCAGGGTCAGCAACCCTCGTCGCCCGTCTGCGCGGCCGGGTCCAACCCCTGCGCTGGATGATCGACCCCGGTCAGCCACGAACGCTGATCAACCCGGATACAGGACTCATTTATCGGGTCTCGGCAAGCACCTGGAAGCGCCTGACCCACCTCGGCGATCGGCCCTTGCTGGCCACGGACGCACCGCGCCAGGGGCGCGCTACTCCACCTTGATGTACGCGAAGCCTTGGTCTTGCAATTCGGCGACTCGGACGACCCCCGAGGGGACAAAGGTCACCCCGTCATAGACGGCGTCTTTCGCCAAACCCACCTGTGAGCGGGTAATACCGCACAGCTCCAACTGAACGCCGTATACGGAAGCCAGCGTATTCAATCGCCCCTTCAAGGTCTCGCGCCGCTCTTGCAGTGCGTCCCCGGCGGCAAAGGGCGTACCTTCCAGGGGATCATCCGTGAGAAAACGGACCCCGAAGGAGTTGAATACCAGCCGCACATCGGCCTCCACGAAGGCGTCCTGATAGTGACGGACCATGTTGCTCACACTCGTCAGCAGGGCACTGAAGCGGCGCGGGTCCTTGAAGTCCACGTGATAGACGACCTGCTTGACGCCGTCGTCGGTCTGGGCCGGGGCGAGCGATAGGGGCGCGAGCATCAGGCCCACAACAATCAAGAGTCCAAGCATCGGGCGCCGACACGGGCGAACCACGCGGCTCGGGGTATTCGAAGCAAACATCGTGATAGCCTCCTCACATCGATCGGTTGGGTAACGCCGGTAGCGACCCGGCTACCGGTCCCGAGTTTAGCGGATCATCCGGTCCGTTTCTCGTCCCCGACCGTCCCCGTGACGCCTCGGAACCGCGCGCCACCCGAGGGCCTCGGTCCGCGTTGTGCTGGGCTTGACCAACGTCCACGGCCCACGATGCGAACGGGCTCGGCCCTCGATCGCGGAGACATCAGGGCACGGGGTCTCCACCCCCGGACGATCCAATCGGCCCCTGGGGCTTCGTCAGGGAATGGAGCGGGTCTCGCGGGGTCGCCCGGGGGAACCAACACGCTGGCCCGTGGTAGTGCGTCCTAGATAAAGGCGGTTCGGGGCCTCGTTGTC
>CAYFWJ010000212.1:0-3187 GCA_964346755.1 uncultured Ectothiorhodospiraceae bacterium
CCGAGTTCGATCCAGGGGCTGTCGGGGGTGTGGAAGTCGGAGCCGCAGGAGGCGTAGAGCCCGTGGCGTTCGGCGAGGCGGGCGGCGGTGGCGATCTGGTGGCGGTCGTGGTTGCCGGCGACCACTTCGATGCCTTGGCCGCCGGCGGCGGTGAAGGCCTCGGCGAGGGCGGTGAGTTTGACGCCGGTGAGCCGGTAGCGACCGGGGTGGGCGATGACGGCGAGGCCACCGGCGGCACGGATCCAGCCGACGACCTCTTCGAGCGGGGGCCATTGGGTGGGGACGTAGCCGGGTTTGTGTTGGAGGAGGTAGCGTTCGAGGGCCTTTTGGGTCGTCTTGGCCCAGCCGGCCTCGACGAGGGCGCGGGCGAAGTGGGTGCGGGTGATCTCGCCGCCGGGGCCGGCCTGGGCCTGGGCGCGGGCGAGGGCGTCTTGGACGCCGAGGCGCTCCAGGCGTTCGGCGATGCCCTGAGCGCGGGCGACCCGCTGGGCCTGGAGCCGCTCGAGCCCGGCCTTCAGGGCGGGGGTGTTGGGGTCGAGGGCGAGCCCGACGATGTGCAGTGTCTTGCCGGCCCAGGTGGCGGAGAGTTCCACGCCGGGGACGACCGCGACCCCGAGCCGGGTGCCGGCGGCTTGGGCCTCGGCGACCCCGGCGACGGTGTCGTGATCGGTGAGGGCGAGGGTGGTGACCCCGTTGGCCCGGGCCCGCGTGACCAGTTCGGTCGGCGTCAGGGTGCCGTCGGAGGCGGTGGAGTGGCTGTGCAGGTCGTAGATCATCGGGGCTCCGGGCGGGCCGTGGGTCTAGAAGCGGTAGGCGAGGGTGGTCATGACGCGGCTGACCGCGCGCATGCCGAGCCGCGCCGGCAGCGGCAACCGGGCCCCGCCGTACTCGCGGGCGGTGGCGGCGTGGTGGAGCTCGTCCTCGCGCATCTGTTCGAGCACGGCGCGGCTGCGCCGGTCGGCGCTCGGCAGTCGGTCGAGGTGGCGATCCAGGTGGGCCCCCACCTGATCCTCGGTCTCGGCGAGGAAGCCGAAGTTGACCCGATCGCCGAAGAGCCCGGCGACGGCGCCCATGGCGAAGGAGCCGCCGTACCACACGGGGTTGAGCGCGCTCTTGCGGCCGCGTACGTCGCGCAGCCGGTGCTCGGTCCACAGCAGGTGATCGTTCTCTTCCTCCGACGCCTGGTGCAGGGCCTGTTGGGTGGCCTCACTGCGGGCGGTGAGTGACTGGCCCTGGTAGAGGGCCTGGGCGGAGACCTCGCCGGCGTGGTCGACGCGCATCAGGCCCTCGACGTGGTGGCGTTCGCGGGCGGTGAGCTCGGCCTCCGGGTGGGGCGCGGCGGGGTCATCGCGGCCGGTGCCGGCCGGCCGTCCCCAGAGGGTAATCAGGGCCTGGTTGATGCCCCCCAGGAGGGGGTCGATTGGCGAGTATTGACGCATCACAAAGCCTCCCAGGGCTCGGTTAGGAAAGCGGTCGCGGCGGCACGCGGCGGCTCGGTTCAGGACGGGACCCGAACCTTGGGGGCTTGGGCGGTGCCGCTCGCCGGGTCGTAGTGGGTCGCGTCGATGAGCGCGAACACCCCGTAGCGCGCGTGCAGGGTTCGATACTCCGCCGGTGTGAGGGCGGCGAGGAAGAGGCGTTGGAACTCGTCTCGGGTGAGCATCAGGGCGAGATCGGCGAAGCGCACCCGATAACCTGGTTGCCCGGAGAGCTCGCTCGGGCCCAGGGGCTCGCCGAGGGCCATCGGTTTGGTCCCGCTGTAGTCCCCGGCCAGTGCCACCAGCAGCGTATCCCAGGTGTAGCGTCGCGCGTTGCCGTCCTGATCTTCGATGGTGTAACGGTCTTCGGGTTCGGCCTCGGGCTCGCGCCCGCGGGGGGTATCGTCGTGGGTGGGGGCGGATGCCATCGGGTCGTCTCCTCGGCCTGGGGTGGGGGTCATGTTAACAAGGGTTTGTGAACAAGGGTTACATCCGGCGGGGGCCACCGCGCGTCGCGGGCGGGGTGGCCGACCTCGAGGGGGGTTTGGCCTTGCGTCAATGCGCGAATCCCCTATTGACGAATCGAGGCGATCGGACGAACATCCCAAAAATGTAACGGAAATATGAAAAAACGCACCAGGAAGAGTCAGTTAGAACATTTGAACATAAAAAAACGCTGATGCACCCACATCGTTTCCAGGCCGTCCGGGACCACATCGGCCAGCATGTCATCGGCCAGCAGGATCTCGTCCAGAGCATGCTGGTCGGCCTCTTGAGTGATGGCCATCTCCTGGTCGAGGGGATGCCGGGCCTGGCCAAGACGACCGCGGTCAAGGCCCTGGCCGAGGCGGTCGAGGGGGATTTCCACCGGGTCCAGTTCACCCCGGATCTGCTGCCCTCGGATCTCATTGGCACCGACATCTACCGCCATGAGCAGGGCGACTTTGAGTTCCGTCCCGGGCCGCTGTTCCACAATATCCTGCTCGCGGATGAGATCAATCGGGCCCCCGCCAAGGTGCAATCCGCCCTATTAGAATCCATGGCGGAGCGCCAGGTGACCGTCGGCCAGCGCAGCTACCCCCTGCCGCGCTTCTTTATGGTGCTGGCGACCCAGAACCCGATCGAGCAAGAAGGGACCTACCACCTCCCCGAGGCCCAGCTCGATCGCTTTCTGCTGCACGTCTGGGTGGACTACCCGGATCGAGACGAGGAGCTGCAGATCCTGGCGTTGGACAACGCGCATCAGCTCGAGCCGACGCCCCCGGCCCCGGCGGTGCTGACCCAGCAGGAGCTGTTCCAGGCCCGGGCGGCGGTGGCGCGCATCTATATGGACCCGCGCATGGCCCAGTACATCGTCGATCTGGTGTTGGCCAGCCGCAACCCCCGCGGCTTCGACCCGGATCTGGTGCGCTGGTGCCGGTTCGGGGCCTCGCCCCGAGCGAGCATTGCCCTGAACCGCTGCGCCAAGGCCCTGGCCTGGCTCGACGGCGAGGGCTATGTCTCGCCGCATCACATCCAGCAGATCGCCCTGCCGGTGCTGCGCCATCGCATCTTGTTGAGCTTCGAGGCGGAGGCGGACGGGGTCGATGCCGGCCAGTTCGTGCGCCGTCTCCTGGAGCGGGTCGCAATCCCCTAGGCCTGTCGCCGAGCGTCGCCGTGATGTCCCAGCCCGCGTCCATTCGCCCCGATATCGATGAGCTCATGGAGCT
>CAYFWJ010000213.1:0-3179 GCA_964346755.1 uncultured Ectothiorhodospiraceae bacterium
GCTTCGAGACGTTCCGTTTGAGCCTCCAGGCCTTCGCGCAGGGCTCGAGTGTGGGCCCGTTGTTCCGCGAGCTGTTCCTCGAGCACGGCTCGGAGCTGGGACTGGTGTTGTTGGCGTTCCTGTCGATCCAAGCTCTCGGTCATCACCCGCGTGACGGCGAAGGCCGGTTCGTTGTCCAATACTGTGAAGAGGCGCAGGCCGAGCCGTGGGGCGTCGGTTCGCCGCGCTCGATTGAAGATCTCCCGTGCTAGGCGCTCACTGCAATCCCGAATCATGCGCTCCTTCTCACGCCGGGCGGTGATCTCACCGCGCGGGAGCTGCTCCTGGCGCAGCGTCTCGGCATCGGCACGACACTGAGCCAAGCGCTCCCGATAGGGTTGTGCCACTAGCCGCTGGGCGGCTGCCTCGGCCTCGGGGGCAAAGCGTGCATTGGGAAAGGCGTCGAGGTATCCATCGTAGGCGGCGAGGGTGTCCTCCTGGCGCACGCGTTGCCACACGAGCTCCTCCACCCGGAGCATCGCCTCCAGCGATTGCGAGGTGGCCGGGAATTCGACCATGAACTCGGTGTAGGCCTCGAGGGTATCTTCCTGCTTGACCTGCTCAAAGAGTCGATCGATGGCGAGCGCCGCCCCGTCACTCTCGGGGGCGAGCGCGATGAACTCGCGATAGGCGCTGGGTGAGTCGGCACGCTTCGCCGCCGCCCAGGCCTCGGCATAGACCTCACGCCGGTTCAATGGCCGGGTCAAGTCGTGATATTCCGACTGGCTGAAGATCCCCTCCCAGGCGCCGACGGTGTCCAAGCGGCGCGCCTCGGCGATGGCAAGCGGATAGGCCGCGTGCCACTCGCCCAAGGCCGTGAGGATCCGAACGGTTTCGGCATCATCTAGGGCATGGGCGGTGGCGCTGAGGCCAAATGCCAATAGGAGTCCGAGGATGCGCATGTGACCTCCGGGGTCCGTGTTGTCAATGAGATGCAGGAGCCACGCCCCAACGGGCTGCATACGCCCGTCGACCCGCTCGATGGCAGGACCGGCCACCGGGCGCCTACGTTATTCTAAGAGCAACCGTTGAACCAGGCCATACGGGCGTGAAACGGTTTGGGTCGATCGCCCAACCCGGAGACGAGCTGCAACCCAGCGCGGGGAGTCCGTGACGACTCGACCCTCGCGGGTGGGCGACGCCTCGTCGTGCGATGCCGCCAAACCCTCCCGCGCGCCGACGATCACAGGACAGCCACCGTGTCGCCGGACAACGATCTTGGATGGCCTGATGGCCCCCTGATGGCATCAGCGCTCGAGTCTCCACACCCCGTTGTCGGCGCCTAGCCACCCTGGGTGGCGTCCAGCCCCATCTGCCAGAACGCCGCCTCGAGCCGGACCGCGGTGGTGAAGATGGCCTGGAGGTCGTTCCAGCGGGGGGCGTGGGTTGGGTCCGGGCCGATGCGGCGCTCGGTGAGGCGGTCGATCTGGGCCACGGCGGCGCGGCTGACCGCCTGGAAGTCCTCGCCGCCGTAGAGTTCGATCCAGTCGCGGTAGGGGTTGCCCTCAAGGACGGTGTTGGGGTCGGCTACCAGGTGCGCGCCGATCTCGCCGTAACCGCAGGAGCAGGGGGCGAGGGCGACGAGCAGGTCGAGGAGATCCCCTGCCATGCCGGTGTCAAGCACGTAGCGGGTGTAACTGAGGTTGGCCGGGTCTTCGGGGGTGGCGAGCATGTCTGCTTCGCTCAGGCCCCAGCGGCTGCAGTAGTCGACATGCAGCTTCATCTCGGTGTTGAGCAGGGCATCGACGGCCCCGGCGGCCTCGCGCATGTCGGCCAGGGTCTCGCCCTTGTAGACGGCGAGGGCGTAGGCGCGGGTGTATTGTTTGAGGAACTGGTAGTCTTGGACGAGGTAGTGGCGGAAGCAGACCTCGGGCAGGGTGCCCCGGGCGATTTGGTCGACGAAGGCGTGTTCGGTGTAGGCCTGCCAGGCTTGCGGGTTGGCCGCGCGCAGGCGCCCGACGACGCTGTCGGCGGGGATGGGGCCGGTCTCGGGGTTTGGGGCCATAGGGGGTCCTCCCGGGCGTGATCGCTGCATGTTCCGGGATTGTCGCCTGCCGGGCCGGGCGGCGTCGAGCCGGTGGGGGTGCGTGGCGGCGCGGAGCCGGGGCGGCCGGGCGCGGGCGCCGACGGCGGGGGGATTGAGCCGGGGGCGCGAACGGCAGTGGGCTTGAGGGGCCGCGCCCCTCAGCGGCGCCGGCGCGGGCGCCTCGGGCTTATCCGCCGAGGACCTCGTCGTACCAGAGTTGGAACATGAGCAGCATCCACAGGCGGATGCCGTAGCGGCCCGGTCCGTCCTCGGTCTCGTAGCGGAGCAGTTGGGCGACGCGATCGGCGCGGAAGAGGCCCTGGGCCTCGAGGCGCCGGGGGCTGAGGCGGGCCCGGGCGTAGCGTTTGAGGTCGCCGCGAAACCAGAAATACACCGGCACCCGCATGCCGCTTTTCGGGCGGTTGATGGTGGACGTGGGCAGGGCATCCCGGTAGGCCTGTTTCAGGAGCACCTTCTCGACCCCCTGGTGGAGCTTGAGATGGCCCGGGAGCTGGAAGGTGAGCCGGAACAGGCGCTCATCGAACAGCGGGGACAGCGGGGTCAAGCCGGCGGCGGCCAGCATGCGTTCCACCTTGGGCAGGATCAGGTGGGCCCCCTTGAGACGGGCATTGAGGGCGATCAGTCGATCGAGGAAGGTCGCCGGGATGGGCGCCTCGAGGAACGGGGTCAGCACAGCATCGAGGTCCCGCTGCAGGTCGATCTGGGCGCGAAACGCGGGTTGGAGCAGCGGGTCGATCTCCTCGAAGGCCCGGCGGTAGAGGGCCAGATAGGCGCGTTCGCGAAACCCGGGCTCGAAGCCCCCCGGGACCCCGTACCAATGGTGCAACAGCATCGGGAGATTCTTGGGGCCGCCGAACAGCGGATCGCCGCCTTCACCGTTGAAGACGAAGCGAAACCCCTGCTCGGCGACGTGCTCGGCCAGGACGAAATTCGGCATGGTGACCGGGTCGCCGATGGGTTCGTCCAGGTGGCGGACGATCTCGGGCAACCGCGGGATGAAGTCCCGAGGCCGGATCCGGAGCTCGTGGTGGACGGTCCCGCAGTGCTCGGCCACCGCTCGGGCGAAGGCGAGTTCGTTGGGGTAGCGATCCCC
>CAYFWJ010000214.1:0-3178 GCA_964346755.1 uncultured Ectothiorhodospiraceae bacterium
CGATGCTATCCTGCCAATACCCCTGCCATGAAACGTCAACACGCCCTAGCATCTTTGGCATTGGATGCCGCAAATCAGCATGCGCAATTTCGCGCCCAGGAACACCGGCCATCTCGTCTTCGCCACCGAGCTACAACACCAAGTGTGTATCGATGTGTCGATATCAACTCGGCGTTGCGAATGCGTTGAAAGCCTCCCGGTCGTTGATCACATCAAGCTGCCACGCGGACTCTTTGGTGTACGCCACGGCGCCGGACTCCAAAATGGTCTGCTTTTTGCTTTCAAGTACTTGTATAAATGAGGATACCGAGACCTAGGCAGGATTGGATACGCCCGCGGATTCGGCTTGATCGGCTTGGCCATCTTTTCGCCCAGTCTGATGTCCTGATCGATCGAGCCAAACACGACAGCCAGAATCGCTTACAGCAGCGCTTTCATCAGCCAATAGGCCCGGTTAACGAAGGGGGAGTAATCAGCGGACAACTGGGCTTAGACGCTGGATTTTTGATCCTTGGTTGGCGCTCACCACCCGCTCGGTTTCGCGGCCACCCCGGCCGCAGGCTGACCGCGGCACGTCAGTCGGTGGGAGTCCTTAGGGCAAGGAAGACTGGGGGTCGATTCCAGCGGTCGGTGCGGTCCCGCCGCGACGTTAACCCATCCCCGCCTCCTTCGCCGACTCCGCGCCCTTAAACACAACCGGCCGATCCACCGCCAGGCGGACCGGGAGGGTGCCTTCGATGGGGACCTCATCGGCGTCCGGCCGGAGGCAGAGGAGCCGCGCGCCCCCGGGGGTGCGGAGGGTGTAGAGGAATTGGGCGCCGCGGAAGGCCTTATCCTCTACAACGGCTGGGACGCCGGCAGTGTCGTCCCGGGTGACCTGGTCTGGGCGGATGAGGACCGTGACGGAATCCCCCGCTTGGCTGCCCGCCGGCGCGGCGCCCGCCAGGGGACCGAGGTCGGTTTCGATCGCATCGCCCGCGGCGACCGTGCCCGGGAGTCGCACCCCCTCGCCGATGAAGTCGGCGACGAAGGGATTGGCGGGGCGGTGGTAGAGCCGGGTCGCGGAGTCCCATTGCTGCAGCCGGCCCCGGGCCATCACCCCGATGAGGTCGGCCATGGCGAAGGCCTCGTGCTGGTCGTGGGTGACGAGGATGGCGGTCATACCCTCCTCCCGGAGCAGGCGCCGGACCTCCCGGGCGAGGGGTTCGCGCCGCTCCCCGTCGATGCTGGAGAAGGGTTCGTCCAGGAGCAGGATCTCGGGCCGGGGGGCCATGGCCCGGGCCAAGGCGACCCGCTGCTGCTGGCCCCCGGAGAGCTGGTGGGGGTAGGCCCGGGCGGTGTCCGTGAGGTCGATCAGGCGCAACAGCTCCTCGACCCGGGCCTGCGCCGCCCGGCGCGGGTGGCCACGCAGGCCGAAGCCGATGTTGCCACGGACGTCCCGGTGGGGAAACAGGGCGTAGTCCTGAAACACCATACCCACCTGGCGGCGTTCCGGCGGCAGGCCGTAGCCGGGGCGGGCCACTTCCCGGCCGGCGATGGCCACCCGCCCTCCGTCCAGGGACTGGAAGCCGGCGATGGCCCGGAGCACGGTCGTCTTGCCGCAGCCGCTGGGTCCGAGCAGGCAGCCGATGGTGGTCGGGGCAAGGGCGAAGGAGACGCCGTCGGCGGCCGGCAACGAGCCGAATCGGACCGTGACTTCGTCGAGCTCCAGGGCGCGGTTCATGGGGGCGAAGCCCCGCCCGGACGGGCCCGGGCGATGGAGCGGCTGAGGAGGATGATCGGGACAATACCAGCGGCGACGATGGTCAGGGCGGCCGCGGAGGAGTCGGCCAGACGCTCGTCGCTCGCGAGCTCGTAGGCCCGCACCGCCAGGGTGTTGAAATCGAAGGGACGCAGGATCAAGGTGGCGGGCAACTCCTTGAGGACGTCGACGAAGACCAGCAGGACCGCGGTGAGGAGGCTCCCCCACATCACCGGGATGTGCACCCGGGCCAATACGCTGCCGGGCCGGTGGCCCAGGGAGCGGGCGGCCTCGTCCATGGAGGGTCGGATCGTGCCGAGCCCCGCCTCCACGGTCTGCAGGGAGACCGCCAGGAAGCGGACGAGATAGGCGAAGACTAGTGCGAACAGGGTCCCACTGAGGAGCAGCCCCGTGGAGACCCCAAAGACGGCCTGCATCCCGGCGTCGACGCGGTGATCGAGCCAGGCGAAGGGCAGGACGACACCGATGGCGATGACCGTCCCGGGCACCGCATAGCCCATCCCCGCGACCCGCACGGCGGTCTCTTTGCCCAGCGATGGCCGCAGGCGCTTGCCGTAGGCGAGCACCAGGGCCAGGACCAGGGCCAAGAGGGCGGCCGTGGTGGCCAGGCTCAGACTGTGCCAGACCAGCACCAGGAAGGGCCCATCCACGGTCCGGCCCGCGGTCTGCCCCATCCACACCGCCAACTGCCCGGCCGGGAGCAGGAAACCGAGGACCAGGGGCAACCCGCAGGCGGCCACGGCGGCCACGGCGGCCGTCCCCCGCAGGCGGACCCGGGGCAAGCGATCGTAGCGGCCCGTGGTGTGGTGGTAGCGGGCCCGGCGCCGGGACCAGCGTTCGAGGACGACCAGGACGAATACGAACCCCAGCAGCATCCCGGAGAGCTGGGCCGCGGAGGCCGGATCCCCCAGCCCGAACCAGGTGCGGAAGATCCCCGTGGTGAAGGTCGAGACCCCGAAGTACTGTACCGTCCCGTAGTCGGCGAGGGTCTCCATCAGGGCGAGGGACACGCCGGCGACCACCGCGGGCCGGGCCAGGGGCAGGGCCACGCCCCAGAAGCTCCCCCAGGGGCCCCGGCGGAGGGTCCGGCTCACCTCGAGCACGCCCACGGATTGCTCGAGGAAGGCGGCTCGGGTCAGTAGATAGACATAGGGGTAGAGCACCAGGGTCAGCATGGCGATGGCCCCCGGGAGGGAACGGATCTGCGGGAACCAGTAGTCCCCGTAGCCCCAGTCGAACCAGGCCCGGAGGGCGGACTGCACCGGTCCGGCGAAGTCCAGCATGCCGGTGTAGGTGTAGGCGATGATGTAGGCCGGCATGGCCAGGGGTAGGAGCAGGGCCCACTCGAAGACCCGCCGGCCCGGGAAGGCGCACATGCTGGTGAGCCAGGCGGTGCTGACGCCGATGAACAGGGTG
>CAYFWJ010000215.1:0-3133 GCA_964346755.1 uncultured Ectothiorhodospiraceae bacterium
CGCCGTGCCGATCAGGGGCAAGCGATGCTATCCTGCCAATACCCCTGCCATGAAACGTCAACACGCCCTAGCGAGGTCCGATTCCGCCGTTCTAACCCCGCCCGTTTCTCGACGCAACGCCGGCGAGCCGTTTCGAACGGCGTATCCGTTCCAGGAGATCGATCGAGCCGTGCCGTTACGCGCAAGCGAGTTTCACCCGGAATCCTGGTGGCGCAACCCCCACCTTCAGACCATTTGGCCCCAATTGACCCGTTCGTCACGCCGCCCCGACGCCCGATGGGAACGGCTGGAATTGGCCGATGGGGATTTCGTCGACTTGGTCTGGGGTCCCTCGCAACCGGGGCCTTGGGTCCTTCTGCTCCATGGGTTGGAGGGCTCCGATCGCTCCCCCTATCTGCGCGATCTCATGGGCCGGTTGGCCGCCTGCGGGATGCAGCCGGTCCTGTTCCTGATGCGCAATTGCGGACGCGAGCCCAATCGCCTGGCGCGGTCGTATCACGCCGGGGCCACGGATGATCTTCGGGAGGTGGCCCACGCCTTGGCGGCCCGCGCCCCGGGTGGGCAGTTGCGCGCCGTGGGCTACTCCCTGGGGGCCAACCTGTTGCTCAAGGGACTCGGGGAGCCCCAGCCGTTACCGATCGAGGCCGCGGTCGCCGTCTCGCCCCCGTTTCAGCTGGATCGGGCCGCGGCCCATCTCCATCGCGGTTTTGCCCGTCTCTACGAGGGCCATCTGCTGCGCCAGCTCAAACGTTCCTTGCGCCGCAAGCGGGCTGAACTGTCGGCGGCCGGCATCCCCTGGTCCCGGGTGCTTGAGGCGGACAGTTTTTACCGGTTCGATGACCGGATCACCGCCCCACTGCACGGGTTCCGGGATGCGGATGATTATTACCGGCGGTGCAGTTGTCGCGGGTTTCTGCCGGCCATTGAAACGGCGACCCTCATCCTGCATGCCCAGGATGACCCCTTCCTCCCCCCCGATGCCTTGCCCAAGGCCTCGGAGTTGGGTCCCGGGGTGACCCTCGAGCTCTCGGAGTACGGCGGCCATGTGGGATTCGTGAAGGGACCGCCCCACCGTCCCCACTACTGGCTGCCGGGACGTATCCTAGGCCACCTCAGGGGTCGGTGATGGGGCCCCCAGGCGACGCGCGGGACCTACCGGGCGGGGCCGTAGCCTCCGCCACCCGGGGTTTCGATGATCAATCGGTCGCCGGGTTGCAACTCGGTCTGCGCGACCCCCGGTAGGTTGTCCTCCGACCCATCGACCCGAATCACCGCGTTCCGTCCGGGCCGCCCGGGTTCGCCGCCAGCCACTCCGAAGGGACCGGTTTGTCGGCGTGACGAGAGAATGGATACGCGCATCGGCGCCCGGAAGACGAGTTCCCGTGCAAGGCCATCTCCCCCGCGATGGGCCCCCGCGCCGCCGCTGCCGCGACGATACCGAAACACCGCGACCTCGACGGGGTGGCGTCGCTCGAGGACCTCCGGATCGGTCAGGCGGCTGTTGGTCATGTGGCTGTGGACGCCGCTCGCCCCGTCGCAGTTCGGTCCGGCCCCGGTGCCCCCGCCGAGGGTCTCGTAGTACTGATGAGCCGTATTGCCGAAGGCGATGTTGTTCATGGTGCCCTGGGAGCCTGCGAGTCGCCCCAGGGCCCCGTAGAGACAATCCACCAGCGTCTGGCTGGTCTCGACGTTACCGGCGACGACAGCCGCCTCGGGGTCGGGGTCGAGCAGACTGCCGGCGGGGACGCGCAGGGTGATGGGCTCGAGGCAACCCTCGTTGAGGGGGATGTCGGAGGCGATGAGGGTCCGCAGGACGTAGAGCACGCAGGCTCGGGTGACGGCCAGCGGGGCGTTGAAATTGTCGGCCCCCTGGGGGCTGGTACCGGTAAAGTCCAGGATCAACCGCGCGTTGGCGGTATCTGGATGAACGGTAACGCTCAGGGTTGCACCGGTCTCCAGGGTCTGTTGGAACGGCCCGGGGGATAGCTCGGGGATCAGGCTGCGGATCTGCTCGGCAGCCTGTTCGTAGAGCGCCGCCATGGCCCGGTGGACCCGCCCGAGGCCCTGGCTGGCCACGAGGCCCCGCAGGGCCTGTTCGCCGGTTCGGTTGGCGGCGACCTGGGCCTTGAGATCGGCGAGGTTTTGTTCGGGGTTGCGTGCCGGGTGAGGGGCTCGGGTGAGGGTGGCCCGTACGGCGGTCTCCTGCCATTCGCCGTGGCGGACCAGGGGTTGGTTGGCGAAGCGGATCCCCTCCGCCTCGAGGGTCGTGCTTTGGGCCGGCATGGAGCCCGGTTCGATCCCGCCGATATCGGCGTGATGGCCCCGGGAGGCGACGAAGAAGTCCGGGACGGGTCCCCCCGTGGCGAACACCGGGGTGATGACGGTGATATCGGGGAGGTGGGTCCCGCCGGCCTCGGGGGCGTTGGTCAGGAAGGCGTCACCGGCTTGGCCCGGACCGGCCGGGCTATGGATCAAGGCGCGCACCGAGGCGCCCATGGAGCCGAGGTGTACCGGGACATGGGGGGCATTGGCGATGAGCCGGCCCTGGGCGTCGAAGACCGCGCAGGAGAAATCGAGGCGTTCCTTGATGTTCACGGACTGGGCCGTCTGGGCTAGGGTGACGCCCATCTGTTCGGCAATGGCGGCGAAGCGATTGGCAAATAGTGCTCGGGTGACCGGGTCGGCCGCGTCCTTCTCCCCGTCCCCGTCCTCGTCCTCATCCCCGTCCTCGTCCTCGTCCTCGGTCGAAGGGGGAGCCGCGTTCGCTTCGCGGTTCAAGATCAACAGCCCATCGGGCGCCCCGCGCACGGACCAGCCCGGGTCGACGACGGTGGTGGCCCCGGTTTCGGCGATGAACAGGGGGCCGGCACGGGGTGTCCCGTCAAGGAGGTCCGAGCGTCGACACACGGGCACTTGCCGCCATGCGCCGGCAACGAAGAGCGGCACGGCCGCGGCGAGGCCCCCGTCGTCAGCGGTGGGCAGCGGGCCGGCCGGTGGCGCCGGCTCGGCGGCGATCCCCTCCACGGCGAGGCTTTCCAGCCACAGGGGGCGCTCCGCGAAGGCGAACCCAAACTGGCGCTGATGGGCCGCGGTGAAGGCCGCACTCCAGTCCGAGTCCCCGTCGACGGGGATC
>CAYFWJ010000216.1:0-3101 GCA_964346755.1 uncultured Ectothiorhodospiraceae bacterium
TCGCCGGGCTTCACGTTGCCGAAACGGGCCTGCGCTTCGGGCACCGGCTCGAGCTCCGCCTCGCTCAGTCTCGCGGTCTCGTTGCACTGATAACCCCCATGGGTCCCGGGACCAGCAAACATCGCAAAACCGGGCCCCTTATGCTCCGCATTCGTATGGGTGTGGATGTTGCAAAGACTGAGTTGTTCCGGCTCCGGGGCCAGCGACCAAATCATCGGGTTCTCACCCTCGGGCTGGGCGATGTCCCGCGGCGTCTGCGGACCGAAACCCTCACACAGCGCCAATTCCTTCCCCGGGCGCTCGGCTTTTGTCGGGTCGATAGGCTCCGCGTCCATCCCGCTCGGGTCCGACATACACCCGCCGAGACCAACGAGGGACCCAACACTGAAAGCGGCTGACACCAGCATGCGATGGATCGTCATCGAACTGCCTCCACAATGGGAATTTGAGACGTCAACGTAGACCGGGTCGCCAAGGGCGCCCCGTGCCGGTCGGTTTACACTGACCCCGAGACGTGGCCGTTTAACTGGCTAATTAGGGTCGGTGACGCAACCGCATAGCGGCCCCGACGGGACGAGGCCGGCGAATCCCGTTCAGGCTACGACCCATGGCCCGACCGGAACAATCGATATTTTCGAAGGCGTACCGAGCGTTGCGTCGATGAGTCGGAACCCCCGTGGGGCGAGGGACTAGACCGGGGATGGGACAGGATGGAACGGGGCGGATCGCGGGTGACGCCGGAGGAATGGGGGGGCGGATCGACGCTCGGGGGGCGACCTGAACCGCCGCCGCCGAAGCGTGAGCCCATCACCCCGGGCCCGCGCGGCCGCTCAAACCGGCTGGCGCTGGAGCGGACCCCGGGATTGAAGAGGATCTCGCCGCCGGATTAGCGGCCGGAGGCAAGCCCTGATGACGGTCTCGCACCGCGTCAAAGACCGCCGCATTGGGCCTCGGTGGCCCCTTGGCGGGCCCCGCTCATCGGCCGACGCCCGGTCCAACGCGAGCCCTCGAGCGGCTTCACGACGCCCGAACCCGTTCGATCTCGACCTGACTGCCATCAAAGGCGATGTAATCCTGGATCGCCGCGGCGTAGGGCAGGACGGTCGTGTAGGACCAGGCCAATGCGACGCCATCGGCCGCGTAGTAGGTCGTTTGCCCCTTCAAAGGGCAGCGCGTCGTGTGGTCTGTTGGGGTGAGTCGATCCATGGCCACGTCCGCCCGGGGGAAATAGAGCACCGGATCGTAGATCCCGAAGCCAACTTCCTTGAGGACCTGAGCCTCATCGGATGAGGCCAGCACACTGCCCTGGTAGTGGACCCGATAGGGGCTGGCTGCCGGTTCAATGGTCATGAAATGGCGCGGTTCATCATCGCGATGGATGGAGCCCTTCACCGCGGTAATAGAGCGATTGTCCTGCATGAGGTGGCGTCCTCCCGCCTTATGGCGTGGTGGGTTGAGGATCGATCTGCTCGAGTAACCGAGGATAGTAGACGCCGAGCGTGAGGCCACGGGCAATAAAAAACCCGAGGAAGGCTAGCCACAGCCCGGTATTCCCCAACACCGGCGTCGCGATGGCCCAAAACCCGAGGAAGAGCACGAAACTGGCGATCATGGCGTTGCGCATGGCGGCGGTTGCCGTTGCGCCGATGAAGATGCCATCGAGCTGAAAGCACCACACGGCCAGGATCGGGTGCAGGGCGGCGAAGACCAGGAACTGCCCCGCGGTCGAGCGAACGGCGTCGACATCGGTCAGCCCCGCGATGAGCATCGGCCCGGCGACGAGGAACCCGACCGTCAACAGCGCGGAGCAGCCGAGGGCAAAATAGGTGGAGCGCCGCGCCGCCTCATGGAACCCTTGCCGGTCCCCCGCCCCCTTGGCTGAGCCGACCAGGGACTCGGCGGCGAAGGCGAAGCCATCGAGGAAGAAGGCCGAGAGGGTGAGGAACTGCAACAAGACGTGGTTCGCGGCGAGTAGCGTATCGCCGAACCGCGCCCCTTGGTCGGTGAACCAGGCAAAGGCCAGGATCAACAGGCCCGTGCGGACGATGATATCGGCATTGACCCGCAGCGTGCGGCGTAGGGCGGCGGGTTCCAGGATCGCCGGCCAGGCCCAGCGCCCCGCTGCCCCCTGGGCCGTGCGGCTGCGGAGCTGGCGGTGGATCAGCCCAAGCGCCAGCAGCGCCGTCAACCACTCCGCGATGACCGTTCCCGCGGCGATCCCGGCCACGCCCCATCCGAGCCCGAGGGCGAAGAAGACATCGAGGCCGATGTTGACGCCGTTCAGAAAGACCTGAAGCAGCAGGACCTGGCGGGTGGATTGCAGGCCGATAAACCAACCGAGGGCCGCGTAGACGAAGAGCGTCGCCGGCGCCCCCCAAACCCGGATCCCGTAGTAAGTCGCGGCAAGGCCCTCGACATCAGCGCTCGCATTCAGCAGGGCGAACGCGAGCTCACCGACCGGCCATTGCAGGATGACCAACGCCCCACCCACCGCGAGCGCCACCAGGGCTGCCCGGGCGAGCACGGCCCGCAGCTCATCCTCATCGCCGGCGCCGAGGGCCTGGGCCGTCAACCCAGTGGTCCCCATACGCAGGAACCCGAATCCCCAATACAAGAAGTTAAAGATCAACGCCCCGACGGCGATCGCCCCAAGTCCGGCCACCGTGCCGGCGTGACCGATGACCGCCGTATCCGCCAACCCGAGTAGCGGCACGGCGAGATTCGCCAAGACAATGGGCCAGGCGATCTGCAGGATGCGCGAATAGGCGATCATAGAAAGATCCGAGCGGTAACGGTCGAACAGCGGCTTGCGATGCTAACACGGTGCGCGATCGGCATGAGTCCCGACCGCCCAGGCCGAGGCGTAGGCGTCATGGGCGTCGGATGGGCCGAGCGTACGCGAAGCGCATCGGTTGCGCCGAGGAGACATGGACGAGGGGACATGGACACCCATCGTGGCCTCAAACCCTCCTGGGGCCGGGGTTTACGCAGCAGCGCGTCGCCGGGGGCGAGAGGACATGGACACCCAAGGGGACATGGACACCCAAACATTGGTGGACTTCCCGTCGAGCACGCTCGTCCAGCAGACCCAGGAAAGGCCC
>CAYFWJ010000217.1:0-1351 GCA_964346755.1 uncultured Ectothiorhodospiraceae bacterium
GGCGTATACGCCACCGGCGCGTGGTATGCTTGCCAGTAGTTAACCCCAGGCGGGAGGGCAATGAGTCGCTTGGTTGCGTGGTTGACGGCCTTGGCAGCCGCCGGTGCCTTGCTCCCGGCCGGATTGGGGTGGGTCGTCCTAGGGCTCGGGACGATACTCGGCTGTCCCACGGAGGCCCCCGGCTGCGCGGGTTTGCCGCTGGGACCGTGGTTGAGGTGGAGTCTCGATTGGGCGTGGCTGTGGGCGGTTGGTGGGGCCGCATTCCCAGCGATCGCGGTGCTGATCGGGGGGATGATCCAGGTGCGTTTTTGGATGGTCTTCCTTGCGGCTGGGCTACCGCCGTTGGCCTTGCTCCTGCCGATGACCGTGGTGATGCAGGCCGCCCATGCCGATTGCATGGTGAATGAAGGCGGCGTCGGGGATTGCGTCGTCTGGGGTGCGTCGATGGGTATGACGTTTCATGCCGCGCCGGTGGTCGGCTGGATGGCCTTGCTGGTCGTTCCCGCGAGCGGGGCTGGGGTCCTGCTGGGTATCCTTGTCGTTGGGGTCCGCACGATCGCGAGGCGATCTCGGGCGGACCGCTGATTCGGTGTCCGCTCGTCGCTCGGTGCAAAGTACGGCGCTTGCCTAGCCCCGCGCGGCTGGACAAGCCTTCCCGCACGAATCCGAAAGGTCAGGATCTCCGAGACAGGAGAACCAGAAGACGCTTGCGAGGCACGACGACCTGCATCGCACGGCTTGATGGGTGGCGTGCCTGAGGCCCCCAGCGCGCGTGGGCGACGGTGTCACGACGGGATGTTGGGACGCCCGCGTCGTGTCGGGTTTTCGACGCCCGCGAACTGAAGACAAGGATCGGCACGACGGGGTGTCTTAGTCGATTGCTCAGTGGACGCCTTGACCTTGACTTTCGGTGGGGGTCCAGCTGTCTACGCCACGGGCGGGGATGGGACACGCGTGGGATGCGCTTGAGACCTGCGTAGGCGAGGTGGCCATGAGCGCGGTGACTAACCGTGTGATGGACGTCGGTCACCGGGGCCGGTCGCCGCTGGGATGAAGTCGACCGATTCTTGCCCTGGTCGTTTGGGTCTCCCTGAGGGGCCTCTGGACCCCAGCGTTTGAACAGGTGTTGCCATGATCCGCGAGCACTTTCCGTCATTCCGTGGTTCCCGAGTCCGTTCTCTCGGAGGCCCGCTCAGGTTCTGTCTCCGCCGATTCGTGTATTGCATCGGGTTGGCGATCGTTGCCCTTATGATCGGATGTGGCGCCGATGGCAACACGGACGATGCTGACGCGAATCCCCAGGGGCCATCTTCTGGCAGTACAAATGGTGGTACCGATGGTGGTACCGATG
>CAYFWJ010000217.1:1451-3018 GCA_964346755.1 uncultured Ectothiorhodospiraceae bacterium
CGGATCGAATCGCCCCTCGCCCCGGCACTCGCCGAGCCGTTGGGCACCGCCATCGCCTGTCCAAACCTGCGTCTCACCCCGTCGGCTGCTCCCCCGGGAACAACGGTGACGGTAACGGGCATCCCGGCGGACCTGGGCGAGCCCGGGTTTCGGGTCATCGCCGATACCCCCCAGGGTCAACGGGTCGATCCCCTGTTCGTCCACGAGAACCCCGCAGACGAAGCCATTCAGTTTACCGTGCCCGTCCATCCGACCCGAGATCCGGATGGGGGCGAGGTGGTGTTGGAGCTCGGCGACGGAACGAACCATTGTCCGCAGCAACCCTTTCGCATCGAGTCCATGCCCGAGGCACCGGCCGATTACGCCGAGACCATGCGGTTGGAACTCGAGGCGTGGGTCGATAAGACGTTGGAGGTGCTCGGATACAATCCCGTCCAACTGGCCCAAGCCGAGGCAGCGAGCGTCCCCGAGCCGGATCGGCCCCTGTGGCTGGCCAAGCAGTTGGTGAGCGGGTCTGGTGAGGCGGGTCTCTCGAGCCTTGCCGAACAGGCGGCGAGCGACGGCGATCGCTACCTCGAACGGCTCCTCATGGCGGCGGATCTCGCGGGCGATCTGAACGGGGCACGTCTCGAGTTGGACACCGTGCCCATCGGCCAGCGGCAAACGGCGAACGCCCCGGCGAGCGGGATCAAACGAGTCCCGTGGGCGGCCAACCGCGCCGAGGGGCCGTTTCGTCGGCCTCAGGTCACGGGATGCGAGGAGCGGGCCTTTGAGGCCGAGCCCTTGAGCATCACCACCGCCGCTCAACTCGCTGCACGGATGCAAGCGGCTCAAGATGGCTATCTGTTCGACGGCTCCACCAGTGGCTGGCTGCTCGGAGGGGCGGCGCTGGCCGACTTCGGGGATACCGGGACCGCCGCGGGCATCGCGGGTGCCACGGTCTACGTGGTCAAGACGGTCGAGCAGGCCCGGCGCGCCCTGGAGCCTCAGTCGATCGTGGCCTTTGAGGTGGACCGCGCCACAACGCGCTGGGTCGAGGATCGGCCGCCTTCCTTCGAGCTCGGAGCATCTCCCGGGCGCTGGGAGGGGGCGACGGTCACCGCCGAGGGCGTCGGATTCAACCTGGCCAAGGCGACCTTGGAGGGTCTGATCACCGCCGTCGGCCTCATTCCCGGACCGGTCGGGGCCGGTGTGACGGCGGCCACCGTGGTCTCGCCCGACGGGGTCAATGCGGGGATCGACGCACTCACCGGCGATTCCTGTTTCCGCATCCAGCCCCCCCGCTACGGGCCCATCAACGTCAACGACGCCGAGTGGACCCGCGCGGAGATCACCGGCGGCAGCGTCGAACAGCTGACCCACCGGACCTACAAAGGCGTCGACATCGGGACCTCCGAGCTGATCGTGGCCCTGCGTGGCGAGCGCTTCGCGACGAGGCAGACCTTTGAGGAGCGATTCACGATCCAGGTGGAAGAGCTCATCCTATCGCTCATCCCGACCCGCACGCGTGTCCAAGAACCGGGCGAGGTGGTGGATATCTCAGCGACGGCCCAGAACGCCTACACCC
>CAYFWJ010000218.1:0-2813 GCA_964346755.1 uncultured Ectothiorhodospiraceae bacterium
AGCCGAGCTGCATCGAGCCCTCGACGAGGCCGTGGCCCCGGCCCCCTGAAGCGGGACCTCGAATCCGAATCGAGTGGCCCGGCTCGACGCTGGGGATTCAGCAGGCGCAACCGGCGCCCCCGTCATTCGGCGCACTTGGCGCCCCGGGGCGGCGTCCGGCCGCGTGATCGGGTGCGCACCCGGGATCCTCGGAGGGTTTGCCCAGACGCGCAGGCCACGAGACATGAGACCTGGAAACGGTTCGGGGCGGTCGGGTTGCTTGCTGCGCGCATCACGCGGCTCGATCGGGGCTGATCCCATGGGGGCGCTTGGGCGGGCGGGGTGTGAATGGGCTGACCCGTGGGGGTGAACGACGTGGTGTGCCATTTGACGCCTTTGACCTTACTCCGATTAGGGTTATCATCGCCGGTTCGGCGGATCCCTTGGGGGCCGAGCGATGTATCGATCCCTTGTTTTTTCATTCGTTATCGAGGTCGATTGGCATGCAATTGGTTTGTCCTGCCGGTAACCTGCCGTCACTCAAAGCGGCCGTGGATAACGGAGCGGATGCGGTCTATCTCGGGTTTCGTGGCGACACCAACGCTCGACATTTTGCCGGGCTCAATTTCCCTCCGAATAAGCTCACGGAGGGGCTTCGCTACGCACAGCGACGGCAACGCCAAGTCTACTTGGCTTTAAATACCTTCCCCCGTTCCGCCGGATGGTTCCGTTGGCAGCAGGCTGTCGATGATGCCGCCGAGCTCGGCGTCGACGCCCTCATCGGGGCGGACATCGGGGTGCTGGAGTATGCGTGTCGGACCTACCCGCAGCTTCCGCTGCATCTTTCGGTTCAGGCCTCGGCGACGAACGTTGAGGCGCTACGGTACTACTACGAGCATTTCGGTATCCGTCGAGCCGTGCTCCCGCGAGTGCTTTCCCTACGTCAGATCCAGGCCGTCGTCGAGCGGAGCCCGGTGGCGATCGAGGTCTTCGGGTTCGGCAGTCTGTGCGTTATGGTCGAAGGGCGCTGTGTGCTCTCGTCCTATGCCACAGGACGCTCGCCGAATACCTATGGGGCCTGCTCACCCGCGAGTCATGTGAGCTGGCAAGAGACCGGGGCCGGACTGGAGACGCGTCTCGGGGGGGTGCTGATCCAGCGGCATCCTCGGGGCGAACATCCCGGTTATCCCACCATTTGCAAGGGCCGCTACCGTTGTGGGGATCGCCTCGCCTATGCCTTTGAAGAGCCGACAAGTCTGAACACGTTGGAATTGCTTCCCGAGCTTCAGGCCATGGGCATCCAGGCGATCAAGATCGAGGGTCGGCAGCGCAGTCCGGCCTATGTCGGCCCGGTGACACGGGTCTGGCGGGCCGCCCTCGATACCTGCGCTCGCAACCCCGAAGGGTTCCGACCACAGCCCGAGTGGGAGCAACAACTTGCACGGGTGTCCGAAGGGCAGCAGACCACGTTCGGCGCCTATGATCGGGTTTGGCAGTGAGAGAGGCACCCATGCGACAACCGAAGCTCATGCTTGGCCCGATCCTGTACGACTGGCCTCGCGAGCCGATACAGGCCTTCTACGCCGCCATCGCGGAATCACCAATCGATGGGGTTTATCTCGGTGAGGCGGTGTGCGGCAAGCGCCGTACCCTGACCCTGGAGGAGTGGTTGGAGGTCGCCGAGCAACTCACGGCGGCCGGTAAGCAGGTCGTACTGACAAGCCTCGCCTTGATCGAAGCCGATTCGGAGCTCAACCGACTGCGTCGCATAGCTCGGCAAGCGAACTACCTCATCGAGGCCAATGATCTGGCTGCGGTGCAACTTCGAGCCGGGCGTCCACTCGTAGCCGGGCCGGGACTCAACCTCTACAACGAGCGCACGCTGGATCACTTGGCCCGACAGGGTATGGTTCGTTGGGTGCCGCCCGTGGAGCTGGGACACGAAGACATCGCCGAGTTGCATGCGCGTCGTCCTGCGGGTGTCGAGACGGAGCTCATGGTCTATGGGCGGATGCCGTTGGCCCATTCCGCTCGGTGTTTCACCGCCCGTGCCCATGATCGCTCGAAGGATGAGTGCCAGGAAGCCTGTTCCGGGTATCCCGATGGCTTGACCTTGGCGACGCAAGAGGGCATGCCTTTTTTGACGCTTAACGGGGTCCAGGTTCAATCGGCACGGACCCTCAATCTGCTTGGGGAGATCGAGGCAATCCGCTCTCTGGGCATCGACGCGCTCCGGATCAACCCGCAAGCCGCGGGCACCGAGACGGTCATCGACGTGTTTTACCGTTGCTTGATCGGGGAACTCAGCCCCGCGGAAGGATCCGCGCAACTCACCGCGCACGTGCCCATTGGAACCTGCAACGGTTATTGGCATGGCGACGCCGGATTAGTCCAGCGGGCCGCGGTACTGAGCTAGGTGATCAGATGCGTCCACCCCAGCGTCCGTTGGGCGCTGGGGTGACCCGTTGGTTGAGGCGCTGGAGTCGGGGCGGATGGTGTGTCGCGGGATAGGGGCGAGTGGTTGTGATCCGATCCCAGCTCAGGCAGGTGTGCATCGGCTCAGCCCGGCCGTCAGGCGCTGCACCAACGGATGCAGGGGACCGAGACGTGATTCCAGATCCACGGAATCGAGAAGATTTTTGGTATAGAGCCCCAGCTCCGTATCGCCCTCGAGTCGCAACCGACGACTGAAGAAGAGGGTATCCGGGTCCTCGCGCCGGGTCGCGAGTCGGAGAAAGTCGCGGGCTTGCCCCGCGATACGGAAGTCGCTTGGTGTATCGTTAGGGGCCGGCCTTAACCGATCCCGTTCGAACGTCAGCCGGAAGGTGATCTGC
>CAYFWJ010000219.1:0-2795 GCA_964346755.1 uncultured Ectothiorhodospiraceae bacterium
CGAGCCCCTGCGCTCCCCGGCCCGAGCCCCAGTTGCGCGTCAACCGGGCCTCCACGGGGCGTTCTTCGCCGCCCTGCGTCTTACACCGCAGCAACAGCCGACCACCGAACACGACTGTCTCCGCTACGGGCTCGAGCTCCGTGCCCATCTGCGGGGCAGCCTGCGGCAGGAGCCGGCGGCAAAGTGGCAACCCCGGCGGCACCAGACCTTCGGCAAGCTTAACCAGTCGGGCAGTGCCGTAAATGTCTCCGGGGCCTACCGCGAGCCGGTCCAGGGGGAATGGGTCCTACGCCTCTGGGGGCTGTTCCCTCACACACAGGCGGCGGCCCGAAACCCCGGGGTCGAGGCGCGGCAGCCCATTGTCCGGTCCATCCACCAGGCCTTGCGCCAACCGCCTGGGCCGATGACCCTCCGCGGGTTCACAGACCTCGGGGCGGGCCAAGGCGACCTGACATCCTCGATCAACCAACTGGCGGGGCTGGCATGAGCTTTGATTTTCTTGCGGATTGGGAGCAGCAGTTCCAACAGCCGAGGAACAGCTGGCACTTGGACGTGACCCTGGGTCGGGCCCGTATCAACGCCACCGGGGTCGACCCGTCCTCGCCCAAGGCCCTCATAAGCGAGCTCACGAAGGTTCGAGGGGAGTTCCTCGCGCGGCATGGCTTCGACACGAACGGCCGCAGGGAGCCCAAGGGCCCGGCCAAAAGACTCACCACCACCCCTTCCGTGGACCCGGTCTTCCGGACCCACGAGATCCCCGGTGCGGAGGCCCTCAACGCCTTTCCAAAATACAGCGCCCGGCTACTCCTCGAGTTTCAGCTCGATACCCCTTTATTGACCCGGGATGATGATCCTTTCTACCTCTTCGACAACCCGGCCCGCAAGGATCACATCCTCGGCGCCCCGTACCTGGCCGCAGCCACCCTCGCCGGGTTGGCGGGGGACGCCTATCAACGGGCCTTCCCGGCAGCGGCCGAATGGCCCGGTCGGACCCCCTTTCGCGCCCAAGACCCCCACGCCAAGCGGCTCTTCGGCATCGCGCCGGATGGCGGCCCCAAGGACACCACCGAGGCGGAACAAGGGCGCCTTCACTTTTCGCCGGTCTGGTTCCAGGCCATCCAATACCTCGTCCTGAACCCCGGGGACGAACAGCGTGGGATCGGCACATTGCCCATCCAATTCGAGGCCATCGCCCCGGAGACGACCGGCATCCTTGAGCTCCGCTATTGCAACCCGCGCGGGGCCGACGCAAGCGAGGAGGGCGACGTCCGGGCCGATCTTGCCCGGCTCCTCGGGGCCCTCGCCCAGTGGTGGCCTGCACTCGGGCTCGGCGCCAAACGGTTGGCCGGTTATGGGGGCATCACCCCCCGGGCGGCCACCCTGCAGGCCAAAGACTGGACTGGCCTCGAGCCCCAAGCCCCGACGCCCCCGGCAGCCGAGCGGACGACGCCCACGGTCCCCGAGCCACCGAGCTACTACTCGGAATACCTGGATGCGGACGGACGACCCAACGAGGCGATTTATGAGAAGAAGGTGGCGGAACAACGTGGGCTAAAAGACCAGGAGATCCGTGGCCTCGAGGACAAGAAACAGGGGCTCGACCCGGGCAAACGCGACTACAAGAAAAAACTCAGCAAACTCGATAAGCAACTGCAAAAGGCCCGCGAACAACGGAATCAGATCGAGCAAGAACAAGCGAATCGATTCAAAAAGGTCCAGGAGTACTACGCAACGCACGGCCACGCCATGGGTGCTTCCACGGCGGCTGCCGAGGCCCGCGACGATGTCCGCGAACCGGCTCCCATCGGCGAGCACCGGCGGGAAGGCCCGGATAGCTGGTGGGAGCTGGCCTGTTGGATCGACCCGGAGGATGCCTGAATGTCCCCCCCTCGCCTGATGACGGAAACCGATCGAGACCGTATCCTCGCCGCCGAGCTGACCGGGCTCATCCACGATCTCGGTAAGCTGCGCCCGGAGTTCGCGCGCGAGAAGGCGGCTCAGCCCTCAACGGAGAGATATCCCCCGAAGAAAAAACGAGAGAAGATGGAGAAGGCGACCCACATAAAGGAACCGCACGGGGCCATCCTGGAACGCGAACGCATCTACCCGGCGCCCGGCTCGGAACCCTGGCTGGATGCCCTATTGCAGCACCCAAGCTGGGCTGCGGTCTTGGCCCTGCCCGAGCCCTGGTTCCCCGAGCCACCCGTTCAGGTCCGCGGGCTTGCCGAGCCGCTCCGGCAGCACCACGCGTCGAGCAAGTTCCCGGCGGATCAGCTCAGTTTTCTCGGGGACCTCTACACCTTCGCCGCAGATGTTCGGGATTCGGCGCTGGATAAGGGGGCGGGCAAGACTCGAACGGGTAAACAACGGCCTGATGCGGCCTATATCGCCGATGCCTTGGGCCAGGATCGCCGCGTTTACAATGAACCGACGCTGGAATCGGCCTGGGCGAGGGTGCGGCAGGCCCTTGAGGAGTCGCTCCTTGGTTTCGATGGCACGCAATCAGTCCCGGCCATCCGTGGGCGCTGCCGTGCGGCCCTTGAGGAACCGTTCCGACAAGCCCTTGGGGAGACACGCCGGCCCACCAACGATGTCACCCTCTGGCACCATTGCGGCGCCGCGGCGAGTCTATTCAAAGTAGCCCTCGCCGGGCTGACCCTGCGCGGCCGCGAGCTGGGTACGTCCCTCCAGGAACCGAACTCGAAGGGGTTCGATCTCAAACGCCTCGGACAGGTGCGATTCCGCTTGCTCGGCATCCGTTGGCAGTGGCAGGCGCTCACGCGCGCCGCCCTCCA
>CAYFWJ010000220.1:0-2767 GCA_964346755.1 uncultured Ectothiorhodospiraceae bacterium
GTGGTGGGAATCGCTGACGGACCCGCCCAGATCGACCATAGCGCCCCGTCGACTCGCCGTAAATTGTCCTTTAGTGCAATTGATACGAGATCATTTTCGTGGGTCGAGCGGCCCGAGCGTCGCCGGATGACCCAGAGGAACCCCCGCCCGGCGGCAAACGACGCTGGGTCATCTTCCAGGCGGGCCATAGCCTCGCCGCAGGCGAGCCGGGGTGGTGTTCGGCGCCCATCCCGACGGGCCACTCGGGGTGGGCATGTCGCTCCTCGGGGCGGCCGATGATCGTTCCTTAAAGGTGGTTGCGTCCTGCGGCCAATCCCTTCCCGGTTCCGTGCCGGATATTATCGTGGGGTGCCGTTCGGATCGTTGGCGGGGCCGCCCCTGTCTCGGCGGCCTGCGCAGGCGGGCGACCGATGGACTGTCCGGGCTCGCAGTCGGCGATCTTGGAGGATGACGCGGATTTCGAAGCCGCTGATATCGGTGCCGGCGCCCTTGGGTCGTCCTGACCCCGAGTCACCGCGCCCCTCCGACGAGAAGAGCGACTCGATCGAACGGGTCGGTCCCGGATTTGGGGTGCATGACACGACCGATGGCCAGCCGATCGGTGTCGAGATCGCCGCGCTTGCGCGGTGGGGGTCGCAAACCGGAATCGCGTTCTGGCCTGTCTGCACGCACCAGCCGGGAGCTATGACGCTACGGCGTGCTGCGCACGGCGTAAGCGCAGCACGCCCCCTGATGCCGTCCGCCACGTTCCCCCAAGCCTCCGGGCTGCGGCTCAAAGCCAGACGCCGAGGTGGAGCCGGCAGCCGCCTATGGGTCGACGACCCGCGCGAGGCAGTCGGGGGCGGCGGTTGGGGTCGGCGTACTTGGGAGACGAGGCGGTGCCGGATCATTGACCGACAATCGATCGGGAATGAGGCGGCTTTTCGGGTTGGGGTGCCGACCGAGGCGGTGGGTATCCCGGCCTCGGCGTTGGACGGGGGGTCGCTGGGCTCAGGCCCCCGGGGGCCACGCCTCGGGACCCCCGAGTCTCCTGTTATCGCGGGAAGAAATCTTGGAGTGATGTGTGAAGCCGGCGGAAAGCCTGGGCGTGCCGCTGGCTCGTTCCAACAAGCGTCGGGTGATTGCGATCGATATGTCCGAGCTGATCGCTGAGGGGGCGCTCCCCGGGCAACCAGTCTTGTAGCTGGGCGATCCGTTTGGCGTCTTGGGGTGTAAACCAGGCGATGTGGGCCGTGCTCGGTGGTGTCAGCGATTCCAGGGATGCGGGCGTGGGCGGCCCATCCGCGGCCTGACCCGTTGCTTGACCGACCTCGATCAGAAACTCATGCGCCGGCCTGGGATCCGACGTCACGGCCTGGAAATAGCCGATTAGCGCCTCGCGAACCCGGTGAAGCCTTTCGAGATCCGCGGAGCGGCAACCGAACCGCGGGGCCCCGCCCCCGGTAGGGATGACGCCGACCAGCCGGGGTTCCACCTCCGGGGCGAGGGCGAACAGGGTTCGCAGCGAGACCGTGTCCTGCTCATCTCGAAGGCACGCAACCAGCTCGCTCACCCACGGCTTACGCCCCAACGCCTCCACCCAGGTTCCTTGAGGTTCCGATCGAGCCGCCTCGATGCGCTCGGGGCGACAGGCCGAGCCATCCTGGCCGTTATGTCGGTGAACCACCTCGCATAGCTCGATCCAGGACGCCATCGGGTCGCCGCCGAGCGCCATCGCCTCGACCCCGCGCGCCGTCTTCGCGCTCGGGCTCAAACCCTCGGCAGCGGAGTCTTCGTCCGGTGACTGGCTGCAGCCAGCGACGGCCACGAGGGCAATCGCGACGAAGAGTCGGCTCGGTGTCAGCCAGGCCGGCCGAAACCGCCGCGTCATTAGCACCCCCCACGCCCCTACCACGGGACACCTCCATCCGCTGCGGTTCGCCACTTCGGGGCGGGGCTGATCAAGGCCTCGGTGGCACGCTCTAGCTCGATCAGGGCCTGAACAATCGTGTCGTCTTGCCAACCGGGATCTCGAAGTCCCCGCTCGAATCCCGCTAAGACATCCACCAGCGGCCGACAGTCACCGACGGGACACGCATCGACGGCTCGCCCATTGAGCAGGGCCTGGAGTCGCTCCAATCGCGCCCCATCCGAGGGTAAAAACAGCGTCGTCGCATCGAGCTCCGGCGGTATCGCCGCCAGACCATCCGGGAGCGCGGCGATGGTTCCCCGCAGGTCCTCCAGAGCCCGGGTTTGCGAAAACAGGGCCCCGAGCACCCGCGCCGATGCGAGGGGATCCTGGGATAAGACCTCGGTGGTGTCTTCGAGGCTCGCTCGCAGCCGGATGATGGGATGCGCCTCGGAGGCCGTTGGCGAACACGCAAGACTCGGCCCGCCCCTTGGGATATCGCCCATCAACCGCGCCTCGAAGTCCGGATTGATCCCGACGAAACTCCCCATGGGTAGGCTCGTTGATCCCGCTTCCAAACAGGGTTTCCAGGACTGAAACCAGTTCTTCTTCCAGAGGGCCTTCAAGGCCGCTCGGTACGACGAATCGGTGCAATCGGCGGCCCCGGGCGTGGGGGTTGTCTCAACCGCCTGGATTACTTGGTTCAAGGCACAGATGCGATCTCGATTCAGATCCTCCTGGGCCTCGGCCCATTTGAGCTCGGGCGGTTGGTCACTCGGTTGACCTTTTAGGAGTTGCTGGAGATTTTTCAGTGAATTGTTGATTTGCTCAACGCCGCAAGCCTTCGTGGCTTCCCTTAGTGCCTGCAAGCAGCCCGGA
>CAYFWJ010000221.1:0-2683 GCA_964346755.1 uncultured Ectothiorhodospiraceae bacterium
GGCGAAGACTCCCACGATCACGAGTAGGATGAACCGCGCCATACGCGCTTGTCTCGGTCTCGCGTGTGCCCTCCTCGTCCCGGGACTCGGGGCCAGCGAGACCGTCCTTGACCCCATGACGGTGGAAGAGGCCGAGTCGGCACAGGCCGTTGTCCCGGGGGCCTCGGATCCCGACAGCCTCCTCCGGCGGGCCCGGGGCCAGACCCTGGGCGACGCCCTGGATGATTTCCTTCTGGTCGGATCGGCCAGTTACGGTCCGGCGGTTGGGCGCCCGGTCGTCCGCGGGTTGGCCGGCTATCGAGTCGGCATTACCCAAGGCAACCTGGGCCTAAACGACCTCTCGGCCATGAGTCAGGATCATGCCGTGGGACTGAGCCCGCGCTCAGCCGAACGGATCGAGTTGATCCGAGGACCCGCCTCTCTGTTGTATGGCAGCTACAGCGGAGGCGTCATCCAGCTTCTCGGTGCGGAGCATGAGCCAAGCTTGCCGCCCGAGGGCATCACCGCTCAAGCGGAGGGGGCTACGGGGACCAACGGGGCCGGCCGGCTCGCGGCGGCCGAGTTCTCGGCGCGCCGTGGAGCTGTTTCACTCGCTGGGGGGGTGGATCGCTTCCGCGCCCGGGATTACACCGCAGGCGACGGGACCGAGTTGGTGGATTCCGATCTGCGCACCCGTTCGGAACAGCTCGTCCTCGGCGTCCGTCCTGCCTCGGGAAACACCCTAAAAACGGTGGCCGAGTGGCTCGACAAATCCTACGGCATCCCCAATCGGACCCCACAGGAAACCCGGATCGAGATGGACCAACAGCGCTACGGGCTGGTCTGGCACATGGACGGTCGCCCGAGTGCCTGGCCCGAGCTCGAGACCGAGCTCCAGTACAGCCGATATCGCCATGAAGAGACCGAGGGCGGGCGGCGCGACGGCCTGTTCGGCCAAGACCAATACGGGGCTTCGACGGCGTTCGTGCTCGAACCCCTGCCATGGCGGGTTGAAGGCCAGCTCACCGCAACCCACAGCCGGCTTCGGGTCTGCCATGAACACGGCCGGTGCGCCGAGTTCTCGAGGGCGGAACGTACGGATGTCCCGGATGGGGCTTCGTTGTTAGCGCAGCTCGAAAACCGTGGTATCCCCTTCGCCCACGGCCACCCCATGCCCGATTCCACGGACCGTCAGCTCGCCGTTGGTGTCAACATCCAGCGTTTTACCGGACAAGATGATTGGACGCTCGGGCTGCGGGCCGCGGGCCGGGCCCTCGAGCCCGACCCCGCCAATGTCCAAGAGACCTGGCTTGTCCCCGACACCGTCGATCCGGATTACTACGACACGGACCGCAGCATCGCCCCGAGCGTTGCCCTCGGTTGGCGGCGCTATTTCGATACCGGCTGGATCGCGGATACGAGTCTCACCTATCTCGAGCGGCTTCCCGCCGTCCAGGAACTCTTCTGGAACGGCTTTCACCACGCCACGGATAGCTACATCCTGGGTGCCCGCGATCTGGACAACGAACGTTCCCTGAATCTCGACCTCACCGCGATTGGTGAATACGGTCCCTGGCGCACTCGCCTTGAAGGCTTTTACTACCGCTTCTTCGAATTCATTTTCCAGGAACCGCAGGTGGACGATAGTGGCCAGCCGCTCCTCGATCCCTTCCATTTGAGTCCCGTTTGGGCCATCGAGACGACTCCCGCCCGCGTCTACGGCCTTGCGGGCAGCCAAGAATACACCCACGCGATGAAAACTCGAGAACTGACCCTCGGGCTCCACCTGGAGGCCGTACGGGGTGTCGCCGACGGCGGCGAGAACCTCCCGCGGATGATGCCCACGACCGCCCGACTGGATCTCGACTACGCTTGGGACACCTGGAACGCACGGCTCACCTACGAGCGCGTCGATCGCAGCCGTTACGAGGCGCCAAACGAGACACCCACCGACGGTTACGGCTGGCTAAGCGCCGGACTCACCTGGGCCCCCGAAACAGCGATCGGCGACTGGAGCCTGGAATTCAAGGGCGAGAACCTGACCGACGAACTCGCCCGAAACCACCTCTCATTTCTCAAAGACACCGCACCGCTTCCCGGGCGACAGCTCTCGGTGAGCGTCGTGTGGACACACTGAACGGCCGAGTATGGATCCCCGGTGATCCCGGGGGCCCCGGGGTGGATCCCACGGGTTTGGCCCCGCCACACCACGAGGCGCTTTGCGTGGGGAACGGTCACGGCCCGTCCCCGGCGGCTGATCGTTGCGTGGCATGGTCCGCGCCGGTCAGGTTGAAGCTCAGCAGCGGGTCCACCGTTGACATCGGGTACGATGAATCAGGCAGAGGGGGTCTCACCCGCGAATGGCTCGATTGATCGCCCCCTAACGGGTTCATGGCGATCGCATCGTGTGCGCTCCGTTGCGGATCGAGGCTTTTTCGAGTTCCAGCGCCCGCTTCACTATAAAGCCAATT
Source organism: uncultured Ectothiorhodospiraceae bacterium (assembly GCA_964346755.1). GTDB lineage: Bacteria > Pseudomonadota > Gammaproteobacteria > CAYFWJ01 > CAYFWJ01 > CAYFWJ01. Next base: position 2,451 of record CAYFWJ010000221.1, read on the forward strand.
GCCGGGGTGCGTTGGGTGTGATGGCCGACCGCTGGTCCCCGAGCTGCAAGACCTGCTTGGTCTGTGGAGACGTGCACCCGGCTATGCCGCCAGTACTGGAATTCGACGCCGTGAGTTGGGGCGATAGAATCCGGCCCCCCGTGAATAGCACGGTGCCGCCCGGCCGGGTCATCGGTGTGCTCGGATTCATCGGCTTGATAATCCCCAATATCGTGCGGCTGCTGGTCGGCGGC
>CAYFWJ010000222.1:0-2655 GCA_964346755.1 uncultured Ectothiorhodospiraceae bacterium
CCTGTAACGCCCTGCAACAGGGACTCGAGACACTTGGCCTCGATGCGGGCCCGCACGGGGTCGCGATCGGGGGCCCGGCGGAGCTCAACTTCCGGACGGAAACGGATTCTGTGACCGGGGCCGTCGGCTGGGTGGGGGAATGGCGCAATCCCCGGGGCGGGCGCATCGGCCAGTTCATCCTGCGGGCCGACGGCGGGCTCTACGCCGAATACGACATCCTACGCCCCCATCCGAGCCGAGCCGGATGGTTCGTCGAGGCCCTTGAGGCCTGGGGCCGGGTCGAACGCATCACCACCGAACCCCGGCTCCTGCCAATCCCCTCCGAGGCGGACCCGTGAGGGGGAGCGGCTCATTTCAAGACACCTTAACCGAGGGCAGGGCGAGTTCCGGTAAACTAGCACGCGTCCCCGATCTGCGGTCCGCCGGAGTCGCCCTATGCCCTCGTCCTCGCCGAATCGTGTCCGCCTGCACACCCTGGCCAAAGAGCTCGACGTCCCCAGCCGGGAGCTGTTAAACGTGGCTCAGGCCTTGGGGATCGACGTCCATTCCCACGCCAACACCCTCGACCGCCGGGACGCTGACTCCCTCAAGGCGGCCCTGCAGGGGATGGCCTATGCCTCCAAGCTGCGTCAGATGCCCGGTTCGGGCGAGGCGCCCGCCGCAGAACCAACCGACAACGCCGGTGAGGGGCCCGGGATCTCGGAGATCGGTCCCCAAGGGCTCATGATGGTCTCCATGGCCCAACACGATGTGCGGGTCAGCCGGGACTACGACCGGGGCTTCAACAACATGCTCAAGGTCATCGCCGCCCTCCTCGCCGACCCGCGCCAGACCGCCCGCACCGAAAACGACACGGTCCCCTGGGGGGATCTCTACTTCCTGCGCGCGGATCAGAGCACCCCGGCCAAGGGTCAAATCGAGCTCGAGTACGGGGAAACCAGCGAACTCCGCTTCTCCCAGCGCCAAAAGGGCATCCTCGGGGATATCTGGTGGTCGGCGACCTGGTTCAACGAGGACTGGACGCGGCCGTTCGAGAAGCTCCTCATGGCCGCGGGGGCCAGACGGGACCCGGAAGCCGACTTCCGCAACCAGCTCGAATCGGACCTCCGCGCCCTCCAGGCCCAGGGGCTGCTCACGGGGCTCGAGGAATGGAGCCTCGATACCGGCTGGTTCGGCCGCAACATCTACCTCAAGCCCCAGCCCCCCTCGGCAGAGGCCTGATCCACGCGGGTCCCCGTTCGCCGCGCGACGGGAGGCGTCGGCGCGATCCTCGGGGCGGGCTTCCCGCACCGGCGGTCTCCATCGGCGGGCAGCGCTCACCGGCCGCGCTCGGCGGGGTCTTCGGACTCGGGTTCGTGGCGTTTCGCGCGCCTCGTCTTCCGAAGGGATCGCCGCACGTCGACCAGCTGCCAGACCGCCACGCCAATCGCTAGCCCAAAGAACAGTAACGCCTGAAGGGCTTTGAATATGCTGTAATCCATAGGCTCGGATGGCCTCATCGTTCGGGGTGAATGGGTGTGAATCGCCGCTGGATTCGATTGGACCCTCAACGCGTCCGTCAGGTCGAGCGATCCGGGGATGGCGGTTGCCCGTGTGTCCACCCATCGCACCGCTCCGGCGGTCTCACCGAGGGCGCAGGCCCGCCCGCGCGACGTCTGCCGTCGTCGACGAGACGGCTTGAGCCAACCGCTCCCCGTCGGCCATTGGCTCCAAGACCTCGGTCTCGCCCATCCGAAAAACGCCCATGGGCCGATCGGGTGCACCCGGGCGCCGTGCTGGCCGAATGCGCGATTCCGACACGCGACGTCCGATCCGCTTGATCATCCATTCGTCCAACGTCCAAAGAACATCCAATGTCCTTGTCCAGAACCGAACAGCAGCGGATTCAAATACACGTTGATGGGGCATCCCACGGGGAGCGACAAGAGCTGCAGGCGAATACCGAATTATTGCTCGCGGAGCTCAATCGCGTGCTCGGTGAACGAAAGCTGACGGCTGAGGAAGTTCGGTCGGCTGAAGTCGCCGTGGAGACCCTCTTGAGAGCCGAGGCACGCGACCAGAACAAGGGTTGGTGGTTTCGAGTGACGCGCCGTGTCCAGCTCATGCAGATGTATCTGGACTCCTGAAATCGATGGGTGTCCCGTATCGCCCCGGCCGTATCGCCCCCGGCTCGCATGGGTCATTGGGGCAGGGGGGCGTGTGCAGCTTGCCCTTGAGCCTCGTGAGACGCTCGATTGCTCGTGCTATCCCCTCGTTCGACAACAACGAAGAATGGCGGCGATAGTCCGGGCAGCGGAGAGACAGCGCGCCGCCGAACGAGTCGGGCTGATAGCTCGGCGCGTTCGGGTCCTGTGCGCCCCGGCGGTGAGCCGGCTTGCCGTAGCTCAGGAAGCCCGGCTTGCGGCATCCGTTAACCGGCATCGCATGTGCCAGCTTCGGAAGAATAGCATCGTAGGATGCGCTGAGTCCGCGAAGCGCATCGGTTGCCGGTTCCGGCTCGGGCGGGCCAAGGGGGGATCGGTTCCGCTTGGACAATCGATGCGCCTCCTGGCGTCGGCACATCCTACGGGAATGTATCGGATCGAGACTTGATCCCTGCCCTTGACCCCTGCCCTTGTCGGGCGCCGATATCCCCCAAGTGATCGAGCTGAGCAT
>CAYFWJ010000223.1:0-2631 GCA_964346755.1 uncultured Ectothiorhodospiraceae bacterium
GGCAAGCGATGCTATCCTGCCAATACCCCTGCCATGAAATGTCAACACGCCCTAGGAAGCCATCGTGTCTCAATCCACCGAGCTCTCCCTGACCGGCTTGTGGGTCGCCGGTATCCTGGCCCTCGCTATCGGTTGTTCACCGGAGACCGATCCCGTACGCGGCGATGATCGTGCGTCCCACGAGGTCGAGCTCGCCTACGTCGAGTGGTCGACGGAGATCGCGAGCAGCCACGTCGTTGAGGCGACCCTTGAGGACATGGGTTACGCCGTGGAGCTGACGGCCGTGAGTCCAGCGGCCATGTGGGAAGCCGTCGCGAACGGCGATGTTGATGGGTTGGTCGGGGCCTGGCTGCCGAGGACCCACGATGATTACCTCGAACGGGTTGCCGGTCGGGTCGAGAATCTCGGGCCCAATCTCGAAGAGACCCGCATCGGGCTCGTGATCCCCCAGTACGTGGACGACGTGGAGACCATTCCGGATCTCGCCGCGCATCGCGGGCGCTTTGACGGGGAGATCATCGGGATCGAACCCGGGGCCGGCATCATGCGGCTCACCGAAACCGCCCTCGAGCAATACGGGTTGAGCGGTTTCGAGGTGCGCTCAGGGGACGACGAGTCCATGGTGCAGGCCTTGGCCGAGGCCTACCAGGCGAATCGTCCGATCGTCGTCACGGGATGGACGCCCCACTGGATGTTTCAGCGCTTCGAGCTCCGGTATCTCGATGACCCTCAGGGGGTTTATGGCGGTGGGGAGTTCATTGCAACCATCGTCCGGCAGGGGTTGGCGGCGGATAAACCGGAGGTTTACGCGTTACTGGACGCCTTTTACTGGACGCTGTCCGACATCCAGGCGGTGATGCTGGCCCAGCAGCAACCCGAGGTGACGCCGCGGGAGGCGGCCCGCACCTGGGTCGCTGAACACCCCGAACGCGTGGCCGATTGGCGCCCCTAATCGTCCTCGGCGGCGGATGTTGGCAGCCGGTCGCTGGAGGGGATGAGGGGCGGTTCTTCGGGGGCCCGTCGGATGGGGGTTACGGTCTCGAATTCCTCAGCGGGGGTGAAGACGATCGCCGTATCGCCGCGAAATAGGCCCACACGCTCCTCGGCCCCAAGGAGCCGGATGCCCCGTCGGGGGCGTTTGATCGCCATCACGCGCGTCTCAGGCCCCAAGGTCCCGCACCAACGGCGTCGGTTCGGATAGGCCGGTGCCTGAACGGCTTGGAACTGCCAGCCGGATTGCAGTCGCCCCATCAGGGTTTGGGTATTCGCGAAGGCCCCGGCGAGCCAACGACAGCCGCCGCGATCGGCGACGTTGTCCGGCGAGTCCGGGGTATGATGCTGCGCTTGGCTCGCTGGCGGGACCTGCAGGACCCGCAGGGATCCGAAGTCCCGCTGCAACTCCCGACAGACCAGGGCGTTGTAGGCCGGGTCTTCGGTCATCGTCAACAGCCAGGCAAATCCCCCGAAGTCCAGGCGGCGACTGGCATCCTGGGCCAACACCTCGCCGTGGAACACCGAGAATCCCGCCCGCCGTGCCAACCGGATCCGTTCGGCATCGGTATCGGCCAGGGTGACGGGGATACCCGCATCATCAATGGCCCGAGCCAGGCCCATGGACCAGGGGCGGGCACCGACAATCAACACCCCCGATGAAGCACCCCGCATGCGGCCCAGCAAACGCCCGACCGGCTGCAGGGTTCCCCCTTGGACGAGCACCGTGAGGAAGACCAGGAAGAAGGTCAGTGGCACCAGGGGCTCCGCGTTCAGGCCCATTTCCGTCAAGCGGGGTCCGGCGACGCCAGCCAGTGCGACGGCCACGATCCCGCGCGGGGCGATCCACGCCACCAGCGCCCGGTCTCGCCAGTCCAACTCCGAACCCCACGTGGTCAGGAGGACCACCAGCGGGCGGATGACCAGGATCAGCACGGCGGCGAAGAGCAGGGCCGGGCCATCGATCATCGCCAGGTCGGAGAGCTCGAGGGTGGCGGTCAGCACGACGAACACCCCCGCGATGAGCACGACCGCCACGTCTTCCTTGAAACGCCGGAGTTCGGTGAGATCCCGCAGGGGGGCGTTGGCGACCGTGACCCCCATGACCGTGGTCGCCAGGAGTCCCGCCTCGGCCTGGACCTGATCGGCGAGGGCATAGGCGGCGAGGACCAGGGCCAGGAGCACCGAGCTTTTGAGGGATTCCGGGACATAACCGCGATTGAATGCCCAGACGGCCAATAGGCCGGTGGCAACGCCGACGACCGTGCCCGCCAGTAGGCCAAGGCCGAGTTCCCCCAACAACACCGCAAGGCTGGCGTCCTTGAGGACGATGACCTGAAGGGCGACGACCGCAAACAAGGCGCCGATCGGGTCATTCATGATCCCTTCCCACTTGAGAACGGCGGCGGGTCGCGGTTGGACTCGGGATTGACGCAGCAGGGGCAGGACCACCGTCGGCCCGGTGACGATGAGGATGCCGCCCCAGACGAAGGCCGTCTCCCAGGCGATGGGCAGGATGAGGTGGGCGGCAAGGCTCGTCAGGATCCAACCGAGCGGGGCCCCCAATAACACCAGGCGGCGCACGGCGACGCCGGCGTCGTGCAGGTCTTGGCGGTCCAGCTGCAGTCCGCCTTCGAACAA
>CAYFWJ010000224.1:0-2568 GCA_964346755.1 uncultured Ectothiorhodospiraceae bacterium
GCGAGCGGAGTCTCCTGTGGTCCCTGGCGAGACGCTGACGATCGGTTTGTTGACCCATTACCTATCCCATCAGGGGGGTGGGGTATTCGAGGCGGTTCATCGCTTGGCGAGGGGGTTGGACGCGGTGCCGGGCGTGACGAGTACGCTCTTTGGGCTCGCGGATCCGAATGAGGCCCCGGGCGTTGAGGGGGTGCGGGTCAGCAACCACCCGGTTCACGGACCGAAAGGCTTCGGGTTTGCCCCGAGCCTCGTGCCGGGACTGGAGGGCGCGGCCCTGGATCTCCTGCACGTCCATGGGCTGTGGATGTACCCGTCCATCGCCAGCCGACGTTGGGCGGGTGGCGATCGGCCCCTGGTGATCAGCCCCCATGGCATGCTCGACCCCTGGGCGGTGCGGCACGCGCAATGGAAGAAGCGGCTCGCGGGTCTGGCCTACGAACATGGCCATTTGCGGCGAGCGAACTGCCTGCACGCGTTGTGTGAGCCCGAGGCTGAGGCGATCCGGGCCTTTGGGCTCGAGCAGCCGATCGCCGTGATCCCAAACGGGGTGGATCGCCCGGATTGGGATCAGGCGGCACCGCCGGCCCCGTGGGCGGGTTCCGTGCCCGAAGGCAGCCGGGTCCTCCTGTTTCTCGGCCGCCTGCATCGGAAAAAGAACCTCATGGCGCTCCTGGAGGCCTGGCAGATGTGGCGAGCGCAGGTCCAGGGTCCCGAACGGGACGCGTGGTGGTTGGTCATCGCCGGTTGGGACCAGGCGGGGTATCGTGCGGGGCTTGAAGCCTGGGTCAGGCAGACCGGTGTGCGGCAGGTTGAACTGCTGGGTCCCCAGTTTGGGGCGGGCAAGACCGGGGCGTTCCGGCACGCCAGCGCCTTCGTGCTTCCCTCGGTGAGCGAAGGCCTGCCGATGGCGGTACTCGAGGCCTGGGCGTACCGGCTGCCGGTTTTGATGACAGAGGCCTGTCATCTCCCGATCGGTTTCGAGGAAGGGGCGGCGATCCGGATTGGGACCGAGCCGGCCGAGATGGCTCAGGGGATCGAGGCGCTGGCGGGATTGCCGGAGGCGGACCGACGCGGCCTGGGGGCACGGGGTGAGCAACTGGTCGCCGAGCGCTACACCTGGCCACGCGTCGCCGAGCGCCTGACGGCCGTTTACCGATGGCTTCTCGGCTCGGGCGAGCCGCCCGCTGATGTCATCGACACCGACGCGAGGCCCACACCCCGGCCGGCGGCGACCCCGGGGGGGCTCGCCCCATGAGTCCCGCACCCCTGTTGATCGTCGGGACCGGCCGGTCCGGGACCAATCTCCTCGGTCATGTTTTAGATGCGGAGCCGCGCTTCCACAATCTCTATGAGAACCGCTACATCTGGAACTACCGGGCCCGCACCTGGGCGCACGATCGGCGGGGGATCGACGAGGCCACGCCGGCGACCGTGCGCTATATCCGCCGCTTCTTCGAGCGTGCGGGGGCATCCGGGCAGATCCCCGTCGACAAGACACCCAGCAATGTCTTTCGGCTACCCTTTGTCCGGGCGGTGTTCCCCGAGGCCCGGATTATTCATGTCATTCGAGACGGCCGGGACAACTTGATCTCGCGGGAAATCGAGTGGTACGGCGGACGTCAGGCCTACCGTCGGGATGGGGCGGAGGCGGCCGCCGGACGCCTTGCGCTGTTGAAGCAGCGCCTGGGTCACTTTCGGGACCTGGTGGCGCGCGGCAATGTCCCGCGCGAACGACTCCCCGCATTCTTCGCCGATAACGCCCAGGTCTTCCTCTCGAGCCTGATCACCCGACGCCCCCGGCGCTACGGCGAGCGTTTCCCCGGGATGCGCGAGACGCTCGAAGCCTACGGCCACACGGTCACCACGGCAGTGCAATGGCGCGAGGGGGTGATGCAAGCCCTCCACGCCTTACGGGACTGGCCCTCCGAGCAATACCTGGAGCTGCGCTACGAAGAGCTATCCGACCATCCAGAGGATAGCTGGTCGCGGATCGCCCACTTTCTTGAGATCGCCGCGGAGAGCCCGGCCGGCACGTTTCTGGTTCAGAATATCCGGCGTGGGAACCACGGCAAGTGGCGAACCGCCCTCTCGAGTGAGCAGCTCTCGGTGTTGGAGCCGCATATTCGTCCAACGCTCGAATACCTGGGCTACACCTGGGAGTGAGGGGGATGGGGACCCAAGCGGGAATCGGGTAGGGGCAACTCAATTGGTTGGTCGGGCGTGCGACGGGAGGCAAGACATTCGAAGGGATGTTAGCGGGCAATGGGACACTATGGGACATTGGAATACCAAGAACAGCGGGCATTGAATTCGCCCTACGTCCGTCGAAGGCCTGACGTGACCGGATTGACTGGATCCGATGTGGGCTCGATTGCCACCCGCGATTCGTCGCTCATCGCCCCCAGTGAACTTCCCGTCGAGCAGACCGTTAAGCACGCTCCTCGGGTAGACCGATTGAGTACGCTCGTCGAGCCCACCCAGGAAAGGCCCCCAACCGTCGTTCCGGCAGGGACTGCCGGAACCCAGTGGCCAGGGACTGGGCCCGGTCGATTCCACGTTCCTGGCCCC
>CAYFWJ010000225.1:0-2541 GCA_964346755.1 uncultured Ectothiorhodospiraceae bacterium
CGCCCCGTCGTCTCGGTCCATGTGGCCATAGCCGACCGCCGTTTTCGCGCCGGCGCCGAGCCAGGCCAGGGCCTGCTCCAAGGCGTCGAGGACCTCGCCCCGCTCGGCTTCGGCCTGTTGGCGCTCGGCCGCGGGCAGTCCGGGCCGGATGCCGATGCTGAACAGGAAGACCGCCTGTTCGACCACCAAGAACGGGACCGGGATGGGGTCGTGCCAATCGCCGGGCTGGACGTTGGGATCCAGGGGGCGGGCATCACCCTGCTCGTACCATTTGCCGCGGTGCGGGGTCATGATGTCGGCGCGTAGCATCGGGGGTTCGAGCGGCACGGCCTCGAGGAAGACATACCAGCCGCTGCGGTCTTCCTCGGCGCGTCCGGTTTTGAGCGGGTTGCCTTTGAGATCGCCGAACCATTGGCTGATGCGGGTGCGGCGTTGCTCGGCGTCGAGGCCCTCGGCCCATTGCTCGATCCAGGCGCGGACGAGGCCCTTGATGGCGGCGCCGCCCAGGTAGGGGACGCCGAGGGTGGGATGCCAGAGAAAGCCGTTTTCCACCGGGTGGGGCAGGCCGAGGCCGGTGACGAAATGCCACTCGACCCGAAACGACCGGGCGGCCCCACCGAGGCTGTCCACCAAGCGCAGCCGGCGCACCCCGTGGTGCTCGAGGGCTTGCTTGTTGCCGACCGCACCCGTCACCGCTTTGATGGCCTCGCGTTTGGCTTTGTCGGGCACGCCCCACTCGGCGGTGTAGCCGGTGAAGAAGCGCTCGAACCACAACCCCCGGTGCCCATGGGACCCAGGGGGGTTCAAGCCGGCGTCGTGGCCCTGATACAGGGGGCGGGTCATGCCACATCCTCCAGATAGGCGTTGGCGAATTTCTTAACCCAGTCCAGCAGGGCTTGGGCCTCTGCCTGGGCGAGGCGATAGGCGTGCATGTCGGCCCCGGTGATGGCCCCCATGAGATCGTTGTACCCGGCGTAGGGCTTGCCCTTGGCGCATAGCCAGCCGCCGAGGATGTCGTAGAGCCGCTGATACGCCGCCGCTTCCTGCCCCTTGCTGAGGATGAAGGCGGCGGCCTGGCCGAGTCCGTTCATGTGGATCATGGCGGGCAGGGCGCTGGCGTAGCTCTTGAGCTCCTTGAGCGCATCGGGGCGCAGTTCCCGACGCGCCTTGTGGATGGCCTCGAGGGCGTAGGCGGCCCGTTGTTGTTGGATGGTCTGGGGCATCGTGGCTTACTCCGTGTCCGTGGGGTCGGTGAAGGCGGTAACCCGGGACCAGCCCATGCCGACGGTCTCGTTGCCGCCGAGCTGGAGGTAGGGGTGCGCCTTGAATAGGGCGCTGAGGACCGCGTCGCGCACGGCTTGGGCGGTCCAGGGTGAAGCGGCCTCGCCGTTGCTCGGTTGGCGCCCGGCGTTGGCATGGAGGGCGACGTACAGCAAGGTCTCCGGGGGCAGGGTTTCTTCGTACCACAAGGCCCCGCGGGCGACGGTTTTGGTGTCGTTTTCGATGCGCACGTGGGCGTTGACCGCGGTGGTGTTGCCGGCCAGGTGGGCGAAGAGGTCGTCGGAGACGATGACGAGCTGCTCGTTGAGGGCCTGCTCGGCCTCGGGGCGATCGAGTAACCGGGTGATCGCGGCGATCACCCCGCTGAGGTCCTTTTGCTGGGGCTCGAAGCGGTATTCCTCGAGGAACAAGGCCGTGGGGACTTCGGCGGGGACCCAGGCGTGGCTGTCCTCGACCGCCGGGACTTGGAAGGCCGGTAGGGCGAGCCCAAGCCGCGCGGCGTCGCGCTGGAAGCGGCGCAGGAGATCCGGGCAGGTGACCCATTTGAAGTGGCTGGTCAGCGAGCGCACGGGGAGCAGCAGCAGCCGGGCGTCGCCGATGGCGAGGGCCCCGGCGTGTTCGCTGGCGTTTTTGTGGTCAGGCCCGAAGACGACATCCAGACCGGTGAGCTCGAAGGCCTCAGCACGGGCCCGGAGGCTGCCCTTGACGGCGGAGCCGTAGACGCAGGGGTAGCCGGTGGGGACTTCCCGTTGGATGGGCAGGTCGATGATGCCGGTGGCTTGGCCGGTGCCGGCGTGGAGCGGGGTCTCGGTCATGAGTCCGAGCAGGGCGGTGGCTTGTGTGGGCATCGATAGCTCCTTGACGATTAAACGCAATGAACGGGGATGCGAGGCATCACGTGTCGGATTCGGGCCAGCGGGCGACGGCGAGTCGACCCCGCCCCAGGGCGGTCTCGCGACCGATGGCGTGGCCGTGGAGGGCGGCGACGGCGTCGGCCGGGTCGGCCGCGAAGCCGGTGACGAACCAGGCGCTGCCGGCCGGGACGAGGCTGCGCACCGGGCGGGGCCGGTGGTTGGCGAGGTCCCAACCGCCTTCCCGCGTGGGCTTGCCGATGACCGCGGATTCGACGGTCAGCTCGAGGCCGTTGAGGGTCCCCTGCCAGCGAGTCTGGCCCTGGGTCGTGACGGGCTCGAAACCGGGCGGTAGCCCCGCCCCGTCCAAGTCCGCGGGGGTGAGGAGCACCAGCAGGAACCGCCGGCA
>CAYFWJ010000226.1:0-2508 GCA_964346755.1 uncultured Ectothiorhodospiraceae bacterium
TCCCGGGTGATCGCGGGGACGGCCGGGCCAGGAATCGTCGAAATCGGATCCCGTTGCGCCCACCGACCGCAAGGGCGCGTCAGCCTCGACCGGAATCCCAATCGTTGGGTCGGCTGCTCAGGGATGAGCGCTCACCCGTCGGGTGGGACCGGCCGGTCCGCAGCGGCCACGGGATATGGAATCCGGGTCCCGATGCCGGTCTCATCGAGGCCGAGGCGTGTAGGGGCCCCGTTTTCACCCGGGTGATTGATGCGGTGGTCGCGATGGGGGGCGTGCCTTGAACTTGGGTAGGGTCATTCCGCCAGACCCGCGGCGTTACTTTGTTGACGGGATGGTCATGATCCGTTCCAGCCTTCGAGATCACGGCTGTCGCCGGTGGATGGCCCGGGATCGCTTGACCTCGGTCCTTGGCTTTCACGGGGCCTCGGTACAGCGACCATACGATCCGTCCGATGAAGGTGAGCAGACGTGCAACGGGCTCCGGGTTGGGGGAGAACTCGGTGATGCGGAGGAAGATGATCGGTCGCCTGGCGAGATCACGCGGGCGCCTCGCGCGCACAGGCTGCCCGCCTCGTCCAGTCGGCTTCCGGGTCGGGATGACACTTCGGGGGTCGCCTTTTGGCCCTCCGATCGGACCGCGGGGCCAAGCCCCGGTCAGACCCAAAGATCCGCGAGCTGGAGGGTAACGGCCTCGAAGGGGGCGATCATCACCGGATCGTCCCCTCGAAAGACCTCCAATAGGTGCCATGTGAACCCGTCAGCCTTGTAGGCCTCGAGGGTCTGAGCCTGCGGGTCGACCAACCAGGCATAGGCGACGCCATGACGCCCATAGAGCGGCATTTTTTCCTCGCGATCGATGCGTCGAGTGGTTGGCGACTGGATCTCGCAGATCCAATCGGGAACCACCGCGACCTTGTGTCCGGACGGTGGTTCGGGCAGCCGTTCTCTGCGCCAGCCCGCGATATCGGGCACGGTGACTTCCCGGTCCAGAACGAAATGAACCTCGGGTTCGTCGATGATCCACCAGCCCCCGGGTCCCCCCCGCCCTCGTCCGTAGGTGGTTTCGAGATCGGCGCCCAGACGGGATCCCGCCACGGCGTGTGGCCATGCGGGGCGAGGCTGGGTATGGAGCTGGCCATTGATGATCTCCCCGGTCAGGCCCTCCGGCAGAGCCAACAATTGATCGTATCGCGTGGGTTGGTTCGAGGATCGCGCGGACATGGTCGCCTCGTGCGTTGCAAGGGCTCGTGGGATGATATCGCATCGGGGGAGCAAGACGTGCGCGCGCTGGACCCAAGATCGTGAGGCAACGCCCCCTTCGATGATCACCGATGGCTTGAGTCCCTCCGGTTCCGGCAGGCCGCGGGATTCTTCCCTCGAAGGAGCCAGTGTCAACAAACGTATTGGTTGCCTGAGGCGAGCACACCCTCCGACCCCCGAAATCCATGCGAGCGGTCGTCGGCTCGGCGCCGCGCCCGTGGTGCGCGACGTGTGTCAGCAGGACTGGGGCGCAACGGGGTTTTCGGATGGGATCCCCGGGGGCTTGCGCCAATCGGCACCGGGTTCGGGGCGAGTTCGTGGCGGTGGGATGGTCCATGGAAGGCGGAGCCGGGGTGGATGCCTCGTATCCGTTGGGATTGATGCATGTCCTGTTTCGGCGAGACTCGCTACTTTGGTTGACTGCCGGATCGATCGGCGGGTCGCCCTGGCGTGCGACCCGCCCGGGTGAGGGTACGGAAATCGCCTGGGCGAGGACTCGCCCTCAATGCTCGAGGCGATTCGGGGGATTGGGGTCGGGGGTGTCGATCGCCTGGACGGCGATCGTCAAGCCTCCACGGACGGATCTACGGCGTCCCCCGACCCCCCGGAACGCCGACCCCCGGTGATTCCAGCCCACGACGCGGAAGGAGCCGCCCTACAGCGATCGGTAAGACCGCTGTATTCGGTGGATCCATCGCCTGTGGAATCGGCCGATCAAGCCACCGTCGTGGCGAGTCCGGGGCAATCGAGGGGTCGCCCTGGCGGACGACCCGCCCGGGTGATTCACCGAACCGGTGCGAGTCGGTTCCCTCGCGGGAAGGTGCGATCACCACCTCAGTTGATGGCCGGATCGATAAAGTCGCAACAACCGCGGGCTTATGCCATTCCTTGAGTCCGGCGATCCGGCCAAACGGTGACCGGCGTCCATCGGCCGATTCGGGTTCTTCAGGCGCCAGCGGGTTCTCGGGGCGTGCGGGCGTAGAGGTAGGCCGGTAACGCACAGGAGAGTCCGATCAATAGGGTCAGCGCGATGAATGGCCAAGGTGAGGGGCCGGGGCGGTCGTGAAATAAGAAGATCCAGAACACGACGGCACTGATGAGCAGGTCCATGGTGAGACCGGTGGTTGCATCGTTGACCAGGGTGGCGGCGATGAAGCCCGAAAGGGCCATCCCTTGGTCTCCCATAAACGAGAGATAGAAGAAGTACGGGAGGATCGCACCGATGACGGCCAGGATGAGATAAATGCG
>CAYFWJ010000227.1:0-2504 GCA_964346755.1 uncultured Ectothiorhodospiraceae bacterium
GCGCCGGCGCCCACCCCACCGTTTCGAGAAGCGCGTTCCGCGACGGGCCCTCGAGCTCACGATGGCGGCCCTGGCGGAGATCCCGAGGCAAGGGGATCGGACCGTAACGCACGCGGATCAATCGGCTCACGGTCACCCCTTGGCTCGCCCAGAGACGCCGCACCTCCCGGTAACGACCCTCGTTCAACACCACGTGATACCAGTGGTTCCGGCCTTCCCCCCCGGCCTCCCAAATACGGGCGAACCGGGCCGGTCCCTCCTCGAGCTCGATCCCCGCGGTCATCCGTTCCAGACAGGCCGGATCGACCGGGCCCAGCACGCGCACGGCGTACTCCCGCTCCAGCCCCGCCCGGGGATGCATGAGGGCATTGGCCAGGTCGCCGGAGTCGGTCAGCAGTAACAAGCCCGCCGTGTTGAGATCCAACCGTCCGACGGCGACCCACCGGCCCCAGTGGACCCCCGGCAGGCGGGCGAAGACCGTGGGTCGACCGGCGTCATCTCGCCGCGTCACCACCTCCCCCGGCGGTTTGTGGTACATCAGCACCCGCGGCTCCGCCTGGCGTGGTGGCGGCACGGTCAGCCGCCGACCCTGGGCCTCGATGCGATCCCCGGGGCGAACCCGTTGACCGAGGCCGATCGTCTGGCCATTGACGCGGACGCTCCCGCGGTCGATCCAGCGTTCGATCTCCCGCCGGGAGCCGAGGCCGAGCCGGGCCATCACCTTTTGAATGCGTTCTTCGGACATGAGCCTGCGTGCGCGTCGTGTTGTGGTGCCGGGCGCGGTGGGTTGACTGGACGATTGCGGTCGGCTCCCCGTACGCTAAGGGACCAACGCCCTCAGGAGGCCCCCGATATGACCGATGATACCCCTGAGACCGGTGTCCGTGCTGCGGTCCTGACCGTCTCGGACAGTCGTACCCTGGCGACCGATCGCTCCGGATCCGTTCTGGTGACGGGCCTCGAGGCGGCGGGCCATCGTTTGGCTGAGCGCGCCCTCGTCCCCGACGATCGCTACGCCATCCGCGCCATCGTTTCCCGCTGGATCGCCGACCCGGACGTGGACTGCGTCTTGACCACCGGGGGCACCGGGGTCACCGGCCGGGACGGGACCCCGGAGGCCCTCGCCCCCTTGCTCGATAAGACCATCGAGGGGTTCGGGGAGCTCTTTCGCTTCCTCTCCTACCAGGAGATCGGCACCTCCACCCTCCAGTCCCGGGCATTGGCCGGCGTGGCGAACGGCACCTTCGTCTTTTGTCTGCCGGGCTCCTCCGGCGCCTGCCGAACCGCCTGGGAACGGCTGATCCGTGAGCAACTCGACATCCGGACCCAGCCCTGTAACCTGGCCGCGCTCAGGCCCCGGCTCCAGGAGACCTGACGCCGCGCGCGGTCGTCCTAACCCCGAGCAATCGAGGAACCCATGCCGCCATCCGCTCGTCCCGATCCCTCACCCACCCCGCTCGGTCGCCGCCTGCCGCCCTGGCTCGGGATACCCCGCGGGCTCATCCTCTGGCTCGCCCTCTTCGTCGTCACCGTCTACCTCCCCCTGGCGGTCCTGATCTATACCACGCCCGCCTACGAGCTCAACTGCCAATGGCACGACCGGTGCGAGCAACTCGAGATCATGCCCTTCGACCAGGCGGTCACGAACCTCGCCGCCTTCATGCGCCACGAGGATACCCTACAGGGGGGTTGGAGTGACAAGGAACAGGCCCATCTCGCCGAAGTCCGGACGATCTTCGATGGCCTCCTGGTGGCCTTTTTGATCGCCCTCGCGCTGGTGATCGCCCTCGGGCGGCGACCCCTCATCCGGCGCGCAAGTCTCGCCAACCTCGCCGTCGTCCTCGCGACCCTCGCCGTGCTGCCCTTCTTCAAGTACTTTTGGGCGGAGATCTTCCATCCCCTGCTCTTTGACAACGACCTGTGGCGGAACAACCGGGGCGATGTCTCCTGGTACCTCATGCCCCGCGTCTACTTCCGCCACGCCCTGATCGGGATCGTCACCGGCGCGGTCCTGCTCAACGTCGCCCTCTGGATCGGGCTTCGGCCAAGACGTCGCGGCTCGCCGGAACCGACCCGGCTCCCCGGGGACGCCGAGTCCTAGCGGGGAAGGGGTTCCCGCGGGCATCCCGGGCGGGGCGCGCGGGATGCACGGACCCATCGCCGGCCCCGCTACGGGCGGGGGCGGGCGGGGCGGTCGAACCGTCGCCTGCGGGGAGGCTGCGAAGAGGCTGTGGGCCGATGGCGCGGCGGTCTCCCGCGGAGCGGGGGGATCCGTCCGGGGCAGGGGCAGGAGTCCGACGCCCCGTGCCGAGGGCCAGGGAGGGGCCAGCGTCCCCTCCCTGGGGCTGGAACCATCGGCTAGCCGAGCCTCTGCGAGCGCCGCCACCCGATGAGGCCCATCAGGCCGACGCCGGCCAGGGCGGCCCCGAGCCAGGTGCCCGGCTCGGGGATGACCTGAACCGGTTCATTATTGGTATCGCGCAGGGTAGTGAAGGCGAAATCGA